>DATDPZ010000309.1:0-7803 GCA_035292525.1 Chitinophagaceae bacterium
AGCAGCAGGCTGGTGTTTTGCAAAATGATTTCCGTGTTATTCCTTGCTTTAATAGTTAGCTGGCCATTTATCATTTGCAGTTTCTCCAGGGTCATGATTTTGTTAATCACATCCAGGGAGGAAAAAAACTCTCTGTTGCTGTTTTTTTTAGCAACTTCGGGTTGTGTATAATCTATCCGGGGATTAATCAGGGAAGCCTGCTGTGCTTTGATTTTCCGGTTAAATAAAAGTTCGCTCCACGAAAGGCCACTGAGTGCAAATTGCTGTACTTTGATATTCCGGTTGTCTTTGTATGCTTCCGTGTTGACAGAAAAATTACTTAATAATATTTTATTCTCTCTTAACCGGATACTGTCAAAACGTAGAAAATAACTACTGTCCTTTACAAAATTTTCATAGTTATGTATAGCCATATCAAAACCTTCCAGCAACACCGGATTCGCACGGTTTTTATCAATGGAAAGCCCCTTCATTTCGAAATTGTTTTTGTCCGACGAAAAGGATGTTGGATTACCATCCCTGTAAGTGGTAATATCAATTCCGGCATTGGTAACTCCTATGTAGCCTAACATTAAGTCACCCGTTAATTGATGGATCAGTGTATCCAGGTTTGGTAATTTATTCTTCGCACTTCCCTTTTTATTTAACTCCAGCTTTAAATTGATAAGTGGATTCCTGCAATAAACCGAATCGGCCTTGATCAGTTCTTTTTCATACAGCGCTTTGAAATCTACATTGACGAGACGGAGGTTATCCAGGAATATTTTAAATTCAGAATTGTTTTCACCGGGTTTTTTTCCATAAAGGGTACAACTGTCAATCTGGATAAATTTTCTGCGGATATTAATCCGGAATTTGCTGAAGGCCAGCCGGTGATTGCCATCGGGAAAAATAATATCCTGGTCGGTAGTCCGGAACAGCATCTGGTCACTGAAAAAAAGATTTTTCTGATCTGCCGTGGAATCAATTTTTAAATTATCAATATGGATATGCAGGTTGGAGATTGTCAGGGGCAATTGGTCCGGGTGAATTTTATTAACTAAAGTGAAGGTTCCTTCATTCATTTCAAAGCGGGTGACCTGGAACATTTTCAATGCATCAATGATGGAATTGTAAATTCTTCCCATCTCTTCAGGAATGGAAACATTTTTTGTGCTGGTATCAGTATTTGGTTTCAGACTGGTTACAGTAATGCCGGGGGCGGTCAGGTAAATGGAATCAATAAGCAATTCCTTTCTGGTAAAAATGGGAAGCAGGGCTTTTACCCTTAGCCGGATATGGTCAATATTTATATTATAAGATGTTTTAATATCCAGCGAATCGTTTGAATAAAAAGAAACATTTTCCAGTTCTACTTTTTTGCTGAAATAGTTAAACTTAATATTCTTTACTTTTAATCTGAGTTTATCGTGGGATTCTTTTTTTACCAATTCTTCTATCAGTGTTTCTGCATTGTTTACCACATAAAAATGAAGAGTGGTAATCAGAATAAGGAGGATCCCCAGTAATATTCCCAGGGTTTTTAATATTTTTTTCTCTAGCCAGACGATCCACATTCAAACGATAGCATTGATAAGGTATCAAATTACTTAAAATTTGCGGGAAAGAAAAAGCCACCTTGTTTTTGGTGACGAAATTTTATCAGCTAACTGATGATCCGGGACTAACCAGTTCTTCCGGCTTAAGCAGCAGCAGCTTCCCGTCTTTATCTTCTGCCGTTAATATCATTCCCTGGCTTTCTATCCCTTTCATTTTGCGGGGAGCAAGATTCACCACCACCACTACTTGTTTGTTGATCATTTCTTCAGCTGTATAATGCATGGCAATTCCCGAAACTATGGTTCTTGTTTCTGAGCCAAGATCAATTGTTAATTTTAAAAGTTTATCTGCTTTCGCTACTTTTTCGCAAGCAGTAACGGTGCCGATCCGCAAATCTAATTTTGCGAAATCGTCATAAACGATTTCCGGCTTTTTATTTTCTGACGGTATAATATTTTCTTCCATCCTGGAATTTGTATTTTGATTTTTTGAATTTTTATTTAACTTCTCCACTTGCGCCTTTATTTCTTCGTCTTCTATTTTTCTGAATAATAACTCCGGCAGCCTTAAGCTATAGCCTACACTCAACAGCTTTAATTTACCAGCATTATCCCATTCCAGCATTTTCTCTACCACCTTCATCAGGTGCAACATTTTTTTTGCAGTAGTTGGTAAAAAAGGATTTATTAAAACGGCCAGGTTGGCTGTAAGCTGTAAACAAAGATGCAAACTGTTATCAATTACTTTTTGCATCTCCTGATCATCTGCCAGTTTTTTTGCTTTTATCCAGGGTTCTTTCTTCTGCATGTATTGATTACCCTTGCGGCTCAGATCAATGACTTCGTACAAAGCATCCCTGAATTTAAATTCTTCCAGCAGGTTTTCAACTTTCAACCTGGCATTTTGAATTTCTTTTATAATCCACCGGTCATCATCATCAAATAATTCTTCATGTAGTTTCGGTACTTTACTGCCACACAATTTATGCATCAGCACAAAGCTCCGGTTTACAAAATTTCCGAAGATGGCTACCAGCTCATTATTATTTCTTTCCTGGAAATCCTTCCAGGTAAAGTCATTGTCTTTGGTTTCCGGAGCATTGGCACAAAGCACATAACGCAGTGCATCTTCGCAGCCGGGAAAATCTTTTACATATTCATGCACCCACACCGCCCAGTTACGGCTGGTAGAAACTTTATCGCCTTCAATATTCAGAAATTCATTGGCAGGCACATTATCAGGTAACACAAAACCGCCATGTGCTTTCAGCATGGCCGGAAAAATGATGCAATGAAAAACAATATTATCTTTACCTATAAAATGTACCAGTTTGCAATCATCCTTACACCAGTAATCTGCCCAAAACGGCGTCAATTCCTTTGTGGCAGAGATATAACCGATAGGTGCATCAAACCATACATACAAAACCTTTCCTTCAGCATCCGGTAACGGAACTTTTACTCCCCAGTTACTGTCCCTTGTCATGGCCCTGCTTTGCAAACCCATATCCAGCCAGCTTTTGCACTGACCATACACATTGTTTTTCCATTCCTTATGTCCATCCAGTATCCATTCTTTCAACCAGGCTTCATAGTTCTGCAGCGGAAAATACCAATGCTTAGTTTTCCTTTTCACCGGCACGGCATCGCTCAATGTGCTGCGTGGATTAATCAGTTGTTCCGGAGATAAACTGCTGCCGCATTTTTCACATTGATCACCGTAAGCATTTTCATTTTTACAGACAGGACAAGTACCGGTAATATAGCGGTCTGCTAAAAAGGTATTGGCTTTCTCGTCATAATACTGTTCAGTTTCTTTTTCTTCAAATAAACCATCGTCATACATTTTTTTAAAAAAAGCAGCGGCCGTTTCATGGTGCACTTTATTGGAGGTACGGGAATAAATATCAAATGAAATTCCCATCTGTTCAAAACTTTCTTTTATCTGAGCATGGTAAGTATCCACAATCTGCTGCGGACTTACTCCTTCCTTCAATGCACGGATCGTAATCGGCACACCATGTTCATCACTGGCGCAAATAAATTTTATATCTCTTTTCTGTGCCCGTTGATAGCGAACGTAAATATCTGCCGGAATATACACACCCGCCATATGCCCGATATGTACGGGGCCGTTGGCATAAGGAAGCGCTGCAGTAACCAGGTATCTTTTCGGTTGGTTCATATTTTTCTTGCCATCCCAACTTTGTTGAGCGAAGCAATCTCCTTGTTTTTTATGATCCCATCTTTTGGAATTCTATTCATCGTCCCTTGCGTCGCACTCTTGTGCTACAGAAATCCTATTCAGCTAAGTGAAATTGTGGGAAGTCTGCAAAAGTACCAGATAAACCGTCATTACCCAAACAACCCGGATTAACATATTTTATTTACTTTGAGGACGAAGTAACATAAATTCTCAATTATGGAAAATTGGTTTCTGGTAAAAAATATACATGAGCTGGATTCTCCTGTGCTGATTGTTTTCCCGGATAGAGTAAAACACAATATTCAACTGGCTATAAAAATGGCAGGAGATGTAAACCGGTTACGTCCGCATATCAAGACAAACAAATCAATGGAGGTGACACAAATGATGATGCAGGCTGGCATCAGCAAATTTAAATGTGCCACTATTGCCGAAGCTGAGATACTGGCACAATGTAATGCACCGGATGTTTTATTGGCCTATCAGCCACTTGGACCCAAACTGAAACGGTTAATTTCTCTTATAAAAAAATATTCTTTTACAAAGTTTTCCTGTCTTACGGATAATAAAGCAGCTGCCAATGAACAAGCAGTTGCTTTTAGCGCAGAAAAACTTTCCATACCTGTTTATATTGATTTAAATGTGGGAATGAACCGGACAGGTATTGCGCCAGATGAAAAAGCAATTGAGTTATTCAAACATTGTTCTTCTTTAAAAGGAATTTCAGTTTTGGGCTTACATGCTTATGACGGACATCTGAGAGACGCTGACATTAATTTACGAAAACAACATTGCGACAAAGGATTTAGTGAAGTTGAACAATTGAAAGAGCAGTTGGAAAATGAAGGATTCAAAGTTCCTGTAATTATCGCCGGCGGATCGCCTGCCTTCCCGATTCATGCCGAAAGAAAAAATGTAGAATGCAGTCCGGGAACTTTTGTTTACTGGGATAAAGGTTATAGCGACCTCTGCCCCGAACAAAAATTTCTACCAGCAGCAGTATTAGTGACAAGAGTTATTTCTTTACCCACAGCAAACAAAATTTGTACGGATCTTGGCCACAAATCTGTTTCTGCCGAAAATGAAATCGGGAAAAGAGTTTTTTTTCTGAATGCCACAGGGCTGAAAGCGGTGAGCCAAAGCGAGGAACACCTCGTTTTGGAAAATACAAAAGGACTAAACTTAAAACCCGGTGATGCTTTATACGGATTGCCCTATCATATTTGTCCCACAGTTGCATTATATGATCGTGTTTACAGCATTGAAAATGGAAACATAACCGGTGAATGGAAAAATATAGCCAGGGACAGAAAAATTACTGTTTAATTTAAATTTCGCAACCTTTCTTTATGTGGAGATCGTCCCGGAGCCGCAGCCGGATAGAATATAAAGACGAGGATATCTTCAGCCAGCTTAGAAGCAAGCCGCTTGTTGTAAGTAAGCCCTTCACCTGTCAAAATGAAAGGGGCTCGTATTATAACGGTATTAGTCTTTTCATAAAAATTAATATTTATTGTTTTTTCCAAATATTTTCTCCAACAATACTTGATACATATTGATGTTGCATGACTAAATACCCGGAACATATTTTAATAGGAACATAGGATGATCTAAGATTATCTGATAACCTATAATATGCAATGACAGGTTTATTGTCATCAGGGTAATTTGTTATATCTTTTTCCAGTAAAATCTTATATGTGGAAACAAAACCAGGTTGATTGTTTTGGAAAAACCTTGCGGTGTCATTTTGCAATTTTAGTGTCCGTGTGTAACCCTGAGTTTGAGGCGTCAAATATATAAGCCCTTGATTTCTCGTCATTCTTTTTTCTTCCAACCATTCCCATGTGCCCTGAATATAGAGTTTTGCAGTGTCAAGATTTCTTGAAAGATAACAGGGAATTTGAATTGGTATATATTCTTCTTCTCTAATTGGTCTATATACTTCTCTAACTGGGTTATTTGCATTATTTTTTTTACAACCACAAAAACCTGATAAAAGAAATGTAAATAAGATTATTGTTTTCATCCTTAAACATATTTCGGTATAACAAGGATCAAATTAAATTGGCGTTGTCTATATGTTCTTTCTGTTCAAATCAGGTTAGATTCATCTTTTTCAAGTTACGATAATTTCAAGTATATTTCAATACTATGTAAATGATTAAAACGCCACCATATTTGCAAAAAGGCGATTCCATAAACCTGGTTTACCCCGCCGGCTTCATGCTTATGATGTCCATCTCAGAGATTCAGATATAATATTACGTAAGCAAATTTGAGATGAAGATTTTAAGGCTGTTGAAGTATTGAAAATGAAACTGGAGAAAGAGGGATTCCCTGTATCTGCAATTATCGCTGGCGGATCGCCTGCTTTCCCGATTCATGCTGAAAGAAAAGAAGTGGAATGCAGCCCGGGTACTTTTGTTTACTGGGATAAAGGGTACAGCGACCTTTGCCCTGAACAGAATTTCCTTACTGCCGCTGTATTGGTTACCAGGGTTATTTCTTTACCCACAGCAAATAAAATTTGTACGGATCTTGGCCACAAATCTGTTTCTGCCGAAAATGAAATAGGGAAAAGAGTTTTTTTTCTGAATGCCAACGGATTGAAAACCGTGAGTCAAAGTGAAGAACACTTTGTAGTGGAGAATACTGAAAACCTAAACTTAAAACCCGGTGATGCTTTATACGGATTGCCCTATCATATTTGTCCCATAGTTGCATTATATGATCGAGTTTACAGCATTGAAAATGGAAACATAACCGGTGAATGGAAAAATATAGCCAGGGACAGAAAGTTAACTATCTGATCAGATTATTTTCTTTGATGCAATAACATCCAGCTCAAAAAATCTTTTTCGGCAAATGCATGATCCCAGCTGTTATGATTTACTCCCGGGTATTCTGAATATTTTACTTCTATTTTCAACGAAGTTAGTTTCTCTACCATTTCCTGCGATAGTTTTACATTAACTACCGGATCAACTGCTCCGTGAAAAACCCAGAAAGCAGTTTTGGCTACCCGGTTGTCATAGTTTATTACATCACCACCGCCACAAATAGGTAAGGCGGCTGCATACAATTCCGGATAACGATATACTGATTCAAATGTTCCCATGCCGCCCATAGACAAACCCGCTATAAATATTTTCGACTTATCAACGGCTTCTTCATTCGAAAGTTTTTTTACCAGTTCATTGGCGGCAGTCAATGGCCAGTTGGGTGATACTGTATAATCAAATTCCATTTTCACCGGTTGTACGGTCCTGTCAAATTTGGTTACCGCCCAAAACGATTCTGCCGGGCATTGGGGAAATACAATAATTGCCGGAAAGTTTTTCCGGTTTTCTTCTGTTAAAAAAAGTTTTGATCCATGAATAAGTTGTTTCTCATTATCATTTCCTCTTTCCCCGGCGCCATGCAGGAATAACAACAGCGGATATTTTTTTGACTGATCATAATTCTCCGGGTAAAGAATCCGGTAAGGCAACAGATTCCCATCCGAAAAAACAAATTCCTTTTTCTGGAAGAGGCTCAGATCCTGCGCCGCGACAAAGAAGGGATAACTGAAAATAAACAGAACAAGTATCTTTTTCATATCGGTTGTTTGTGGTTTAAAAGTAAACATATTTTCTTTCGTGAGTTATATTGGGTTTACTACCGGTTATTTTATTTTCAGGTAACTTTAATTGCATGAAAAGGAAGAAATTTATTCAGTCTGCAGTATCCGTATTTTCTGCGGCTGCTATGCCACATGTATCGCTGCTACCGGCTGTTTCGTCTGAAATTAAGTTGTATTCTTCTCCCCCGTTTCTCAAAAAAAATGATATCATCGGCATCACCTCACCTGCAGGATATATTTCAGTTGAAGAAATTCAGCCGGCAGTAAAAAAAATCGGGAGCTGGGGATTTAAGATCAGAATCGGAGACACAATCGGCAAAAGGGATTTTACTTTTGGTGGAACAGACGAAGAAAGAGTAAAAGATTTTCAGCAAATGCTGGATGACCCGGAAATAAAAGCCATTATGTGTGCACGGGGCGGATATGGGGCTGTA
>DATDPZ010000310.1:0-4987 GCA_035292525.1 Chitinophagaceae bacterium
TGAAAAAAAATTACCAGTTACGGAAAACACCCTGTTTGCCATTGGCTCCTGTACCAAGGCTTTTACTGCATCCATCTTAGGCATGCTGGAAAAAGAAGGGAAGGTGAACCTGGATAAACCGGTAAGAGATTACCTGCCGGAGTTAAAATTTCAAAATGATTATACCAATAAACATATTACACTCCGGGATATGATGTGTCACCGAAGCGGCCTGCCCCGCCATGATTATTCCTGGTATGGAACTACCGCCAGCCGGACTGAATTGTTAAACCGGATACAATACCAGGAACCTTCGGCAGAACTGAGAGAAAAATACCAGTATAATAATTTTATGTTCATGGCACAGGGAATGGTGATTGAAAAAATAACCGGTAAAAGCTGGGAAGAAAATATGAGAGAAAAAATATTTCAGCCACTGGGAATGAACAATACAAATATGTCAGTTACGGATATGGAAAAAATAGGAGACCGTTCCCTGGCTTATACAACAGAAAATAATAAACCAAAAGCAATTCCTTACCGGAATATTGATCCCATCGGGCCGGCAGGTTCTGTTAATAGTTGTGCCAAAGACATGGCCAACTGGCTCATCACCTGGATCAACTCCGGTAAGTTTAATGATAAAGAAATAATTCCTGCAGGTTACAGAAGCCAGGCGATGACCGCTCAGATTGCAACCGGTGGTGGACTACCCGGCATAGAAAATCCGGATCTGCATATGAGTGGTTATGGATTGGGCTGGGGTATGAATAGCTATCGAGGTCATTATAGAGTAGAGCATGGTGGCGGTATTGATGGCTTTATCACCAGTACCGGATTTTTTCCTACTGACAGTATCGGCATTTTTGTAGTTACCAATCAGGGAACTCCAACAACAAGTATTCGCAATTTTATTGCAGATCGTATGTTGAAATTATCTTATCGCCCCTGGGGTAAATCAGCACTGGCTGACAAGTTAAAAGCCGATTCAACTGCAAAAGCAAGCCCGAACAATGACAGCCTGAATCGTAAGCCAGGCACAAAACTATCACATGAATTAAAAGATTATACCGGCATTTTTGAAAATAAAGGATATGGAAAAGCAAAAATATTTATTGAACGGGATACCCTTTGGGTAGATTATAATGAAGCAGGGCTTAGAACTAAATCTTACCTCGAGCATTATCATTATGATGTCTTCCGGGTCCGTTCTACTGAGGAAAAAGAAAATCCCAAAGAATCGCCCAAGATGAAATTTAATATGAATACCAAAGGGGAAATTATAACATTTGAAATGAGAATGGAACCCGCCGTAAAAGATATAGTTTTTGAAAAAGAACTAAAAACGATTGATGTCGGCATAAATGACTTAAAGAAATATGAAGGCACTTATGAGTTTGCCCCGGGAGCAGAAGCGAAATTTTACATTAAAGGAGAAAGCACTTTGTTTGCTTTTATAGAAGGCCAGCCCGAGTATGAAATAGTTGCTTCAGAAAAGAATAAGTTTTTTCTGAAAGTTTTACCGGATTATAAAGCTGTATTTGAAGAAAATGATAAAGGAGAAATCATTTCAGTCAGTTTTGTACAGCCCAACGGAACATTCAAAGCCACCAGAAAAAAATGATTATGAAAAAAATAATATTCACCTGTATTGTTTTGGCACTCTTCTCCTGTAATCAAAATAATGATTATGATACCATCATCCGCAATGGAATGATCTATGACGGAAATGGCAGCGAACCGTATAAAGGAGATATCGGAATCAAAAATGATACAATTTCTTTTATAGGAGATTTATCAAAGTCTTCAGCAAAAAATGAAACAGATGCCAATGGAAATGCAGTAGCACCCGGTTTTATCAATATGCTGAGTTGGGCTACAGAAACATTGATTGAAGATGGTCGCAGCCAAAGCGACATAAAACAGGGAGTAACACTGGAAGTAATGGGTGAAGGCTGGAGCATGGGTCCGCTGAGTGCATCAATGAAAATAAGAGAACAGAACTCACAGGGAGATATAAAATATAAAATTGAGTGGAATACGCTGGGTGAATATTTAAATTATTTAGAAAAAAAAGGTGTCAGTTGTAATGTAGCATCTTTTGTTGGCGCCACTACACTCAGGGACAATGTGATTGGTGAAGATAACCGTGACCCCACTCCGGCTGAAATGGATTCCATGAAACTGCTTGTTCGCCAGGCAATGGAAGAAGGCGCTTTGGGAGTAGGCACTTCATTAATTTACCCACCGGCATTTTTTGCAAAAACTGAAGAGCTGATTGTACTCTGTAAAGAAGCATCAAAATATGGCGGCTCCTATATTTCTCATATGCGCAGCGAAGGAAATAGATTTTATGAAGCAGTGGAAGAGTTAATCCGCATTGCAAAAGAAGCAAAAGTGCATGGAGAAATTTATCACCTGAAAGCAGGCGGTAAAGACAACTGGCATAAACTGGATAGTGTGATACGCAGAGTAGAACGTGCAAGAAGTGAAGGAATAAGTGTAGCCGCAAATATGTACACCTATATTGCCGGGGCCACCGGTATGACGGCCGCCTTTCCACCTTCCCTGCAGGATGGTGGTTTTGGAAAACTGAGAGAAAGGCTGATGGACCCTAAGATACGGGAAGAAATGAAAAAAGCTATGAATACAAATGCAGCTGATTGGGAAAATCTTTATTATGGAGCAGGCGGAGCAGAAAAAGTTTTAATGCTGAGTTTCAAGCAGGATTCTTTAAAAAAATATATCGGTAAAAGTTTAGCTGAAGTAGCAAAGCTCAGGGGAAAAAGCGCCGAAGAAACAGCCATGGATTTAATTATACTGGATAGTACAAGAGTGGGTGTTGCTTATTTTTTGATGAGCGAAGAAAATGTAAAAAAACAAATGGCTATTCCATGGGTAAGTTTTGGCAGCGATGAAGGCTCTTATACCAACGAAGGTATTTTCCTGAAATCAAATGCACACCCCAGGGCTTATGGCACATTTGCGAGAGTGTTGGGAAAATACAGCCGTGATGAAAAAATTATTTCACTGCAGGAAGCCATACGCAAACTGGCAAAATTTCCTGCTACCAATTTAAAAATTAAAAAACGAGGCGAACTGAAAGTGGGTAATTATGCCGATGTAGTAATTTTTGATCCGGCTAAAATAAAAGATAATGCCACTTTTGAAAAACCGCACCAGTATGCCGAAGGCATGATTCATGTTTTTGTAAATGGCGTACAAGTTTTAAAAGATAGCGAACATACCGGTGCAAAGCCGGGAAGGTTTGTAAAAGGGCCGGGTTTTGTAATTAAGAAATAATAATTAGTAATTAAAAATGATGATCAACATTCGCAGAGCAGTTAAAGAAGATTGTCCACGTTTACTTGCACTGGTAAATGAACTGGCCGTTTATGAAAGGGCCCCAGAAGAAGTAACAGTAACATTGGAACATTTTGTTGAAAGTGGTTTTGGAATAAATCCGGTTTGGTGGGCATTTGTAGCAGAAGAAAATGGAGTTATACTGGGTTTTGCCCTTTATTATATACGTTACTCTACCTGGAAAGGACAAACCCTGTACCTGGAAGATATTATTGTAACTGAAACTGCAAGGGGAAAAGGTATTGGCAAATTATTAATGGACCGGCTGATAGAAGAAGCAAAAGAAAAAGGATTTAAACGAATTGTCTGGCAGGTGCTCGACTGGAACGAGCCAGCCATTAATTTTTATAAAAAATACAAAGCAAATTTTGATAATGGCTGGGTGAACTGCAGTATTGATGTTTAAATTTTTTCCAATCCGCTATTTTCCCTTTTACTAATTGAAACATTGGATGCGGTTCAGATTATTTGATTTTCTTTAATTGTTTGTATCGTACAGGATCTATTAGTTTTTTGAGCAAATGGGAAAACTCAAATTCTAATTGCCCGCTGGTTACCCTGATTATTGTTTTACGGTATAGCCTGGAGATTTTCTTTTCATCAAAATTATATCCCCGTAGTAGCGCTTCCTTAAGCACCTTGTCAAGATACCCGCTGATGGCGTCCACCGGGTTATTTAATTCCTTAAAACTTAGAAACACTCAATCAGACCTCCTCTTAATCAACCAAATTATTCTTTACAGCAAAGAAAACAAGTCCAGCAGTATTTTTGCAGCCGAATCTTTCCATTAACCTGTCTTTTATTGCTTCAACTGTTCTGGCACTGATGTCCATTTTTTTTGCAATCTCCTGGGCGGTAAACTCCATGCAAATAAACCGGAGCACATCTTTTTCTTTTTCAGACAGGGTTATTTCGCTGCTTAAAGAAGGAATAATTTTTTGACGTGCATGAGAACGTTTTAATAAGATCCTGTTCACAAAATTATTGAGGTAATATCCTTTTTCGTGTACATCCATAATAGCCCGGCGAATTTCCTGTGGCTCGGCATTTTTCAACAGGTAGCCGTTCGCACCATTCTCCATCAGGTGATAAACGAAACGTTCATCTTCGTACATACTCAGCACCACGATTTTAATTTTCGGATAATTTTTGCTGATTAGTTTGGTAGTTTCAATACCATCTTTGCCCGGCATTCGCAGGTCCATTAATATGACATCAGGATCTGCTTCTTCTACACTTTTTAATAATTCATCGCCGTTTTCAGCTTCCAGTACAAATTTAATATTGGTAAAAGGCCGGAGTGAAAGAACCACACCTTTGCGGAATATTTTATGATCGTCGGCTATTGCAACTTTTATGATTCCCATAGTTATCAGATAGATCTGTAAAAGTAATTCTTATTTCAGACTCTCAACCTCAACCTGAACCTTAACCTCAGCCTTAACCTCAGCCTCAACCTCTACCCCCACCTCCCCATCTCAGCTATAAGGATCTTCTTTAGGTACTTCAATAGTTACTTTATAATAAGTCTGTGATATATCTTTTTCAAAAACAATATCACCACCCAATAAACGAATACGGCTGCTGATGTTTTTCAGGCCAAGGCCAATATTGCTTTTATTTAATTTTTCAAAATCAGATTGC
>DATDPZ010000311.1:0-2752 GCA_035292525.1 Chitinophagaceae bacterium
ACGAGAATAAGAATAAAAAAACAGCTGCTGCCAGCCATTTATAAGGAGTTTGCCATATGTTGTTAATAAACTTTTTCAAATTACTTATCCCTGAGTTTTATCTTATCCCAGATCGCATCCATTTCTTTCAATGTCATATCCCTCATATTTTTCCCGCCCTTCATTGCTTCTTCTTCCAAACGATTGAATCGACTAATGAATTTTTTATTGGTAATCTCCAGTGCATTTTCGGGATCTATATGCAAAAACCGTGCATAATTAATTAATGAAAAGAACAAGTCGCCAAATTCTTCCTCTGCTTTCTTTTCATCTCCTTCATTCAGGGCATCCTGTAATTCTCCCATTTCTTCCATTACTTTTTCCCAAACCTGTTCCGGGCTTTCCCATTCAAATCCCACCTGCTTTGCTTTTTCCTGTAACCTGAGTGCTTTAATTGTAGCTGGTAATGATTTGGGTACTCCGCCAAGAATCGTTTTCTTCCCTTCTTTTAGTTTTAATTTTTCCCAATTCTTTTTCACTTCTTCTTCATTGATCACTTTCACGTCCCCATAAATATGCGGGTGACGACTGATCAGTTTTTCAGAAATTCCCTCTATCACTTCTTCCAGGGTAAATTTTTCCTGCTCGACTCCTATTTTAGAATAAAAAATAATATGCAGCAAAAGATCGCCTAGTTCTTCACGGATGCCATTCCAGTTTTCATCCGTAATGGCATCGGTAAGTTCATAGGTTTCCTCAATGGTCAGATGCCTGAGTGTCTGAATAGTTTGTTTCCTGTCCCATGGACATTTTTCTCTCAGGTCATCCATAATGGATACAAGCCTGAGAAATGAAACTGTAAGATTTGTCATCGTGTTTTTTTTATACCAGGTAAACTGAAAATAAAAGAAATATTCCAAACAAAAATGCTATAGATATTAAACAAAGAAAATTAAAGAATACAAATTTCGTAATCGTTTTACCCCAACGCTGCTGGTAAAAGTGCTTCATTGCCTTCAAAGTATAAACCAATCCGGTAACCATTAAAATTGTTTTCAGGATACCGGTAAACCCCCATTTTGTATTTTCTCCCAGTTTATCCAACCCAAAAAACAAAAGCAAAAAAAGAAAGGTGAAAATATAAAGGTGAATCAAAAATACTCCATGATCAGCATAATAAAACTGCTTGTGTCTTATATAAAGAAGTTTTAAAAAAAAAGCAAATAACGGTAATGATACAAAAAGCAGGTAAGGAACAGAATGAATAAATTTATTTGAAATATCCGCCATTAATTTATTCTCCCTGCCTTTATAACGCTCATTTATTCCAATAAATTTTCTGTACAGTAATTGTAAAAATTTTCCATCTCTTTTAGCTGCCGGCAGGGTGTTTTGAATAGAGTCATACTGTTTTACCGAAACATATCTGCCGGCATCGCCAAAATTTAAGCTAAATCCCTTCGCTTGTAATTTGCGGATTACTTTACCTGAAGAATCCATATTCTTATTATCGAGACTGTCTTCCAGGCCTGCAAATTCAGCTACTTTTAAAATCAACAATGAATCTTCTTTTGATGTTATTTTTTTCAATGCTTCATTCTTCATTTCGTTTACCACTTCCTTTTTTCCAGGCACTTCAGTCAATACCGAAACATCCGTCTCTTTCACACTGAACATAGAAAAGAAAATAAGAAAAAAAACAGCAGAAGTAAACACATACATACGAACAGGGTGCAGGTATGCTTTCCGTCGTCCCTTCATATATTCTTTCGACAAAAAACCCGGCCTCCATAACAGGTCTCTCATAGTGGTGAAGAAACTCCCGTCAAAATGAGTGATATCATAAAAAAAATGAGTTACCATATGCCAGAAAGTTTCTTTAGGCACAACATTTTCCTGCCCGCAGTTTTGGCAATACTTTCCCTGCACAATGGCGCCACAATTGAGGCAATCCTTTTCTTCCCGTTGAGGAAAATGGCTCACAATATTTTTTCTTAAAAATACTCAAGAAAACACATTGAACCATTTCTTTTTCGTTACGCTTGCTTTGAATTAGTTTTGTTTCGAAAATCGTATTTATGAAAAATCTTTGCTTCATTGCCTTCCTTTTAACAGTTTTTAATACAGAAGCCCAATATTATTATAAAGACCTGTTGGCTACAGCAGACATTACACAGCAGATGAAAATTTATAAACTTAATAATATTCAAAAAGTTACTTCTACCGGGTACACACCCAACGGAGCTTCCACTTCAGTTTTTAATGAATCCCAGGAAACTGATTATAAAAAAAGGCAACTTAAAATAACTACTTTTTTAAATCAATCTGTTTCCGGCATTATTTACCAGTTTGATGAACTGGGCAGGTTGCTTTCCACAATGGATTCTTCGGTGGGCATGACAAGTACTTCTGGCTATACATATGACAAATCAGGAAAGTTGGTTGAAATAAGCAATGTAATTTCTGATTCTTCACAGGATTTCACCCAAACAGAACTTCATGTTTGGATTTATAAAAATGACAAGCCGGAAAAAATGTGGCGCATTATTAATAAAACCGATAGTCTTGAAGTTCGTTTTAAAACTGATGAAACCGGAAATGTTATCGAAGAACAGAATTTTAAAAAAGGAAAAGGCGGCGATCCTCTTTATTATTATTATGATACTAAAAACAGGCTTACTGATATTGTGAGATATAATAATAAGGCGAAACGTCTGTTACCTGATTTTATGTTTGAATATGATGATAAGAACAGAGTGATCCAGAAAATAAC
>DATDPZ010000312.1:0-2247 GCA_035292525.1 Chitinophagaceae bacterium
AATAGAAATTTGTATCTAAAAATCTAATTTTTAAATAGGTAGTCTGTATGCCCTTGCAATACTCCTTTTTCTGATGGAAGGCATAAAGACAGGGATAATTTGTTGAAATCTTGATCTAACTGCAATTGGGTAACGACTTACTCCAGATTACTTTCGGGCATGGCAAATTTTAATTTCCCCGGTCAGACAGCTTTTTACAGTGGTAAAGTAAGGGATGTTTATACCATCAATAATCAATGGTTGGTCATGATTGCTTCAGATAGAATATCTGCCTTTGATGTTATTCTACCCAGACCGATTCCTTTTAAAGGGCAGGTTTTGAACCAGGTTGCTGCCTTTATGCTGAAAGCGACGGAGGACATTTGTCCTAACTGGTTGACAGCTTTACCTGCCCCAAATGTTTCCATCGGGAAAAAATGTATCCCGTTCAAAATTGAATTAGTGGTGAGGGGAAACCTGGTCGGGCATGCCTGGCGTACCTATCAATCCGGAAAAAGAGAACTATGCGGAGTACAAATGCAGGAAGGGTTGAAAGAAAATGATTTTTTCCCTGAACCTGTAATTACTCCCTCTACAAAAGCTGATGCCGGCCACGATGAAGATATTTCAGCGGAAGAAATTATTGGTCGGGGATTAGCTACCGGAAAAGAATGGGGTATACTTTGTGATTATGCTTTAAAACTTTTTAAAAGAGGAAAAGAAATTGCCGGAAAAAGGGGGCTCATCCTGGCAGACACCAAATATGAATTCGGAATAATTGCTGATGAAATAATTTTAATGGATGAAATTCATACACCGGATTCATCCCGTTATTTTTATGTGGAAGGTTTTGATAAAAGACAAAAAAAAGGAGAACGGCAACAACAATTAAGTAAAGAATTTGTGAGAGAATGGCTGATTGAAAATAATTTTATGGGAAAAGAAGGTCAACGGGTCCCTGAAATGACGGATGAGTGGGTAAAAACAGTCTCCAACAGGTATATTGAGCTTTATGAAAAAGTTACAGGTGAAAAATTTATTGCTGCACCTTTGGATAACGAAGAAATTTTTAACCGGGTCTGTTCATCTCTTGAAAAAATTATTTAGCCGATGGAAAAAATTTTATTTATTGGAGCTTCCGGAATGCTGGGAAAACCGGTAGCCCGTGAATTAATCAGGGCCGGGTTTGAACTTACCCTGTTTGGACGGGATACGGAAAAGCTTGAAAAATTTTTTCCAAACATCCACACGGTGCAGGGTGATGTATTTAATACAACCTCACTCTTACATGCCATGAAAGGGCAGGATATTGTGTATTTAAATCTTTCTATCAATCAACGAGTAGGTAAATCCGGTTTGCAACCGGAAAGAGAAGGAATAAAAAATATATTTCTGGCGGCAAAAAATGCCGGGATTAAAAGGATCAGTTATTTGTCCTCGCTGATTAAAAATTACAGGGGCATGAATGAATTCAGGTGGTGGGCATTTGATGTAAAGCATGCAGCTATTGATTCCATTAAAAAATCCGGCATCCCCTACTCTATTTTCTACCCTTCCACTTTTATGGAAACAATAGATCAGCAAATGTTGCAGGGAAATAAAATAATTATACCCGGCAAATCGGAGGCTCCCATGTGGTTTATTGCTGCAAAAGATTATGGTGAACAGGTAGCCTGGGCATTTAAAAAAGCCGGTGATGATAGTTTTGAATATCCTATCCAGGGGTTGGAGCCATTTACTTTAGATGAAGCAGTCAGGATTTTTATTTCCAATTATAAAAAACCAGTCAGCCTTTTAAGAGTACCCATGCTTTCATTAAAATTGACGGGGTTGATTAGTAACAAAATGAATTATGCAGCTAATATTTGCGAAGCATTAAATAAATACCCTGAAAAATTTGTTAGTGAAAAATCCTGGGAAGACCTGGGCAAACCTTCTGTCCGGCTGGCAGATTACGCCGCATCTTTAAACATTCAGAACCCCGTTTCATGAAATTAACTTACCTGATTTCCGGTTTCCTGTTGGTACAATTCCTTGCAGCAGGACAACAGGGTAAAGAATTTTTTTTATTAACCGGCACTTATACTTCAGGAAAAAGTGAGGGCATTTATATTTTTACATTCAATACAGCTTCCGGTGAAAGCAAATTAGTGAGTACCGTTAAAACTGATAATCCCTCCTTCCTGGCTATAGACCCTAAAGAAAAATTTGTATATACAACCAATGAAAATTTAAATGGACAAATCACGGCCTTTTCATTTGATAAAT
>DATDPZ010000313.1:0-4740 GCA_035292525.1 Chitinophagaceae bacterium
GCATCAGTGTTATTGCTGTCAAGAGAAATTGCAATATTGCAGCATGAGTCAGAACGATTATACTCGCCTTTTTTAAAGAAGCTTTCGGCATTAGCCAAATGTTTTAGTGACTTCGATTTTTTATTTGAGCATGAAACTGCTCCAAAAAATAAGATTAATATGATTATTGGTAACCTCATAATAAATTAATGTGCTTGATTATTGGCCCTTAAAGAATTTTGGTCGTCTAGCTAGAAAAATATTTTTTGCCGCATCAGACTGTGTATATAAAGTATAGTTTTTTATTTTTGATGAATTTTTATATTCAAGAAGAATTCTTATATTTTTCAGTTCATCAGGGAAATTAGCGACATCGGTTCGGTCTCTTCCTTGGCACTCTTCATATTTTGCATATTCTGCCTTTAACTCAATAGTTTCTTTAGTTGAGATTGGGATAAGTTCATTTAATTTCTCAATGTTTGTAAACTTTGGATTTGTTGTATCAAGAATTATTTTAGGATAATACGCAACATGTTCAGAATTGTTACGAATAACGACCTTGAACTGCCATATAATTCGAAATACAAAAATGGCGTTATTCCCTTCAATGTATCCTTTTGTAATATCGTTTTTGTTACTTACTCCCACATTACTACTAACGCCACCTCCTTTGATTATTTCAATAGTCAGTTCCGGTCTCGAAAAATAGCGTCTCCATAAGAATGGGGTAATGGCAATGAGTAATGCAACAATTATTGATATTATGCCGATAGTATCCATATAAAATTACAGCCAACAATTAAATATACAACCCTCTTCCCTTTTTCTCCAAAAAAATACATAAATTTTCACAGTACTAGTTTTCGCATTTTTGTATTGTAGTATCGTCAATGTAACCTTTCTACTCTCATGGCTTTCTTAAACTTTGCAACCTCAGTTTATGCTGTTTCGATTTATTAAACACATTTCTTCCTTTATCAATTCCACTTCGTAGTTTTTTTTGTTCATCAGCGGGCAGATGAATAAAATCCAGGCATTCTTTGCTACAAGTACCCTCAAATTTTTCTTTACACATATCACATTGTATAAACAACAAATGGCAGGCATCATTTACACAATTCACATGGGTATCTGCCAGCTTGCCGCATTGATGGCAGCATGCAATAATTTCATCCGTCACCCTTTCTCCCAGCCGCTGGTCAAACACAAAATTCTTTCCATGAAATTTTATATCGAGTCCCTTTTGCTTTGCCTGGTTTACATAATTAATAATTCCGCCTTCCAGGTGAAATACATTTTTAAAACCCCGGTGCAGCATATAAGCGGAAGCTTTTTCGCAGCGGATACCGCCGGTGCAATACATGATAATATTTTTATCCTTATCAGTTTTCATCATATCCACCGCCATCGGCAATTGTTCCCGGAAAGTGTCGGAGGGGATTTCAATGGCATTTTCAAAATGCCCCACTTCATATTCGTAATGATTCCGCATATCGATCACTACCGTATCAGGGTCATTGGTTAATTGATTAAATTGTTCTGCATTTACATATTTCCCCTTGTTTGCCATATCAAATGCCGTATCCTCAATCCCATCAGCAACAATTTTTTTCCTGACTTTAATATCCAGTACATAAAAACTTTTTCCCTGCCCGACGGGGTCATTCCCGTCCGTACCGGCACGGGCGGGCAGGCGGGCGTCATCATCCACCGCTTTATTAAGCCGCAGGTTATTTAAAGGATCAATGGAGTAAAGAAAATTTTTAAAGGAATCTAAATGGGATACCGGTAAACTCACCTGTGCATTGATGCCTTCATGCGCCAGGTAAATACGACCCAAAACGCCAAGTTCTTTTAATGTTTTATAAAGCATGTTTCGGAATGTTACCGGCTCTTCAATTTTAAAATAGCAATAAAAAGAAATTGTCATCCTGGGAGTGGGATCGTTCTTAATACGTTCTTTCAGTTCCTTGCGGGAAACACGGTTGTGTAAGGAAGCCATGATGTTTGAATTTTAATTCTTAAAAGCTCAGAATCTCAATTGCAGGTTGAGCAAAATTCTAAACCGGGGCAAATATAAAAAACGAAAATGAATTTTATTACCTGAAATTAATCATCGGTATTACGGCTTAAACGTGTGGTAAGGCCAATCCGGAAGTTGGAGCCAAACTTTTCGCCATCTTTTAAAGACCAGTAATAATCTATCCTGATTTGTTTTAAAATATTCTCCAGTCCCACAAAGTATTCAAGGTAATCTGTATGGCTATAATGAAATGCATTTACACCGCTAACCAAATACCAGTTCAGCCTTTTGAAACCGGGGATCTTATTGGTCAGAAAACCATTGAAATGATGTTCTACATGCATCAATGCATAAAACTTTGATATATTACTGAATTCATAAATCGGTAAAATCTGGAAACTATTTAAATAAGGCGTGGCAATCCTGGAAATATTTCCATTGAAATGCTGGTAGTCCTGCACTTCTACTATCTGGTTGCCGATGAAACCGCCAATGCCTATCCGGTAATTAAATAATCCGTACAGTTTTGCATTGATAATGTCGGTGAGGGAAAAACGCCATTTACTGTAATCTACGTCGCTTCCAAACATGTTATGAAACGTACGGGTGTAGGATAAAGACATGGTGGGCCATTTGGAACCAATATTAATTTTTTGACCGGGCACCTGTATATACCTTGCTTTGGGTTGCCATGATATGGAAAAATTAAGGCTCATGGCCTGGTGCTTTTTGAAATTAGCGCTGAGAAGTTCCGTAGGATAATTAGGAGTAAACGCCCTGCCCGGTTTATTATTCAATGAATAATCGGTTGTGTTTTCCAGAGGCATCCGGTCCTGGAATTCAAAACCGGAGCTCCAGGTAAGCCCGTTTCCAATTCCCTTATTAAACGATCCCCGCAGGTACCATGCTTCATAAAGCTTTTGAAGATTTCTTCGGCCCAGCAAAGTAGCCAGTGAATTACTTCTGACCCCAATAGGGCTCGCATTATTAAATTGAAAAACTCTTTTGCCGCCGGAAAAATTAATTGAGGAAATATATTTTTTACCAAAAACATAGGAACTGCTTGCATAAATATTCAAGTGATTGTTGGTAAACCCATACCTGACATGAGGAGTAAACCGGAAACTTTTTCTGCCCACCATAGTATCAATTCGTTTGGTGTAAGTGGCGCTTAAATCCAATACCAATCCTTCCACTATATTATAGCTGACAATTTCTGTCAATGATCTTATACTATAAGTAGTTCTTTTACTTTCTTTCTGAAAACTTTGATTTAAGACTAAAAACCTTAAGATGGAGAATTTATTATTTCCCCTGTCAACCGAATCAAGGTAGGAAGGATTTTTACTCAGCCGTTCCAGGCTATCTTTTTTCCTGTAATCATTTGCTTCTTCGTCCAGCAATTTCATGGGCCGGGCCTCATCCCAGAATGATTCTGTTTTCCGGCTGGAGCTGTCATGATAAACCAATATTGTATTATCAAAAAACTTTTTACCAAATACCGGTTCATGATTAAATTTTGAATACATATTGATAAAGCTTCCATGCGCATCCACACCCAGTATTTTGGCAGATGGATAAATAATCTGACTTTGTATAACCCACACATCTTTTGTAGCAGGCACATAGATTTGTTCCAGCTGCAGGGAATCCAGTAATTCCATTTGAGATTCTTTGGTCAGAAGCAGTTTTAAGGAATGCACCCGCCATTCATCTTCTACAATATTGATGTACCCGGAGAAAAGCGGCTCATATTTCCGTTTGGGAATTACCCTGACCCGGTTGATCTGTACGCCGTCTTCAAAAAAAGCTCCTTCATATTTATAGCGGTAATAATTTGTGGCATTTTCCGCAATCGGGGAAATAAATCCTCTTGGGTTCAGGTTGGAACCTATCGTAACAATATTTTCATATATAGAATAATAATGGGGTGCAGAAAGACCAAAGCCATTTCCCTGCCCACTGACTTTTGAGGAATGGACAACTGTTTTACTGTTATTGGGTTTTTCAACAGCATAAGACGAAATGGTTTCGGACAGGTAAATTATTTTTTGTTTGCTGGTATCGCCATCCCCAAAATCCAGTTTCTGTCCTAATATTTTTTTAGGGTAATCCCGCAATTTCAGAATGCCCTTGGTGTACACTTCACAGGAAAATTTATCCAGTTGCTTTGCATAAAAACTTCTTTGCTCAATGGTTCTGCGGATAATTTCATTGGCAGGATTTTCACCGGACCTCACAATCACTTCTTCCAGGGTAAAATCAAGTTGTGTCAGTATGAAATTCTGCACCACATCCTTACCGGTAATGGTGATAGTGCGGACATCTCTTTTATACCCCACATGCTGGCAAATTATGGTATAAGTGCCCGGTTTATTGAAATGCAGAAAATATTCTCCTTCGCTGTTGGCATTGGTTCCGTGAGTGGTACCCTGAACGATGATGGATGCGTTGGGTAGTAATACGCCGTGGTCATCGGTTACCACACCACTAAGTTGTTGTGCAGTTGAACAAACCGAACCAGAAATAAAAATGAGAATTACAATTAACTTCATAAAGGTTGGGTAAACGAATATACTTTTAGTTTTTTAAAAATAAAATTTACGGGGATATTAATCAGGGTGCTGATCAGATGATCTCAGAAAGCTGCCACTTAAAGCAGCTAACCCGGCCACCAGGCCACCAATAAAACCTGTGATCACAATCAGCAGGAAAGTGGAACCTCCCAATGGCAATAG
>DATDPZ010000314.1:0-5384 GCA_035292525.1 Chitinophagaceae bacterium
TCTGAAAAGGGTAATCATGTTTTCACCATGCAGATTCAAAGGACTTCATACAATAATTTACTCTACCGGATTTGCTCCTTCCACCAGCACGGTTATTTTGTTATTCAGTACTTCCACAAATCCTCCCTGGATATCAAAATATGCAAGATGGTTTTGTGCCCCCGAAATGGCGGACTTGTCTTTTAACACTTTTAGCCGGCCAGCTTTTAAGGCGCTTACTAATGGTGCATGTTTTTCCAGCACTTCAAAACTGCCGCTGATGCCTGGCATCTGCACGCCGTACACTTCGCCAGAATAAATTTTCTTCTCAGGAGTTAAAATCTCTAGGTTCATGTTTTTCGTTTATCGTTTTTAGTTTATGGTTATAATGTATCTCAAAACGAAAAACTATAAACCATAAACTGTAGTTATCCCTGTGCTGCTGCAATCATCTTCTTTCCTTTTTCTATTGCATCATCAATTGAACCAACCAGGTTAAAAGCTGCTTCAGGATATTCGTCCACTTCGCCGTCCATGATCATATTAAAGCCACGGATGGTTTCTTCAATCGGCACCAACACCCCTTTTAATCCGGTAAACGCTTCTGCTACATGGAATGGTTGAGAAAGGAAACGCTGCACTTTTCTTGCCCGTTGTACCGTCATCTTATCATCATCACTCAATTCGTCCATACCCAGGATGGCGATGATGTCCTGTAATTCTTTATAACGCTGTAATATTAATTTCACACGGTTGGCACAATCATAGTGAACGTCGCCAACAATTTTTGGAGTCAGAATCCTGGAAGTTGAATCCAACGGATCTACGGCAGGATAAATACCAAGGTCAGCAATCTTACGGCTCAATACCGTTGTGGCATCCAGGTGAGCAAATGTTGTTGCGGGTGCCGGATCAGTTAAGTCATCTGCCGGAACATAAACCGCCTGCACAGAAGTGATAGAACCATTTTTAGTAGAAGTGATTCTCTCCTGCATCAGTCCCATCTCTGTCGCCAGCGTTGGCTGGTAACCCACTGCCGATGGCATACGACCCAACAAGGCTGATACTTCAGACCCTGCCTGAGTAAAACGGAATATATTATCTACGAAAAATAAAATGTCTTTTCCTTTTCCGGTTCCATCACCGTCACGGAAATATTCTGCAACCGTCAAACCACTTAAAGCCACTCTTGCACGGGCACCAGGTGGTTCATTCATTTGTCCAAATACAAAAGTGGCTTTGGATTCTTTCAGATCTTCCAGGTTCACTTTGCTGAGATCCCATCCGCCTTTTTCCATGCTATGTTTAAACTCTTCTCCATAATTCATAATGCCGGCTTCAATCATTTCTCTCAGCAGGTCATTTCCCTCACGGGTTCTTTCTCCTACACCTGCAAATACGGATAAACCGGAATAGGCTTTTGCAATATTATTAATCAACTCCTGTATCAAAACTGTTTTTCCTACACCAGCGCCACCAAACAAACCAATTTTTCCTCCTTTTGCATACGGTTCAATCAGGTCAATTACTTTAATTCCTGTAAAAAGTATTTCTGATGCAGTAGATAGGTTTTCAAATGCGGGTGGCTTGCTGTGAATGGGGCGTCCTCCTTTTTTTGACACAGCAGGTAAACCATCAATCGGGTCGCCGGTTACATTAAAAAGACGTCCATTGATATCTTCACCAATAGGCATGGCAATAGCAATACCGGTATCTACCACTTCCAAACCACGCACCAGACCCTCGGTACCATCCATTGCAATACAGCGAACACTGTCTTCACCAAGGTGCTGTTCCACTTCCAGTACCAGGGTATCGCCATTGGGTCTTTTTAATTCCAAAGCATTATAAATTTCCGGTAAAGTGCCTTCAAACTGAACATCGATTACCGCACCAATGATCTGCTTAATCTTTCCAATTTTTCCCATAATAAATTTTTAGATGTACAAAGTCTGAGTTCTGAGGTCCGAATATTGGAGCCAAACCCCGGTTTCTGACTTCTGACTTCCGACTTTTGTTTTGAGGCCGCAAAGGTAAGGGGGGAGAGGGAAAAATCCGAAAACACAAATAACAAATTCCAAAATTGTGGAAAAGGAGATTTTGCTATTTGCTTTCATGTCATGATTGGGTTCGGCTGCGACAGTTTAACTTGGCGAATATAGGAACTCCAGTCAGATTTCTGCCCGCTTATCACCAAAGCCGGAATTAGTAAAATAGTCTGGTTATCTTAAAAATTATTTCCATCATTGCCCGATCTTAAAAACCCGGTCCGTCTTAGAAACAAACAATAATTTCAGGCAATAAGTAAAATACCAGTGTTGATCAAGGCCGGTCGTAGGAGGTCATTTCATAATATTTCATTACAATATAGTCTGTCTTGTCGGCTACTTCAAATATAATAGCATCAAGCTCGTCATTAGTTGTAAAATCTTCCTGCGGACATGACTGAACGATCAATTCTGTATGGGAATTACCATCTTTATCTTTCCCATCAAGCAGAGCCACGGCACAGTAATTATATCCAATCGCCAGTTTTAAAACTTCTTTCAATGGAATCCGGTCATTGTACAGGCCGCAATAGCCCTGTATATAAATTCTGGGCGGCTTTCCTTCAATATTTTCTCTTTGTATCGTAACGATCTGCATTCTCTTGTCCACTTTATTTCTTACCAGGCTAATTTCCATATTAAAAGCATCCGCCCGCAGTTCCTGCATCCGGTATCCCCATTTCAGAGCAATTTCGGATAGTGTTGTTTTAAGGTCCATATAAAAGTTATAAAGATTTTAAATTTAAACTTTTATTATTGAAGACGGTTTTTTCCTGATAAATATTCAGAAAGGCCCCGGAAGTCAATCCATCAACCCGGTCTGACAATATTTTTTATGATTTCCTGAAAAATGTAACACAACTATTTATGAAAAAGAACAAGTTTTTCTGATTCTACTTCTTTCCTACTTTTGCCACATGCAACTTGTGGAAGTAAAAACTCCTTCAACAGCCAAAGATTTTATCCGTGTCAATGTTGAGCTGAACAAAACCAATCCCAATTATATCCGCCCGTTGGATAAAGATATCCATGATGTATTTGACCCAAAAAAAAACAAAACCTTTCGTTTTGGCGAAGCCATCCGTTGGATATTGAAAGATGGGGAAAATAAACTCATTGGCCGCATTGCTGCTTTTACCAACAGAAAATATAAAAATAAAGGAGATGAAGTGCCGGTGGGGGGTATCGGATTTTTTGATTGTATCAACGATCAGCAGGCGGCGGATATGTTGTTTGATGTAGCCCGCCACTGGCTGGCAAAAAAAGGAATGGAAGCTATGGATGGGCCGATCAACTTTGGTGAAAGGGACCGCTGGTGGGGTCTGCTGGTAGAAGGCTTTCAACCCCCGGTATATTGTCTTAATTATAACCCCCCCTATTACAGAGCACTTTTTGAAAATTATGGATTTAAAAAATTCTATACCCAGGTCTGTTATGGTTTAGATCCCAAAAAAGAAGTTAGCCAAAAGATCATGGATCGACATGCACATGTAGCCACTAACCCGGATTTTTCTGCCCGGTACATAAATAAAAATCAACTGAAAAAATATGCGGCTGATTTTACAGTTGTATATAACAAAGCCTGGGCCGGCCATGGCGGATTAAAAGAATTAAAAACGGAACAGGTGATGGGGATGCTTAAAAAAATGAAACCGGTGATGGATGAAAAAATCATCTGGTTTGCCTATTATAAAAATGATCCCATCGCTATTTTTACCAATATCCCCGACCTGAATCAATGGTTCAAATATTTAGATGGGCAATTTGACCTTTGGCATAAATTGAAATTTTTATGGATTAAAATGACCCGGCCTAACAAAAAATTCACCGGCCTGGTTTTTGGCATTGTTCCGGAATTTCAGGGCAAGGGAGTGGATTCATACCTGATCAACGAAGCCAAAATGGTTGTTCAGCCCCAAACTCCCTATACCGAATATGAAATGCAATGGGTTGGCGATTTTAACCCGAAGATGATGAACATTATACATGGTTTCGGTGAAACTTTTGAATGCCGGAAACTCATTACTTACCGTTATTTATTTGACACGACAAAAGAGTTCAGACCGCATCCGGTATTAAACTGAAGCCGGAAGTCTGAAATCAGAAGTCCGATTGTGCAAAAACAAAAATCACCGCATCTAAAACTTCTTTATTATTGCAGTTGCTGAAAATCTGACTTCAGACAATTAACTTCAGATTTCATTTATCAGATTTTTTATGGATAAATTTATTGTTTCTGCAAGAAAATACAGGCCCCAACTTTTCGATACAGTTATCGGACAATCGCATATTACTACTACTTTAAAAAATGCCATCCGGAATAATCAGCTGGCTCATGCCTTTTTATTTTGTGGTCCAAGAGGAGTGGGTAAAACCACCTGTGCAAGGATTCTTGCCAAAACAATTAACTGCGAAAATCAGACTAAAGAAGGCGAAGCCTGTAATACCTGCCACTCCTGTTTGTCATTCAATGAAGGCACTTCCTTAAATATTCATGAGCTGGATGCTGCCAGTAATAACTCAGTAGATGATATCAGAACCCTGGTGGACCAGGTACGTTTTGCGCCGCAGGCAGGCCGGTATAAAGTCTATATCATTGACGAGGTACACATGTTAAGTTCGGCAGCCTTCAATGCATTTTTAAAAACCCTTGAAGAACCACCCGGCTATGCCATTTTTATTTTAGCCACCACAGAGAAACATAAAATCATTCCAACTATTTTAAGCAGATGCCAGATTTTTGATTTTAAAAGAATCAGCATTAATGATACAGTAGAACATTTGCAGGAGATATGCGATAAAGAAGAAATTATAGCGGAGAAAGCAGCACTCCAGGTGATTGCTCAAAAAAGTGAAGGCTGTATGCGGGATGCACTCAGCATTATGGATAAAATTGTAAGTTTTACCAATGGTGAACTAAAATATCAGAACACACTGGAACACCTGAATATCCTGGATGCGGAATACTATTTCCAACTTATGGATTGTATGCTGGCTCAGGACCTTAGCGGGGCCTTACTTTTATTTGATGATATCAACCGGAAAGGTTTTGAAGGGGATATTGTTTTAAACGGTTTTGCAGAATTTATAAGAAATCTCCTGGTTTGCAAAGATGAAAAAGTGGCGATATTACTGGAAACTGTGGAAAGTTTTAAAGAAAAATACTTCGCAACTGCCAAAAAAATTTCCCCGGCATTACTGATCTGCACATTAAACGTACTTAATGAAACAGAAATAAATTATAAATCTGCACGCAATAAACGGCTGCATGTGGAATTAGCCATTATTAAACTCTGTTACCTGCAGCAAGCCATCGAACTGACAGCAGATGACAGTGGAATTAGTAAAAAAAAAGTA
>DATDPZ010000315.1:0-3770 GCA_035292525.1 Chitinophagaceae bacterium
TTTTCATTATAACCCGGCTTTCGGAATTTCAGCGTGGTAAAAAAATTCTGCAGCGGATTCAAGGATAAATAATTTTTAAAGTCATCACCCATGGTCATTGCTCTTGACCATTTTAAAGAACTACTGGAAAAACTTCCATAAATCAAAATGGCAAAAAGGATTACAGTAATTACGAAATATCTTCTCCTGTAAGGAATGCCGAGGCCATCCGTTTTACTGGTTACCCGCCAGTGGCTCTGGTGATAGGTCCATCTGAAAAAAAGTACTGCCAGTACCAACCCGGTTATTAACCAGAACATAGGATAGGTCTGCCACATCATTTTAAAAGAGATGGCGGGATCTTCAGCAAAATTCAAAGCGCCTGCATCCAGTCTTGTTTCGTTATAAGAAAAACTGCCAAAGTCAGCAGCAAAAAAGAAAAATACGATAAAGGTTAAAATAGCCAGGTACCAGGTCCACCACTTTTTATTCTTTTCCGAATAGAAAGGAGATAACCCCGGAACCAGGCTCAGTAATACAACCGGTGATAAAATGATGCATATCCATCGCAGATCATATCTCATTCCCAGGAAAAAAGAAGGGAGTAATCCTTTAAAGGACAAGTTGGCCGGTTTGAAGGCAAAAAAGGTGGCAAACCGGAATACGGTAAAAATAATAAAGAAGATCAGCAGCAGGTTGGCGATCCACAGAATAGTTTTTGGTATTTTAAATCTTGTCAGCATAAAAAGAGCTACAAAAGA
Organism: Chitinophagaceae bacterium; assembly: GCA_035292525.1. Lineage (GTDB taxonomy): Bacteria > Bacteroidota > Bacteroidia > Chitinophagales > Chitinophagaceae > VBAS01. The sequence continues at coordinate 741 of DATDPZ010000315.1, forward strand.
AGTTAATTTATCAATGGAAGACAAAGAGCTGGTGTTATATTTTGACCGTTCCTCTATTTTTGCCGGATGATTTTGATTTTTACGTCCGCTTCCATTTTACAAAAACTGGAACAATGGGACCGATGGTTGTTCCTTCAGATTAATGACCAGCAGAGCAATGCTGTTTTTGATATTGTGATGCCTTATTTACGCAACGCTTACTTCTGGGCGCCACTTTATCTTTTTCTTTTTTTATTTGTTATCCTGAATTTTAAAGGCCGTGGCTGGTGGTGGCTCCTGCTTTTCCTTTGCACGGTTTCTTTAACAGATATCGTGAGCAGTAAGATACTGAAAGAAAGTTTTGAAAGGCTGCGTCCCTGCCAGGAACCCGGCTTCCTGGAAAATGTCCGCCTCCTGGTGAATCGTTGTTCCGGGGGATATAGTTTTACTTCATCCCATGCTGCCAATCATTTTGGCATGGCCACTTTTTTCTTTATCAGCTTCCGCCATTATTTTAAAAAATGGACTTTGCTGGTTTTTTTATGGGCCACTGCTGTTTGTTATGCCCAGGTTTACGTAGGCGTTCACTATCCTTTTGATATATTGGGCGGGGCGCTGGCGGGTGCTATCATTGGTTTAATGACTGGTGGCTTTTTTAATAAGCAATTCGGATTTGTTACCTTCGGTAAATAACCAACACAAATTTTAATGGAGATTCTCATCCTGTTTTTTTTGATTTTACTGAATGGCTTGTTTGTAATATCAGAAATAGTGTTGGTTTCTGCACGCAAGTCAAGACTGGAATCGATGGCAGAGAAAGGAGACCTGGGTGCCAAAATCGCCCTGGATCTTTCCAATAATCCGCAAATTTTTTTATCAGCAACGCAAATTGGCATTACTCTGATTGCCATCCTTACCGGGGTCTATTCCGGTGAAAAATTCAGCAAACCCTTAGAGCCCGTCATTGCAAAAATCAGTTTTCTGGAACCCTATGCCCATAATGTTTCCATTGCCATTATTGTCATTTTTGTCACTTTTGTTACCATCATTTTTGGAGAACTGATTCCTAAAAGAATCGGGTTGCTGCGGGCAGAAAGAATTGCCATAGCTGTATCAGGCCCCATGTTGCTTTTTGCCAAAATTACGCACCCCTTCGTTTGGCTGCTGAATACCAGCAGCCAGTTTTTTTTCAATATTTTAAAAATTCAGAAATCAAAAGATGATGCAATCACCGAAGATGAAATCAAATCAATGATCACTGAAGGTACAGTAGCAGGAACCATTGAAGAGGAAGAAAAAGAAATTATTGAAAGGATCTTTCACCTTGGCGACCGGAACATTACTTCACTCATGACTCACCGGAGTGATATTATTTGGTTTGACCTGGATGACAATGAAGAAAGAATTAAGGAAAAGATTATGATGGAGCCGCATTCCATTTATCCTATTTGTGATGGTGGCATAGATAACCTGAAAGGAATGGTCACCTTAAAGGATCTTTATGTAACTGATGACCTGACAAAATTCAAACAGATCATGCGGCCGGCTTTATTTGTCCCTGAAAATAACACGGCCTACCAGGTGCTGGAAAAAATAAAACAAACCAAACAACACACCTGCTTTATTGTTGATGAATATGGTTCACTCCAGGGAATGATTACTTTAAATGATATTCTGGAAGCCATTGTGGGTGATATTCCGCAAACTGACATCAATGATTACGAAGTGAAAGAACGGGAAGATGGCAGCTACCTGGTGGATGCCCAGATTCCTTTTTATGATTTTCTTTCCCGATTTGATAAAGCGGAGTGGATGAATGAAGGGGAACATGAATTTGATACCTTGGCTGGACTAATTCTGCACCAGTTAGAACGTATCCCTCAAACCGGTGATCAATTTATTTGGAAAGGTTTCAAAATCGAGATCATTGATATGGATGGGCATCGTATAGATAAAGCCCTGGTAACAATCAGTGAAGAAATAAGAGATGAGATGGAAGAGTAAATTTTTTGCAACCCATTATTTCTTAAAATCAGAAATTAAAACTGGCAACTAATACCCGGTTTTTTTTATTACCCGCTGCGCTGTGTTGAATACATTTGTGAGGCAGTATCATTTTTATTTACCCAAATGAATTTATTAATCTAATTGCCGGTTCTGCCATCACGAACTTTAATACTTTTTTTCCCGGCATTCTTTTTTTCGTAATCCAGAACTGCCTTTGGTTTGGCAACAATTTTTTTGGAGGCAGTATCTGCATTTGTATTCACGGTATTTTTGTTACTAATGTCTATTGGCGCCAGCTCATCTGCTTCGCTACGGAGTTTATCGAGATGATATTGTTCTGTTTTTTCCACCGTACTATATTCCGGGTCATAAAATTTCCAGGTTCCATGGCGAAGTGTATAACCATCCAGCTTCACCACTACTCTTTCCAGCACTTTAGTTGCATCTTTCAGATCATATACATCCACTGTATCGTAAGGATTGTCGGGGTTCACTGCTTTCCAGCTTTCTTCCCTGAGTGGCTGGCCAAACCTGGTATAATAAAAACATTTCCCGTTTTTATTTCCCCATCTGTAATTTTCAATGGCCAGCAGATCTCCCATTAACGAAAACTGTTGCCAGGTGCCTTCTTTCTTATCATTTACATACACTCCCTGTTCTTCATATCCGGGTTCACCTCTTAATGCCGGGAAGCTATTTACCCATCGTCCCTGTTTTTTACCATTATAGTCTGTACAGTTCAGCACATCTCCCTTTGCACCAATGATGGATGATTTACATTGACTGTAACCATTCATGGAAATCATTAAGAATATAAGAAGAAGGTATTGCATTGTTTAGTAAGTTTGAAAAATAAGCTGTAAGCTTTTAGTTTCATGCTATAAGCCCATGCAATTTACTAACGAAAAATGACTGCTTTTATGTTTACACTGTTAAAATTTAGCCGGCCCTTTTCCAGAAGAAGCCTGTTGTATCTCATTTGCATATTTGCAAATCTGCACATTGGCATATTTGTCTTTTCCCAGGTAAATCCAACTCTTGCTG
>DATDPZ010000316.1:0-12155 GCA_035292525.1 Chitinophagaceae bacterium
GGGTGATCATGGCCAGTGAAACCGGTGTATTGCCTGTGGATCCGGCAATGATTGTTGAAAAAGGAAGATTGCAACCGGGAAAAATGTTTGTGGTGGATATGGAGCAGGGCATGATCATCAGTGATGAGGAATTGAAAAAAAAGATTTGCAGTCAGCAGCCTTATGCAGAATGGCTTTTGGAAAATAAAATACGGCTGGAAGAATTGCCGGAACCCAGAGTGGCGTTCACGCACCTGAGTGATGAGAGTATATTAAAATACCAGAAAGCATTTGGCTACAGCAAAGAAGATATAGAAACCCTGATCAAACCCATGGCGCTGGAAGGTAAAGAGCCTATTGGTTCGATGGGAACGGATATTCCTCTTGCCGTGCTGAGTGATCAACCGCAACATCTCAGTTCTTATTTCAAACAATTATTTGCACAGGTTACCAATCCTCCTATCGATCCGATACGTGAGCGGATGGTGATGAGCCTCTCAGCATATGTAGGTAATAATGGAAACCTGCTGGAAGAAAGTCCGATGCATTGTCATACGGTGGCGTTGAAACATCCAGTTTTAACCAGCACAGAACTGGAAAAAATAAGAAGCATTGACACCGGGATTTTCCAGGCAAAAACTTTACAGACTTATTTTCTTGCCGATGGTAAACCAGATTCGCTGAAAAAAGGGCTGGATCGTTTATGCCGTTATGCAGAAGATGCCGTGCATGATGGATTTGAAGTATTGATATTATGCGACCGTGCAGTGGATAGCGACCATGCTTCTATCCCTTCGCTGCTGGCTACTGCTGCTGTACATCATCACCTGATCAAAAAAGGATTGCGTGGCCAGGTGGGCATTGTAGTAGAAGCCGGTGATGTTTGGGAAGTACATCATTTTGCCTGCCTGCTTGCTTTTGGCGCCACAGCCATCAATCCTTATCTGGCTATGGCTTCTATCCGGAATATGAAAACCAATGCCTGCCAGCCGGACAGGCCGGGAAGTTTACAAACTGAACTTAGCTGGAATGAACTCCGCAAGAATTATATCAAAGCCGTAAATGATGGTTTGCTTAAAGTATTTTCTAAAATGGGCATCTCTACGTTGCAATCTTACCAGGGTGCACAGATCATGGAGATATTGGGTTTTAACCAGGAAATAGTTGATAAATATTTCACCGGTGCGGTGAGCAGGATCCAGGGAATAGGCCTGGAAGAAATTGCGAAAGAAGCGTTGGTAAAACATTTTTTTGCTTTCAGTAAAAAAGACATCCCAGTTGACCGATTGCCGGTGGGAGGCATTTATCAATGGAAACGAAAAGGGGAATTTCATTTATTCAATCCAACCACTATTCACCTGTTGCAATATTCAACGAAGATGAATGATTATTCCATTTTTAAAAAATATTCCAAACATGTAAATGACCAGAGCGAAAAAGCGGTTACTCTAAGAAGTTTATTTGACTTCAAACCAAACCGTCCCTCGGTTTCTATTGATGAAGTGGAAGCAGCAGAAAACATTTACAAACGATTTGCTACCGGTGCCATGAGTTTTGGTTCTATTTCATGGGAAGCACATACCACCCTGGCCATTGCGATGAATCGTCTTGGCGGAAAAAGTAATACCGGCGAAGGAGGAGAAGATGAAAGAAGATATACGCCATTGGAAAACGGAGACAGTATGCGTAGTGCCATCAAGCAGGTGGCCAGTGCAAGATTTGGTGTTACCAGTTTGTATTTAACAGAAGCAGATGAATTGCAAATTAAAATGGCACAGGGAGCCAAACCCGGAGAAGGTGGACAATTACCCGGTTTTAAAGTGGATGAATGGATAGGTAAAACCCGTCATAGCACACCCGGTGTTGGATTGATCTCTCCCCCGCCCCATCATGACATTTATTCCATTGAAGATCTGGCTCAATTAATTTTTGATCTGAAAAACGCAAACCGTGATGCAAGAATAAATGTAAAACTGGTAAGTAAAGCCGGAGTAGGAACCATTGCTGCCGGGGTGACGAAAGCTAAAGCAGATGTCATATTAATCAGTGGCCATGATGGCGGCACGGGTGCATCCCCGGTTTCTTCCATCAAACATGCCGGCCTTCCCTGGGAATTAGGATTGGCAGAAACACAACAGACTCTGGTAAAAAATAAATTACGTAGCCGGGTGGTTATCCAGGCAGATGGACAAATGAAAACCGGAAGAGATATTGCGGTTGCTGCTTTATTAGGCGCTGAAGAATGGGGCGTAGCTACCGCAGCATTAGTTGTGGAAGGATGCATACAGATGCGTAAATGCCATTTGAATACCTGCCCCGTTGGAATTGCTACCCAGGATCCTGAATTAAGAAAAAGATTTGACGGTAATGTGGATCATGTGGTCAACTTTTTCAAATTCCTGGTGCAGGAACTGAGAGAGATCATGGCAGAGCTGGGATTCAGAACAGTCAACGAAATGATTGGCCAGGCAGATTGTCTTCAGGTGAAAGAAAATATCAGTCACTGGAAAATAAAAAAACTTGACCTCTCACCCATTTTATTTAAGGAGCCTGCATCAAAATACACCCCTTTGTACTGTGCCGAAAAGCAGGATCATGGTTTGTCAGATGTCTTGGACTGGAAATTACTGGAAACAGCAAAACCTGCTATTTACTTTAAAGAAAAAGTGTATGCTGAGTTTGAAATTAAAAACACGGACAGAACAGTCGGGACAATTCTTTCAAATGAAATAACAAAAATACACAGAGCTGAAGGATTGAATGAAGACTCGATACATTTTAAATTTACCGGGACTGCAGGACAAAGCTTTGGCGCCTTCAATACAAAAGGAGTGACACTGGAACTGGAAGGAGATGCCAATGATTATTTTGGTAAAGGATTAAGCGGCGCCCGGTTGATTATTTACCCCCCGAAAGAAGCCTCCTATAATGCAGAAAAAAATATTATTATTGGAAATGTGGCATTGTATGGCGCAACCGCCGGTGAAGCCTTCATCCGCGGCAAAGCCGGTGAAAGATTTTGTGTCAGGAATTCCGGAGCAAAGGTGGTGGTAGAAAGTGTCGGCGATCATGGATGCGAGTATATGACCGCCGGACGGGTGGTCATCTTAGGAAATACAGGAAGAAATTTTGCTGCTGGTATGAGTGGTGGTATTGCTTATGTGTATGATATCAATGGAAAATTAGTTGAAAACTGTAATAAGGAAATGGTTGATCTGGACCCGGTGGATGATGAAGAAATGGAGGAATTAAAAAGTATGATTCAAAAACAAGTTGATTATACCGGCAGTACCGTTGCAAAACATTTACTGGATGATTTTGAAAATCAACTGAAACATTTTATCAAAGTGTTTCCAAAAGATTATAAGAATGTTCTTTTAATAAAGAAAGAGAAAGTGAGTGTGGAAAAGTAAGAAACCCACCCCTTCCCCCGTCCGACCGGATCATCCGGGCGGGCCTCCGGGGAGGGGACGCTTAGCATACCCCTCGCTTTTCAAAATAAAAATAAATATGATAATTTCCGAAAATGTTAAGTAAAGATTTGATGATGATGTGGTAGATCAAAAAGCAGATAAATGAGATACAGCACCGCTCCTTCTCTATTGGGGAAGGAGGATGGGGCCGATAGTCTAAAAACAATAAACGATAAACTGTAACAATGGGCAATCCAACAGGATTTTTAAAATTTACCAGGGAACTGCCAACCAAAAGAGCGGTGGCAGAAAGGGTGAATGATTACAATGAATTCACTGACCGGTACAGTGATGAAAAACTGAACCAGCAAAGCAGCCGTTGTATGAATTGTGGCGTTCCTTTTTGCCATCATGGATGTCCGCTTGGGAATATAATCCCTGAATTTAATGATGCAGTATATCGCAAAGCATGGAAAGAAGCCTATGACATTCTGACTTCCACTAATAATTTTCCGGAGTTTACAGGCAGAATTTGTCCTGCTCCTTGCGAAACTGCCTGTGTACTTGGAATTAACCAACCTGCCATTGCAATCGAAGAAATAGAAAAACATATTATTGAAATTGCATTTGACAAAGGGTATGTGAATCCTAAAAAAATAATTAAACGCAGTGGAAAAAAAATTGCAGTAATTGGAAGTGGTCCCGCAGGATTAGCAGCCGCTGCCCAGTTGAATTATGCAGGTCATCAGGTAACAGTTTTTGAAAGAGATGATAAACCAGGCGGATTGTTACGATATGGTATTCCTGATTTTAAACTGGAAAAATGGGTTATAGACAGAAGAGTAACCTTAATGGAACAGGAAGGAGTGAAATTTACCTGTCATGCAAATGTTGGTGTCAATATAAATGTAAATGACCTGCTCAGGGAATTTCATGCCATTATTCTTGCCGGAGGCTCCACTGTTCCCAGAGATTTAAATATTCCTGGCAGAGAATTAAAAGGAATTTATTTTGCCATGGATTTTTTAAAACAACAAAACAAAAGAGTGGCCGGGCTGGATCCATTTGCAAATGCAGCTATTGAAAGTAATATGAATGCCGACGAAATTCTGGCTACAGGTAAAAATGTTGTTGTAATTGGTGGCGGAGATACCGGAAGTGATTGTGTGGGAACCAGCAATCGTCAAAAAGCAGGATCAGTGACTCAGTTTGAATTATTACCCTTGCCGCCCAATGAAAGAACAGCATTCATGCCCTGGCCATCTTACCCGATGATCTTTAAAACTACTTCCTCACATGAAGAAGGTGTAAAAAGAAATTGGGCTGTGGCTACCAAAGAATTTATCGGCGATGCAATTGGAAATTTAAAAGCATTAAAAATTGTGGAACTGGAATGGAAAACTTCTGAAGAAGGGAAACCTTCCTCCTTTATTGAACTGGAAGGAAGTGAAAAAGAGATTCCCTGTGAACTTGCCTTATTATCAATGGGCTTTATCCATCCTCATTTTGAAGGTTTATTGAAACAATTAGATATCGAAGCAGACGAAAGAAAAAACGTAAAAGCAACTGAAAAGAATTTTCAGACAAATATTAATAAGATTTTTGCGGCCGGTGATATCCGTCGGGGACAAAGCCTGGTAGTCTGGGCAATCAGTGAAGGCCGCGAATGTGCACGAAAAGTAGATGAATTCCTCACAGGCCATTCAATCCTGGAACAAAAGGATGCTGAACTTCTGGAAATTTATAAATAACCCTTTTTCAAATTCGATTTATTTTTTCAACAATTTTATTCAAAAACTTAGGTTTTGAGTAAGTTATAAACTAAAAATTCACATTAAAATTAATAATATATATTAATTAAACAGTCGTTAGTCTTTTATTCTGCTATTTTTACGCTTCTGACACACATAATATATTTTTTAATTTTAAATGACAATTTATGAGTAAGAAAACCGCTAAGCAAATTTTACCTTTTGTTTTGCTTTGTATCGTGGCTGTGGTAGCAATGTTTGTAAAGCCTCAGGCAGATTTTATACCCGGTCTTAATGACCCGCAATATAACAATGCTGATATTGCCTGGGTTTTAGTATCAACTGCCCTTGTATTCTTAATGACCCCCGGTCTTGCTTTCTTTTATGGTGGAATGGTGAACCGTAAAAACGTAATCTCTACTATGATCAAGAGTACGGTAGCGGCCGGTATTGTGGGTGTACTTTGGATAGTTTGTGGATTTAGTCTTGCCTTTGGTGAATCAATTGGTGGCGTAATTGGCAATCCCGGTTCTTATGCATTTTATGATGGAGTAAAATCCGGTGCAGCGTGGCCCGCAGCCACTTCAATTCCGCTTTCCTTGTTCTCCCTATTTCAATTGATGTTTGCTATCATTACTCCCGGACTTGTTGTTGGGGCAGTGGCTGAAAGAATACGCTTTACATCCTATATTTTATTTATTCTTTTATTCTCACTTTTGGTTTATGCACCGGTAGCACATTGGAGCTGGCATCCCGAAGGTTTCCTTGCAAAAATGGGTGTCTGGGATTTTGCCGGTGGTACCGTGGTTCATATTACGGCAGGATGTGCGGCATTGGCAGGTGCCCTTGTTTTGAAACAAAGAAAATCGCATAAAGACCAGAAAGAAATACCGCCTGCAAATGTGCCTTACGTTTTAATTGGTACCGGTTTATTATGGTTTGGCTGGTTTGGTTTTAATGCAGGCTCCGCTGTTGGCGCTACACCACTTGCGGTTAATGCATTTGGTACTACCACTACTGCTGCCGCTGCTGCCGGTTTAGCCTGGATGTTTTTTGATGTAATAAAAGGTAAAAAACCATCAGTGCTTGCTTTTTGCATTGGCGCTGTAGTTGGATTAGTTGCCATTACACCCGGTGCCGGCTTTGTAGGCATTCCTCAAAGTATCATAATTGGTTTAGTGGGTGCTATTGTTTCCAATATTGCAATCAGTTTATTACAAAAGTCAAAACTCGATGACACCCTGGATGTTTTTCCTTGTCATGGTATAGGTGGAATGGTGGGCATGTTACTCACAGGGGTTTTTGCAAACACGGCTGTACATGGAATAGCCGGTGGCCCTAATGGATTATTTTATGGCAACCCGGAATTCTTTTTTACTCAATTAAAAGCAATGGCTATTGTTGCCATATATAGTTTTTCTGTTTCCTATGGCATCTTCAGGTTCATCAATTTTGTAGTGCCCATGAGAGTATCAGCTTTGGAAGAAGAACTTGGGCTTGATGAAACGCAGCACAACGAAAAATACCTGCAGGGAACTTTACTGGTACATGATAATGGTGAATTAAAAGAAACGCCTGTTGAAAAATTTTGATAATAGTAAACAAAAGGTACAGCCTTAACATGAACTTCTGACAAAGTTCAACGGCTGTACCAATTTTAAATAACAATTAAAATCAATACAATGTTACGAAAAAATTTCGTGGCTCTGCTAGCCGCATCTACCGCTCTTTTTACAAATGCACAGGTTGCATTAGTAGAATCAACTTCCGATTCAATAATAAAAACTGAAAATACAGATACAGAATCCAAATCTGCTTTCTCAATTACGGGTTCTGCCGATGTGTATTACAAATTTGATTTTGCTAAAACCAAAACCAATAATTTTACCAGTTTCACCAATAGCCATAATAGTTTTTCCCTGGGTATGGCCAGTATTAAACTGGAAAATAAAACCGATAAAATTGACCTGGTTATGGATCTGGGATTTGGCACCCGTGCCTCCGAATTCTCTTATACAGACAATGGTTTATTGCAGGCAATTAAACAACTCTATGTGAGCTATACCCCTGCCGGATGGGTAAAGTTTACGTCTGGTACCTGGGCCACACATGTGGGTTATGAGCTACTGGATCCGCAATTAAACCGCAATTACAGCATGAGTTATTTATTTACCAACGGGCCATTTTCACATACCGGATTCAAAGCGGATATCACAAAGGGAAACCAGGGATTTATGCTGGGCATTTCCAATGCAACTGATTACAGAATCATTCCGGATGGCCAGATCAATAAAAAATTCTTATTGGCTCAATACAGTCTGGCAGTAAGTGAAAAAGTAAAATTTTACCTGAACTATGTTTCCGGCCAATCACCTGACACGGCCAAAATAAAGCAGTTTGATGTCGTGTCTACTTTCAAGATCAGTGAAAAATTTAATGTCGGATACAATGGAACAGTGCACAAAACACAGTTTTGGAATGGTGCTAAAAGTTTGGATGGTCTGAGTTGGTGGGGCTCTGCCTTATACCTCAACGCCGATCCAAAAAGCTGGTTGGGGTTAACGCTACGCACAGAATATTTCAATGATAAAAACCATCTTAAATTCATTACTGCTCCAACCGGATGCAATCTGTTTGCCACTACGTTGTCTGCAAACTTTAAATCCGGTGGTTTTACTTTCATTCCCGAATTCAGGATTGATAAGGCCAGTGAAAATATATTTACGGATAAATCCGGCGCTGCGAAATCATCTGCCGCCAATTTTCTGATTGCTGCTGTATATGCATTCTGAAATATTAAATGAGCAGGCATAAGCAACGATTTTAATATGGCAAGCAATCGTTGAGGCTGTCCGTTTCCACGGATGGCCTGTTTTTTAAGAAAAAAATGAAGAGAAAAAAGAAAGATTAAGCAGAATTCCTTCCCGCATTTATAATTCCAAAGGAACAACGCATCACTAATTTTTCATACACTTTTTTTACGGGTGGCTGTAAAAGTGCTTCCTCCAACTCCCGGATCCTGATAATGGCAAATTGCTGAATACTGAGTAAGGGCAAAACAATTCTTTCCCGCATTTGAATGGATAATTGCTCCATCGGGTAATCAGACATCAGTTCTGTTTTTCCTGATAACCTTAAAATATATTGCCGGGTTAGTTCATATTCCTTATTGATCATTTGCCAGACTTCACCATATTTTTTATGATTGGATAAATGTGTAGTAAGAGGGAAAAATGTTTTCTGCATGGCCATTTCACAATTATCCAGCAATGTTTTAAAAAATAAAGATTCATGGTAAAGCTTTTTTATTTCAGCCAGTTTACCTTCCTGATCTGCTTTTTTTAACGCCGTACCTACTCCGTAATAACCTGTAACATTTTGTTTCAGTTGGCTCCAGGAACCTACAAACGGAATAGCCCTTAAATTTTTAAGTGTAAGACCGGCTTTACTCCCTCTTTTTGCAGGCCTGCTGCCAATATTTGTATCACTGTAAAAACTTAGCGGACTTGCAAAGGATAAGTACTCCAGGAAATAAGGGTGATTTTTTAATTCGCTGTAAAATGCAAAACTGGTATCTGATAGCTGTTGTATTAGTTCTTCTTCATGTTTTTCAAGAGTGGTCAGCTTGTTTGAAAAGAGATCATTGGAAATACCGGCATGTATCAATTGCTCCAAATTGAACTGTGCCGACTCTATTGTTCCGAAATTTGAACTTACCGTCTGTCCCTGTACAGTTAATTGAATTTCTTTTCCGGAAATATTTTTTCCCATGGAAGCATAAAACTTATGTGTTTTGCCGCCACCTCTTGCCGGAGGACCGCCGCGGCCATCAAAGAATACAACATCAATCCCATACTTTTTAGAAATGCTGGTCAACTCTTCCTTTGCCCTGTAAATACTCCAGTTTGCCATCAGGTAACCACCGTCTTTTGTTCCATCACTGAAACCCACCATGACTGTCTGCTGATTTCCCCTTCTTTTTAAATGTTCTTTATAAAAAGGGTTAGTGTATAACTGATCCATAATATCAGCAGCTTCCTGCAGATCGCTGATTGTTTCAAACAAGGGGACGATATCAATATTTATTTCTTCTTTTTCCCAGCCGCTCAATAAGAACAAAGTATAAACTTCCAAAACATTTACAGCACTGGTACATTGGCTGATGATATACCGGTGACATCCTTCCTCTCCATTGTATAGTTGTATTTGCTTTATTGCTGAAATACTGGCAAACGTATCACTTTCTAAAAGTTCACCCGGAAGATTAAAAGAATCAATCTGAAGTAATGTTGTAAGCAGTTTAATTTTCTCTTTGTCACTACCAGCAGCATATTGTTCAGGAATCCCATTTATTTTTCCTGAAAGCGATTCAAAAATTTCAGAATGAACAGCACTGTCCTGGCGGATATCAAGAGATGCAAAATGCAGCCCGAATATTTCCACTTTATTTTTCAGGCTATCTACCAGGTGAAGAAATAAACCATTGTGATGATGAACTAAATAGTCTTTTATTTCATCAAGAGTTTGAAGGATTTCCTTTTGGGTTAATCTGGTTTTCTGACCGGGAATAAAAAGATTATTGTAAAGAGTTTTTTCCAAACCAGCCAGCATAACGTCCACTCCCTCAAATGTTAGTCGGCGTTTTAATTTTCGTATATCCTGGTAATAGCATTTTATAATAGCTTCTCTTAAAGCCTCTGCCACCTGCAAGGTAGTCTGTGCTGTTACAAATGGATTTCCATCCCGGTCACCACCGGGCCAAAACCCCATTTTGATCAATGAATTAGTTGAAGAAACTGCATCCGCAAATTGATTTTTAAAAAAACTGAAGATCCTGCCTGCTGCCTGGTAAAAAACATTTTCTAAAAACCAGATCAGGCTAATGGCTTCATCATACGGCGTTGGTTTCTCACTTTTCAGAAATGGAGTTTTACCAAGCTGTTGCAATAAAACATTAACCTGGCTTGCATTATTCTCGGCCAATGCTTTTGACAGATCATGAATAATACCTAAGACAGTACCGGGGTAAAACTGAGTTGGGTGAGCGGTCAATACCAACCGTATTTTAAAATCTTCCAGTTTTTCTTTTAACTGCTGTTGCAGGTTTCCCTGAAAAATTTCTGTGTCAAGTTGTTTAAGTGTGCCTGGGCCATGCATGTCATGTATTTCACTGAAAGAAGCATCTTCCAACGCATCAAATAAAACAACCTGCCTTTCTGCATACTGGACAAAGCGAAATAAGAGATCTGTTTTTTCTTCCTCCTTTGTGATCGTGGTGTGTTTTTTGAAAAAATCTTCCACAATCTGAACAGGGCTTTGCATTTTCTTATACCCTTCTTCACATACAGAAAGGAATAAGGAAAGTAATACACCGGTTTTTTCAATCCTGTGAAAAGGCAACGAGGAAAAAAGACTGTTGTATAGCTGAAATTTAATGCCAACAAAATTCTTAAACTGCTCTAATGAAGCCGATGTTGAATTACTCATAAAAATTGATTCTTTAAAATGATTTAAGCAGGCAAGCTTATTCGCAGGTTTTCAAATTTAAGTTAAATTCTTTGCTGCTGTTGCTAATAAAAAAGCCTCCATTTTCAGGAGGCTAAGTATAAATTCAGTGCTTTTTTTATTCTTCTGTTTTTTCTTCAGGAAGAGTTTCAGCCGGAGTTTCTTCAGCCTTAGAGGATTTTTTGCTTCGGCCACGACGGGTCTTTTTAGCTCCTTCCTGTCCTTCCGTTGCTGTCTTTCCGTATATATCATTAAAATCAACCAGTTCGATCATAGCCATTTCAGCATTGTCTCCCTGGCGGGCTCCCAGCTTAATGATACGTGTATATCCCCCGGGGCGGCCAGCAACTTTGGGACCAATCACTGTAAACAATTCTTTTATGGCTGCTTTATCCTGCAGATGACTAAACACCACCCGGTGCTGGTGCATGATCTGTTCTTTAGATTCAGTTTTTTTTGTTTTTGAAATCAAAGGCTCTGCATACACCCGTAAAGCTTTTGCTTTTGCAACAGTGGTTACAATCCTTTTGTGTGTAATTAAAGCAATGGTTAGATTACTAAGCAACGCATCCCTGTGGGCTTTTTTCCTGCTCAGATTTTTTACTTTGTCTCCGTGACGCATGACGTTTTGTTTTATTCAGCTGTACCGTGTCAGGAATTACAGCCTACTGATTATTGAAAATTGAATATTTTAAAAGTCTTCTTTATCCAATCCCAGTTTACCCAGGTCCATTCCAAACTGCAATCCTCTCTCATGCAGTACCTGTTCTATTTCAGCTAAAGACTTTTGGCCAAAGTTGCGGAATTTCATCAGGTCTTCCTGTTCATACTGTACCAGTTCGCTCAGGGAATTGATCTTCGCTGCTTTCAGACAGTTGAAGGCACGTACGGAAAGATCGAGATCTTCCAATGGTGTTTTCAGCATTTTACGCAATTGCAATGTTTGCTCATCCACCAGGTCTTCTTTTTTCTCTTCTTTATTATCAAAAGTGATATTCTCATCCGTAATGATCATCAGGTGCTGGATCAGGATGCGGGAGGCCTGTTTCACTGCTTCTTCCGGATGGATAGTGCCATCTGTAGAAACTTCCATGATCAGTTTCTCATAATCAGTACGCTGCTCCACACGGGTATTTTCTATCCGGTATTTTACATTCTGAATAGGTGTGTAAATAGAATCTATTGGAATAAATCCAAGGATGGCATCCTTTGGTTTATTATCTTCTGCTGGCACATAACCGCGTCCCTTTCCTATTGTTAATTCCATATCCAGCTTTCCGGAAGAATCCATGGTGCAGATCAGTAACTCCGGGTTCATGATCTGGAAACTCTGGGTGCCTTCACCAATCATCGCAGCAATAAATTCAGTACGGTTTTTTATTGACAGGATCACCCTTTCTGTCGTTACTTCATGATCCACTACTTTTTTAAACCGAACCTGTTTCAGGTTCAGTAAAATTTCCACCACATCTTCAGTGATTCCTTTAAGTGTGGCAAATTCATGATC
>DATDPZ010000317.1:0-3948 GCA_035292525.1 Chitinophagaceae bacterium
TATAAAAGTATCTGTAGGTGTAGCCCCCACCAAGTTGCTGAGTAAAGTGGCCAACAAACTGGCCAAGAAAAATAATCAGGCTACCAACTGCATTTGCATACTCGATACAGAAGAAAAAATAAAAACAGCCTTAGAGAAAACGCCGGTAGGCGATCTCTGGGGTATCGGCGGAAGATATGCCTTCAAATTGCGGGAGCAATATCTAATATCTAATGCCTGGCAATTGCGGCAGATGAATGAAGAATGGGCCAGAAAAAATTTAGGTGGCGTGGTGGGTATGCGGCTGATTCGTGAACTCAACGGTTTTCCCTGCATTGAAATGAAAGATCCGCTGGAGAAAAAAAAGATGATTGCCACCACAAGAATGTTTGGCAAACCGGTGTACGAATTAAGCGAACTGAGAGAAGCAGTAGCCACTTACACTTCAAGAGCAGCGGAAAAACTTCGCCGCCAGTATTGCGCCGCAAATTTTATTGATGTGTTTGCTGTGGTTAATAATGATACCGGTGATCAATACGAATACAACCCGCATACCACCCACCGCTCCGTGAAACTGCTTAAAGCCACTTCACATACCAATGAACTGATTAAATATGCGGTACCGCTGGTGGAAAAATTATACCGCAGGGGTTCCAGATATCTGAAAGCCGGTGTACTGCTGGCCGGCATCGTACCGGACAACAGCATCCAGGGAAATTTATTTTTATCTGACCGGGAAAATCATCAGCATCTTTTGATGGATGCCATGGACAATATCAACTTCAGCATGCGGGAAGATATCCTGAAATATGCAGCCACCGGCCTCACCCGCAACTGGAAAATGCGGCAGGAACTGAGAAGCGGCAAATACAGCACCCGCTGGGAAGAATTATTTAAAGTGAAATAAAAATCCTTACATAAAAATCATACCTTACTTTAATTGGTATCCGAATAAAACAAGACAATCAAACAAATAAAAAATGACCGTTGAAAAAACATTATTTGGCATTGATGAATTCCTGAAACACTCATCAGAATATAAAAACAAACGGATAGGACTGGTAACAAATAATGCAGCGACAAGTTCTTACGGTGAACTGACACGACTCGCATTAGATAAAAAAGGTTTCCGCATCATAAAATTATTTTCTCCGGAACACGGACTTGATGTACGGGGCGCTGATGGATCATTCCAAGATAATACAACAGATAAATTAACCGGCATCCCGGTAATAAGTCTTTATGGAGAGAACCTTGCTCCTTCCGAAAATGATTTGTCCGGTATTGATATTGTCCTGTTTGATGTTCCTGATGTTGGATCAAGATTCTATACTTATTTATGGACCATGACTCATGTTTTAGAAGCCTGTTCAACATTGAATAAACCATTAATCATTCTCGACAGGCCAAATCCTATTGGAGGAAATCTGCTATTGGCAGAAGGACCTATGCTTGATGAAGAAAATTGTTCCTCCTTTATTGGAAGATGGAATATACCCATCCGGCACTCCTGTACATTGGGCGAACTGGCTGGCTATTTTATAAAAACAAAAAAAATAATTGTTGACCTGACTATTGTTAAAATTGAAAACTGGAACAGGCATGAAACAAAAAAAGATATCAGTTGGAATTTTACAGCCACCTCACCAGCTATCAGGGATATTGAAACTGCTTTGCTATATCCGGGAATGGGGCTGATGGAAGGCATCAATGTGAATGAAGGAAGGGGAACTGATTTTCCTTTTAAAATCATCGGAGCTCCCTGGATAAATGCTGAATTATTAGTTCATCAATTTCAATCTTTGGCATTACCAGGAATTAACAGCAATGAATATGTATATACGGCAGCTGATTCTGTTTATAAAAATGAATGCTGCAGGGGAATCAAATTAACTATTGAAGATGCTTCAGTTCTTAAACCTGTATTAACCGGTCTTGAATTGATCCGGCTTTTAATAAAATTATTTCCTGAAAACTGTAAAGAGAAAAAGTACCCAACCCGGGCTAACCCAGCAGGGGAAAATCATCTTGATAAATTAACGGGTGTTTTTCATTCGTTTAAAAAAATAAAATCAGGCGAAATAATGAACGAATATAAAAAAGGGAATAACTGGAAAGAGAAAATCACTCCATTTCTTCTTTATTGATATTTCTTCATCAGGTCCATCAATATTTTTTTATCCGTTTCATTAATCACTTTCGCAGTATCCTGGGGTACCCAATGAATCTTATAAGACTGAATGGCAATTTCCGGCCTGGCGATATTATATCCGATAACCCGCAGGGCCTGCAAGGCATTAAAATCAAATGGCACGTTCACTGAAGTAGTATCATACCAGTAGCCAAATCCTTTATCAGCAAGTTGTTTCCACGAAAACAGCCGGCTGGGATCTACTTTTCTTCCCGGCGCCACATCTGCATGACCAATAAAATTGGCCTGTGGAATGTTGAAGGCTTTTTTTAATCTTTCAAGCAATTGCAGCAAGCTGTTCATTTGTGCATCTGAAAATGGTTCGCTGCCGTTGTTATCAATTTCAATCCCGATGCTGGATGAATTCAGATCCGTAGCATTGCCCCATTTACTTACACCGGCATGATGAGCCCGGAGTTGATCATGCAGCATGTGGTAAACAATTCCATCGCGGCAGATTACATAATGTGCACTCACCTGGGTACGGGGCAGTGTAAATGTTTTCAATGTCTGGTCACAGGAGTTTTGTGCGGTATGATGTATCACTACAAAATTCGGACGGCGTAATGAAAAATTGGTGGTGCCCACCCAATTTGCAGCATAGAATAGACCGGCAGAGTCCTTCAACGGGTACTCGCTTAAAAGTTTAGAATAATTTTTTACTTGTTTCTTATACGATTTATTGGTAGCAGCATAAGGATGTCTTGTACAACTGAGCAATAAAACAAAGCCAATACATATCAAAGAAAAAACTTTTACCATGCTGATTTATTTTTGGCGAAAGTTAATCAAAACCTGAATATAAAAATGAAGCCGTCCTTTTATAAAAAGACGGCTTGATAAATTTACAGGACGGATCAGTAATTATATTTTACCAATACCCCATCCCTGTTATAATAAAAATATTCAGACCTTCCCTGGATGACATCTTTGACTCTGAATATATCTTTTACTACATTGGGCACTTCAATTTTTATAATGTCATCCAATCTTGTTCCGGGACGTCGTTTAAAAACAGAATCCAGAACATTTTTGGGCATTTCATTCCTTGTAACCGGTGTTCTTGTATCTCTTCTGTCACCATTGGCATGGTACACGGCGGTAGAATAATTAAGGCCGTTACCAAAAGTTGCTGTCCAATCGCCACGATATTTACTCCAGCTTACATTATTGGCATTGGGGTAATCCCGTTGAAAAGAAGCCCTCACTTTTGCCGGTTGATTTTTTGATGGTTTGGGACCCTTTCCGTTCTCAGAAACTCCATCCCATACCTTCCGGTTGTGATCATCCATCTCTTTTTTTATTTTTTCATCTTTTACACTGACCCCGGAATTTTCAGTCTTGTTTTTTTGTTTATTCTTTCCTTTGGCGCCGGTATTACCCTGTGATAAAACTGCTAAACTGAATGTAAAAGCAGTGAATATTAAAATTATCTTTTTCATTACTATAAATTTTTATCAGTTAGTTAAAAAATCATGTCAAAAGGCAGACGTCAGATTCTGCAAGATGGTTGTCTTACATATTTCTCCTGTATTGCCCGCCTACTTCATACAATGCATGGGTGATCTGACCCAGGGAACAGTATTTCGCTGTTTCCATTAACTCCTCAAAAAGATTTCCGTTATTAATGGCAATCCGCTTAAGCCGGTTCAGCATTTCTGTTGATTTTTCTTCATTTCTTTTCCAGAAAGACTGAAGATTCTGTATCTGCTGTTCCTTTTCTTCTTTTGTACTTCTGATTACTTCATTAGGAATAATGGTGGGAGAGCCTTGTTTAT
>DATDPZ010000318.1:0-10299 GCA_035292525.1 Chitinophagaceae bacterium
CAGCATGGTTAAAGTGGCAAAGAAAGCATTGGGTGATGCTGGTGTTTTAGTGGCTTCTGTTGCCACTGCTTTTCCCAGCGGTCAGGCATCAAGAGAAGTAAAAATCCGAGATACAAAATTTGCGGTGGCGCAAGGCGCCGATGAAGTGGATATGGTGATCAGCCGTGGCAAATTTCATGAAGGAGAATATAATTTTGTTTTTGATGAAATTGCTGCCATCAAAGAAGCTTGTGGTATGGCCCGGTTGAAAGTGATCCTGGAAACCGGCGAACTGGGCACTTTAGATAAAGTGAGAAGAGCCAGTGATATTGCCATGCATGCCGGTGCCGATTTTATAAAAACTTCTACCGGTAAAATTTCACCGGCAGCTACCATGCCAGTTACCCTGGTGATGATGGAAGCCATCAGGGATTTTTATTATAACACAGGTAAAATGATTGGGATGAAACCCGCTGGTGGTATTTCAAAGTCAAAACTGGCTTTACATTATTTGGTGATGGTAAAAGAAGTGCTGGGGGAAGATTGGTTGAACAATCATTGGTTCCGGTTTGGAGCCAGCAGCCTGGCCAATGATGTGCTGATGCAGATATTGAAAGAAAAAACAGGAGTGTACCAGGCGGCGAATTATTTTAGTGTGGATTAAAGCCCACCCAACCCTCCCGAAGGGAGGGCTTGGCATTCACACAAAACCAGCTTAGCGAAAAGCTCTTATTTTATTGAATGATTCTTTACCCCGCAGTCGTAAAATATGAGGAGCCCCGGGTGAAACCCGTGGATGGAAAGATTAGATTGTTTTAGAACCCCACAGGGGTTCAATATGTATTCAAATAAAGAACTGATTGAAAAGAATAGTGAATTGTATATATATGTTGAGTAGAATTCTTTCAGGACAATCGAACATGCAACGAATGACGATAGTAGTATATCAGCCGATTAAATAAATAAAATATTACATGCCAAAAACAATTACAAAAAAGAAAACAAATACTGTCAAACTGAATTTTGATACAAGCTGGCAATATGCACCGGCGCCAGAAAGCAAAAGTGCAGCCAGTATAAAACCGGAGTATGACTTGTTTATTAATGGTGATTGGGTAAAACCTTCCGGCAATAAATATTTTGCAACCATTAACCCTGCCACTGAAGAAAAGATCAGTGAAGTGGCTGAAGCAAATGCAGCAGATGTGGACCGAGCAGTGATGGCTGCCAGAAAAGCTTATGATAAAGTGTGGAAGAAAATGCCTGCAAAAGAAAGAGCAAAATATATTTTCCGCATTGCCAGGATGCTGCAGGAAAAAGCAAGAGAGCTTGCTGTCATAGAATCGCTGGATGGCGGAAAACCCATTCGTGAAAGCCGTGATTTTGATGTGCCCACTGCCGCTAATCATTTTTTTTATTATGCCGGATGGGCTGATAAACTTGAATATGCATTTCCCAACAGGCAGACTGAACCATTGGGCGTAGCCGGGCAAATCATCCCCTGGAACTTTCCATTGCTGATGGCTGCATGGAAAATTGCACCAGCTATTGCCACAGGAAATACTGTTGTCTTAAAACCCGCTGAAACGACTTCATTAACTGCTTTGAAACTCGCAGAGATCATACAGGAATCAGATCTTCCACCTGGAGTTGTCAATATAATTACTGGTGCCGGTGCAACGGGTGCTGCTATAGTAAACCATCCTGATATAAATAAAATTGCATTTACCGGTTCTACTGAAGTAGGAAAAATCATTCAACGTGCTATTGCAGGAACAAATAAAAAAGCAACATTAGAGCTGGGTGGAAAAGCAGCTAATATAATTTTTGAAGATGCCCCTATTGACCAGGCTGTAGAAGGCGTGATCAACGGAATTTATTTTAACCAGGGTCATGTTTGCTGTGCTGGTTCCAGGCTATATGTACAGGAGTCTGTAGCAAAACAGGTGATCCGGAAATTAAAAGACAGGATTGAATCTTTGATTGTTGGTGATCCCCTGGATAAGAATACGGATATCGGAGCTATTAATTCAAAACAACAACTCGAAACAATTCATAAATATATTAAGATCGGAAAAGCGGAAGGTTCAGAAATGTATGAAAGCAGTTGCCAATTACCCAGAAAGGGATTCTGGTGCAGACCTACTATGTTTACAAATGTGGCACAAAGCAACCGGATAGCCCAGGAAGAAATTTTCGGTCCGGTATTATCTATTCTTACTTTCAGAACTGATGATGAAGTGATAGAGAAAGCAAATAATTCACCCTATGGACTTAGTGCCGGTGTGTGGACGGATAAAGGATCAAAAATATTTAATATGACAAGAAGAATGAGAGCGGGAGTTATCTGGGCAAATACATTTAATAAATTTGATCCATCTTCGCCATTCGGAGGTTATAAAGAAAGTGGATTTGGCAGAGAAGGCGGGCTTCATGGTTTGCAACCTTATTTAAATCTTATAAGTAAATAAAAATATGAGTAAGACAATTATAAAAAAATCATCGCTGAGTATTACGGAAAACGGTTTAGAGAAAAAAACTTCTTCTAAACGACTTGAAGTACTGAAGACTTTTAAAATTTATATCGGTGGCCAGTTTCCAAGAACTGAATCCGGCAGATATTATGTTCCCACTAATGTTTCTGGTAAAAAATTAGCCAACATTTGTCTCAGTTCCAGAAAAGATTTTCGTGATGCCGTTGTGGCTGCGAGGGCTGCTTTTGGATCCTGGAGCAGCAGGGCAGCTTTTAACCGGGGACAAATTCTTTACCGGATGGCTGAAATGCTGGAAGGAAGAAAAGCACAGTTTATTGATGAATTAATGCAACAGGATTCATCTAAAGCAAAAGCTGAGAAAGAAGCAAACTTTGCTATCGACAGGTTGATCTATTATGCCGGGTGGTGCGATAAATTTCAACAGATATTCAGTTCTGTAAATCCGGTAGCCAGTTCTCATTTTAATTTTTCAGTGCCTGAACCAACTGGTATCGTTTCAATAATTGCTCCGCAAACAGATTCTCTTTTAGGATTGGTATCTGTTATTGCTCCGGTTATTGCCGGCGGAAATACCTGTGTGGTACTGGGATCAGAATTAAAACCACTTTGTTCTGTAACGTTTGCCGAAGTATTGAATTCATCTGACCTGCCGGGTGGCGTGGTAAATATTTTAACAGGAAAAGTAGCTGAACTGGCGCCCTGGTTTGTAAATCATATGGACGTGAATGCAACCATTTTCTGCGAAAATGATTCTGAAATAAAAAAGACGATGCAGGAAAAAAGTGCCCAGAACCTGAAACGAATATTTTTTTACGATAAAATAAAATGGAATACAGAGGAAGGCCAATCTCCTTATTTTATCCAGGATACCCAGGAAATAAAAACCACCTGGCACCCGATAGAAAATATTGCAGGAGCAGGTGCAGGATATTAAATGATTAATAGTTGAAAGGTTGAACATTTAAAAGTTTCTAAAGGAATTTTTAGCTTATTAAATTGCAAATACTTTTTATAAGAACCCTTAAACAATTAAACATTAAACTTTTTAAACGATTTGTCTCTGGTAGCATTTTAGATTTAAACCTATTCATGAAAAATATATTATTCATAGCCGCTATTATCTTTTCGTTCAGTTCCTATGCACAGAGCCTGCCCCGCCCAGGCGGGGATTCTACCTGGCACAGAAGAGTTGACAGCAATTCTGTAATCGTACATAAAGATCCGAGACTGGATTTGCTGGTGAAAAAACAAATTCAGATCAATGAAGAAACCAGCCGGGATGCCCGCCGCATTGGAAAAGGATACCGCTTACTGGTGATTAATACCGGCAAAAGAGATGAAGCAATTGAAGCCAAAACAAAAGTGTACACTTATTTTCCTGAATTAAAATCTTACCTTAATTACCAGGCTCCTTACTATAAACTTAAAGTAGGAAATTTTAAAGAAAGAAAAGAAGCAGAAGAATACCTGAATAAACTCAAGTGGTATTTTCCCCGGGGTGTTTTTATTATGAATGATATTATTGAACTAAAACTGGATACGGATAAACCTCATAATCCTTTTTAACCACTCGCCCGCGGCAGTCTATTAATAAAACTCCTTTCCAATCAGTATTTTTGCCGGATGATAGAAAAAATAAAACAACTATCCGCGAAATATGCTCAGGAATTTATAGAGGTACGCCATCACCTGCATGCCCATCCTGAACTTAGTTACAAGGAATTTGAAACTTCAAAATTTATTCAAACCAAATTAACCGAAACCGGTATCCCGTTTGAAATTAAAGCCACCACCGGTGTAGTGGGCATGATCAAAGGAAAAAATCCTGAGAGCAGGGTCATCGCCATCCGTGCAGATATAGATGCGCTTCCGATCCTGGAGGAAAATGATGTTCCTTATAAATCAAAAAATATTGGCGTGATGCATGCCTGTGGTCATGATGTGCATACTACCTGCTTACTGGGTGCTGCAAAAATTTTAAACGAATTAAAAAATGACTGGGAAGGAACCATTAAACTGATTTTTCAACCGGGAGAAGAAAAAAATCCGGGTGGCGCCAGTTATATGATCAAAGAAGGAGTTTTGGAAAACCCTAAACCAACGGCCATCATTGCTATGCATGTGCACACAGTAATGCCGGTTGGAAAAGCCAGCTTCAGAAGCGGGAAAGTAATGGCCAGCGCCGATGAACTTTATTTTACCATAAAAGGTAAAGGAGGCCATGCAGCCGCTCCTCATCTAAGTGTTGATCCAATCTTTATTGCTTCACAACTTATCATCAACCTGCAACAGGTGATCAGCAGAAATTCAAACCCTTTTAATCCCTCTGTTTTATCCATTACTTCCATTCATGGTGGTACCACTACTAACATCATTCCCGGTGAAGTAAAACTCATGGGCACTTTCAGGGCTATGGATGAAAAATGGAGGATGGAAGCACATGAATTAATTAAAAAAATATCAACTGAACTGGTGCACAGTATGGGTGCTGAACTTGATCTGAACATTGATAAAGGCTATCCCGCTGTGATCAATAACGGTGAATTGACAGCAGCTGCCAGTGTTGCTGCTGCTGAATTTATAGGAAAAGAAAATGTAGAAGAAACAGAACTCAGAATGGGATCTGAAGATTTTGGTTATTACGCACAGCAGATCCCTGCCTGTTTTTACAGATTGGGTATCGCCAATAAAGTAAAAGGAATTACCTCTGGCGTACACACTTCTACATTTAATATAGATGAAGCTGCAATTGAAACAGGTATTGGCCTGATGACATGGATGGGGGTTTCATTAAAATAACTGATAAAAGCCAGATTTAAAGCTCATGATCTCTTCCGCTCATATTCCGTACATTGCACCCCCTGTAATTGACCTTTGACCAGATATTTTTTGACAATTACCAAACAGCAACTAATCTATTATGCAAACTAATGAACTCCGCAGACAACAGGCACTGGAATACCATTCTAAAGGAAGACCCGGTAAAATTGAAGTAATTCCCACCAAAGAGGCTAAAACACAAAGAGATTTATCGCTGGCATACACTCCGGGAGTGGCCGAACCCTGCAATGATATAGCAGAAAACAAAGAATTGGTTTATAAATACACTGCCAAAGGGAATTTAGTAGCAGTGATCACCAATGGCACAGCTGTACTTGGATTAGGAAATATCGGTCCGGAAGCCAGCAAACCCGTTATGGAAGGCAAGGGTGTACTTTTTAAAATTTTTGCCGATATAGACGTATTCGATATTGAGATAAATGAAACCGACCCGGATAAATTTATACAGATTGTAAAAGCACTTGAACCCACTTTCGGTGGTATTAATTTAGAAGATATCAAAGCCCCTGAATGTTTTTATATAGAAAAAAAATTAAGGGAAGAACTGAAAATCCCTGTGATGCATGATGACCAGCATGGAACCGCTATTATTTCTGCTGCTGCATTATTAAATGCATTGGAGCTACAGAAAAAGAAAATTGAAAAAGCAAGGTTTGTTATCAACGGAGCCGGCGCTGCTGCTATTGCCTGCAGCCGGTTATATGAAGCACTGGGTGCAAACCATGAAAACTTTTTCATGTTTGACCGTAAAGGAGTTTTACATAAAGGAAGAACAGATATTGAAGGAATGAAATCTCAATATGCCAATGCAAAAGGCGAAATGACACTTTTAGAAGCAATGAAGGATGCAGACATTTTTATCGGCTTGAGTTCTGGTAATTGCGTAACCGCCGAAATGGTGAAAGCCATGGCCAAGAATCCGATTGTATTTGCAATGGCAAATCCTGACCCGGAGATAAGTTGGGAAGAAGCCACTTCTGCGAGGAAAGACCTGATCATGGCTACCGGAAGAAGTGATTATCCTAACCAGGTAAATAATGTACTTGGTTTCCCCTATATATTCCGTGGTGCATTAGATGTACGTGCCACGCAGATCAACGAAGAAATGAAACTGGCTGCTGTAAAAGCACTCGCCGAAATGACTAAAACAACCGTACCCGATATTGTAAACCTTGCATACGGTGAAAAAAATATTGTTTTCGGTCCGGAATATATTATTCCAAAACCACTTGATCCAAGATTACTCTCCCAGGTAGCACCGGCAGTGGCAAAAGCAGCTATGGAAAGCGGCGTGGCACAATTTCCCATCACAAATTGGGATGCTTATACAAATGAACTCAATGGCAGATTAGGATTGGACAACCAGGTACTGAGAGTATTGGGAAGTAAAGCCAGGAGAAATCCAAAGCGGATAGTTTTCGCAGAAGCAGATAATGCTAAAATCCTGAAATCAGCGCAGATTGTTTTTGACGAAGGCATCGGCTACCCGATCCTGCTGGGAGATGAAATTAAAATAAGAAAAATTGCTGCAGAGCTGGGAATTGATCTGGAAGGAATTCCTATCCTGGATCCGAGAAGTGAAGAAACGGAAGAAAAAAGAAATCAATACAGTGAACTTTTTTTCAGAAAAAGAGGCCGGAAAGGATTTAATGCCTATGAGGCAAAAAAAATAATGCGTGACCGCAATTACTTTGGTTGTATGATGGTGGAATTTGGTGACGCAGATTGTATGATCTCCGGACTTGCAAAAAATTATCCGGACACCATCAGACCAGCTTTGCAAACCATCGGTACAGAAGAAGGGGTAAAAAAAATAGCGGGCATGTATATGATGCTCACTAAAAAAGGACCGCTGTTCCTTGCCGATACAACCGTCAATTTCAATCCCACAGCAGAAGAGCTGGCCGATATTACGTTGATGGTGGCAAAAGAAGTAAAGCAATTCAATATTGTACCAAGAATTGCCATGCTGAGTTATTCAAATTTTGGCAGCAGCGATTCTCCTGAAGCCAGGCTGGTTGCTGAAGCAAGAAAACTAGTAAAACAAAAAGCACCTACTCTTATTGTAGATGGCGAAATGCAGGCAAGTGTAGCATTCAACAATGAATTGATGAAAGAGAATTACCCTTTTTCAGAGCTGGTAGATAGAAAAGTAAACACACTTATTTTTCCCAACCTTGCATCCGGAAACATTGCTTACAACCTGCTGAAAGAGCTGGATACAGCAGATGCCATCGGACCAATCTTACTTGGTTTAAATAAGCCGGTGCATATATTACAACTGGGCAGCTCGGTTAGAAGCATTGTAAACATGTCACTGATTTCAGTTGTAGATGCGCAAATAAAAAGTAAAACACATACTGAAGAGATTGTAAAAAAATCTCGTTGGTGGAAAAGGTTAAGAAAGAAACACCAGGAATTTTAAAATCATTATTAAAGCAACAGGGCTAATCCACTTTGTCACTTTCCCCTGCTTCCTGTATCTTGCATAGATGACCATCTTTAGTGAAATAGGCCGCTATCTCCTGATGCTTAAAGGCATGTTTTCCAAACCCGAAAATGGGAAAATGTACTGGAAAGAATTCATCCATCAATGTACTGAAATCGGTATTGGTTCCCTGGGTATCGTTGCCATTATTTCCATTTTCATGGGGGCTGTTTCCACTGTTCAGACAGCATATCAGCTGGTCAGTCCTTTTATTCCTCTTTCTGTTATTGCGCAGGTAGTAAGAGACACAGTCATTTTAGAATTTGCTCCCACTCTTGTATGTATCGTGCTGGCAGGAGTAGTGGGTAGTAAAATTGCCAGTGAACTTGGCAACATGAGAGTGAGTGAACAAATTGATGCCCTGGAAATAATGGGTATTAATACAAAAACCTACCTGATCTTACCCAAAATTGCTGCTGCCATGGTGGTGATTCCCATGCTGGTGATCATCGCCGGTGTATTAGGAATCTGGGGCGGACGAATGGCTGGAAGTGTAACGGGAATTTTATCCACTACTGTTTTCGACCAGGGATTGCTTGAAGCTTTTATGCCGTTCAATGTAATTTTTGCATTGTGTAAGGCGTATACATTTGCTTTTATTATTTCAAGCATACCGGCTTATTTTGGTTATTATGTAAAAGGAGGCGCACTGGAAATTGGCAGATCAAGTACAAAAGCTGTGGTGATCAGTTGTATCATGATTCTTTTTGCAGATTATATCCTGGCCGCCTTGCTTTTGGAAGGATGATGAATGTCATAAAATAAAAAAATGTATGGCTGATCATCCCAAAAAATTCTGCAACCGGAATCTTAAAATATATTTTAGAAGATAGAAGTATGATTGAAGTAAAAAATTTACACAAATCGTTTGATGACAAAAAAGTAATTGACGGCGTTAGCGCCATTATGAAAGCCGGGCAATGCAACCTGATTATTGGTTCAAGCGGCAGCGGTAAAACAGTATTAATAAAATGTATGGTGGGTTTGTTTGAACCAAACGAAGGTGAAGTGTTATACGGAGGACAATGTTTTACTAAAATGAAACATCATGAAAGAACAGAAATAAGAAAAGAAATCGGCATGCTTTTCCAGGGTTCTGCCTTATTCGACAGCCTGACTGTTCAGGAAAATATCATGTTCCCCCTCAATATGTTTACCAAATGGACTTTTCGTCAAAAACTGGAACGGGTGAATGAAGTACTGGACAGGGTGAACCTGAAAGACACCAATAAAAAATTTCCGGCAGAGCTGAGCGGGGGCATGAAAAAAAGAGTGGGTATTGCCAGGGCCATTGTGCTCAACCCTAAATATCTTTTTTGTGATGAACCCAATTCAGGACTTGATCCTCAAACTTCCCTTGTTATTGATCAGCTCATCAAAGAAATAACTTTTGAGTACAATATTACCACCGTAGTGAATACTCATGACATGAACAGCGTTATGGAAATCGGCAATTATATTCTTTACCTGTACGAAGGAAAAAAAGAATGGGAAGGCAGTAATAAACAAATTATTTTTTCCAAAAATGAACGGCTTAATGGTTTCATTTTTGCATCTGAATTTTTAAAAGACGCCAAAGAAATGCGGATGATGGAAGAAACCGGCAAAATGCCAACTGAAAAAAATGACAACGATACAATAAAATGACCTGATGGTGTACCCTGCTGCTTCCATATTATTAAAAAAATTTTTTCTTGTAATTTCTTCACTTACTATCCTTAGTTCCCTGCTGGCACATGAGTTCTGGTTGAGCCCAGATAAGTATATCTACAAGAGAGGTGAAAAAATAAATGTCCGCTTTTTCACAGGAGAAAATTTTGAAGGCCGGAACTGGAAAGGAAACAAAGAAAATATCCGGTCACTGAAACTTTACTATGGTGGTGTGGAAGATGAACTTTCAGAATACATCAGTGATCAACCGGGTGATTCACTGGCGTTGAAAATGCTGGATGAAGGAACCAACCTCATTGCTTATAACAGTACGGACTCTTTCATAGAAACTGA
The DNA here is from genome assembly GCA_035292525.1 of Chitinophagaceae bacterium. Taxonomy (GTDB): domain Bacteria; phylum Bacteroidota; class Bacteroidia; order Chitinophagales; family Chitinophagaceae; genus VBAS01. The sequence continues at coordinate 9,808 of DATDPZ010000318.1, forward strand.
AGCTTCTCTATTTCAGGAGTACCTGCAGGAAAAAGGATTAATGAACGTAATTGATTACCGGAAAGAAAATAATGAATCAGGAAGCAGGGGCAGAGAACAGTATCAGCGAAATGCAAAAACCCTGGTACAGATAGGTACTAAAAAAGATAACAGCCACTCCATTTCAACAGTTTTACCAGTTGATATTATTCCTCTTACAAATCCATACAATTTAAAGTATCAGGATTCGCTGAAAGTAAAAATTTTCTTTTTGAATAGCCCAGCTGTTAATTCGCTGGTCAGGATCTGGCATCATTTCAATGGGAAAACAGTAAAATCAGCGCTGACCAGTAATGAAAAGGGGGAGATAAAATTTCCGGTATCCACCACCGGAAAATGGATGGTTAGTATGGTAAAAATGATCCGGCTGGAGTATGATCCCTGTGCAGAATGGCAAAGCTATTGGGGTTCGCTTACCTGGGGCTATCAATGACCTCCGCCGTTTATAACCTT
>DATDPZ010000319.1:0-2404 GCA_035292525.1 Chitinophagaceae bacterium
TAATGATGAATGGGTGGTTGAAAATCCGCGACCGGAAATTTTTGATGCAATGCCCGCATTAAAAGAAAAACCCGAAGCAATTAAAACTGCAGAACAAAAAGTAACTTCTGAATCCGCTTTGTCTTTTGAACCCTACCATACGGTAGATTATTTTGCATCATTGGGAATAAAGAACCAGCAGGAAGAAAAGCCAGCTGATAAATTTGGTCAGCATCTTAAAAGCTTTACTGAGTGGCTGAAAACCTTAAAAACCTCAACCCTCCATGAAAACTCTGTATTACCTGATGCCCAGGCAGAAGAAAAAGTAATCACTTTGGCAGACCATTCCGTGGAAGAAAGAAATGTAGTAACTGAAGCGATGGCAGAAGTCTGGATCAGGCAAGGGCAACCTGAGAAAGCCCTGAATATTTACAACAAATTAAGTTTGCTCAATCCCTCCAAAAGCAGTTATTTTGCAAGCCTTATAGAAAATTTAAAGAAAAACTGATATGACCTTATTATTTGTGATCCTGATCATCCTGGCGAGTATTATTCTTGGGTTTATTGTACTGGTTCAAAACCCCAAAGGTGGTGGCCTTGCAGGTAATATTGCAGGTTTCAGCACCCAGTTTATGGGTGTCAAACAAACAACCGATGTACTGGAAAAAGGTACCTGGACCTTTGCTGCTGTTATCGGGATTCTTTGCCTGGTTTCTTCCCTGTTTATTTCAACCACTTCCGAAGGGGGAGAAAGAAAAACAGACAAGATCAGCACTACCCCGGTGCAGCAAGCCCCAGCTGCTAATCCCGGCACATTGAACAATACCCCCGGAGCACAACCACAGGTATTACCAGAGCAAAAACCTCCTCAATAAACATTAATCAAAATAAAAAATATTTAACCCTGTCCTGAAGACGGGGTTTTTTATATTATTTTGTCAGCCGGCGATCGTAAAGTTTATTATTATTAACTGTCCGGCACATAAGACTCATTGACACCTTTATTGCAATTCAGCTTATATGATAAAGAAAATCTTACTTATAATTCTTTTTATTTTTTTTCTTGCAGCTCTTTTTTCTGCCTGGAAAATCCTGGGACCATCGGTTGCCGAACCGGAAGGAAAATTTCTTTTTATAAAAACAGGAACTTCTTTTGGTGAAATGAAGGAGCAGTTAAGAACGGAAAAAATTATCAAAGGAACTTTCTGGTTCGATAAAACTGCAACCCTATTGAAATTCAAAATTGCCCGAGCAGGTAAATATGAGTTAAAAAACGGTATGAGCATTTTACAGCTTATCCGGTTGTTGAAAAACGGAAAACAAACACCCGTAAACCTCGTCATCACAAAAATCAGGTTGAAAGAAACCCTTGCCAGGAATCTGGGCCGTCTTTTTGAATTTGATTCCTTACAAGCTATACAATATTTAACCAACACTGACTCTTTAAAACCATACAAGCTGGACAGCAATACGGTTATGTCGGCAGTACTGCCCAATACATATAGGTACTATTGGAACACAACTCCGGATAAAGTGTTTAAAAAATTGTATGCTGAGTGGCAGAAATTCTGGAATGAAGAAAGAAAGCAAAAAGCAGCAAGATTGGGTCTTACCCCGCTGCAGGTTTCTGTAATAGCTTCAATTATTGATGAAGAAAGTAATTATGCACCGGAGAAAAGTAATATCGCAAGTGTTTACCTGAACAGGATAAAGAAAAACATGCCACTGCAGGCCGATCCCACTGTTAAATTTGCTCTAAGGGATTTTGGACTGAAACGGATCTATCAAAAACATTTAGCAGTGGAATCGCCCTATAATACGTATCGGAAAACCGGATTACCACCCGGGCCCATTTGTACACCACAACCGGCCACCATTGATGCTGTTTTAAATTCTCCTGAAACGAAGTACCTTTATTTTGTAGCTAAAAATGATTTTTCCGGGGCCCATGTATTCACTACCAATTATGCTGATCATTTAAAAAAAGCAAAGGAATACCAGCAGGCTTTAAACAAACAAGATTCAATCCGGAAAGCAAGTAAGTAAACAACTGATGCATTTTTTTACTAAAATAAGACGGGAAATCATAACAACGGTACCTGTAAAATTTGTAATCAGGAAAAGTAAAAAAATAATTCTCCCGGGTTTTCATGGTATTCCTCTGTTTGATGTTGTAAATTTTTTCTGGATACAGATCAGGAAAACAAGCCTCAATGAAAGAGCTTCTTCCATTGCTTTTAATTTACTTCTCTCCATACCGCCTGCCTGCATTTTTCTATTTACACTGATTCCTTTTTTACCTGTAAATGGATTAATGAATGAATTATACGGACTGATCAGGGATTTTATTCCGGGTCAAAGAGAAAATTCAACAATTATTAATTTTTTAAATGACTTTACTACCACGCAACGAAACGATCTTCTT
>DATDPZ010000320.1:0-6173 GCA_035292525.1 Chitinophagaceae bacterium
TTTGATTTTCGATTTTCAAGGATAAGATTTTGCACGACAGGAGGATTCATAATTTTAAAAGGTATTTATCATTCACCGTTCATTAACGGCGACCCGGAAAAGAAATTTCCGGACATAATGGATGGTTATAGAAAGACAGGGAATCAATATTTCGTGGTTTTGTGACCTGGCTTGAGGTTAGAAATAACGAATCAGACAAATTATCTTAAAATGATCAGAGATAGCCCCCAATTGTAATTTATCAATTCAGCAATTAAACTATTAAACCTTATACGTCACCCCCTCCACAGCAATCTCTGTATTCGCAAAAACAGCTCTTGCTTCTTTTTCAAATTCATCCAGCTCCGGATACTTGCTGCTGAAATGACCAATGAGTAATTTTTTTACTTTTCCTTTTTTAGCCAATTTTGCGGCTTGCTTACTGGTGGAGTGAAACCGCAATTCAGCTCTTTCCTGCAGATTGTCCAGGTAAGTAGTTTCATGGTAGATCAAATCCGCATCCTGTATATAAGGTATCAGGCTTTCATCGTATTTACTGTCAGCACAGAAAACATAAGTTTTTCCTTTGGGTGCTTTAATAGTAACTTCTTCATTTTTTATCAGCTTATCATCTTTCGTAGTATAATCCATACCCTCTTCCAGTCTTTTGTAATAATAGGCAGGGATTCCGGCTGTTCTTAGTTTTTCCAGATCCAGTTTCCGGGGCTTTTTCTTTTCCGTAAAGGAAAATCCATAGCATTCAATGCGGTGATTGGTACGAAAACAGCTAATTACGAATTTTGGATCATCAATAAGTATCGTGTTTTTGCAAATGGTATGAAAATAAAGTTGAAAAGGTAAAGTGGTATTTGCAACTTTCATCTGCAGTTCAATAATTTCCTGGAGCGGAGAAGGGCCATACACATGCAATTCCTGCTGGTGATTTAATAATCCAAAACTGTTAATCAACCCAACCAGTCCGAAATAATGGTCGCCATGAAGATGAGAAATAAAAATATGTGAGATCTTACCTCTTCGTATTTTATAACGCATCATCTGAATCTGGGTGCCTTCACCACAATCCACTAAAAAGTTGAATCCATCTAAGGTAATTACCTGGCTGGTAGGATGACGGTCGAAGGCTGGAACGGCTGAATTATTTCCAAGAATAGTAACGGCGAGCATGAAATAGAATCGGGTTTATTGTTTTAAGTTTCCCGATTGCACGAAAATAGAGAAACTTTTACCGGTAAAGTTTACTTCGCAACCAAAAACAATAAACTGTAAACTATAATCTTTCTTCCCCATCCATCATCTCTCTTTCAATTTCTTCCATTTGTACCAGATCCCAGGCTTCACTTTCGGTGGGTACTGTGTTTAAAATTTCTAAAAGCTGTATGGAATCCAGAAATTTTTCAACAGGCTTTTGAAGTTCACAAATGACAAAAGAAGAATTGTTTTCGTAAAATATTTGCTGTAGCTTAACTAAGTTTTCAACAGCTGGTTCGTCAATAGTTTGTAGTTCTTTAAGATTAAGAATAATATTTTTTACTTGTTTTTTCGGTAAATGAGCGTCATTTTGCAGGTAAGGAAGCAGCAAATCAGAGAGTTCTGCTGCCATATAAGCAGTAAATGCCGGTTCAGCAACAGTGATGGCATGAAATTTTTCTTTGGTATCCGTTTTGACTTTCATATTTTGTTATTTGTAAACTGATCGGCTTTATTAAAAGTCCAGGCTGTATTTTGGCGAAGTTGTATAGTAAAGGTGAAAATTTTGAATTCCATACAACTAAGTTTATCAACATTCCGTTTATAAATTGAAAGAACCAGCAACCAAAAATATTTGTTATTATTGTATCACAAGCAATTAACTTAAAATGGATAACAATTTTTCTACACAGGTAAAGGAGATCATTTCATTCAGCAGGGAGGAGGCATTAAGGCTCGGCAACGACTTTATCGGCACAGAACATTTGTTGCTGGGATTGATCAGGGAAGGTGAGAATACAGCTATTAAAATTTTGAAAAGTTTTAATATAGACCTGTACGAACTCCGGAAAGAAATTGAACTTGCCGTAAAAGACAAAACCGGGAAGAATATTGCGAATATTAACAGTCTCCCGCTGACCAAACAGGCAGAAAAAGTGATTCGTGTAACAGTACTAGAGGCAAAAGCACTGAAGAGCCCTACAGTGGAAACTGAGCACCTCATGCTTTCCATTTTAAAAAATAAAGAAAATATTGCGACCCAGATTTTAAACCAGTTTGATGTGGACTACGATCTTTTCAGGAATGAATTGGGTGTTGTAAAAAGTAATGAACCCCGTGCAGAATTTTCTGATGAGAATGAAGACGATTTTGATGAAGAAAAGAAATTTTCGCAATCAAAAACCAGGCAGGCTGCCGGCAATGTAAAAAGCAAAACACCCGTGCTGGATAATTTTGGCCGTGATATAACCAAACTTGCTGAAACGGCAGCACTGGATCCGATTGTAGGCCGCGAAAGAGAAATAGAAAGAGTTTCCCAGATCCTTTCCCGTCGTAAGAAAAACAACCCGATCCTGATTGGCGAACCCGGCGTGGGTAAGACAGCGATCGTGGAAGGCCTTGCACTTCGTATAGTTCAAAGAAAAGTTTCAAGAGTATTGTTTGATAAAAGAGTCATTTCTCTTGATCTGGCTGCACTGGTTGCCGGTACCAAGTACCGCGGGCAATTTGAAGAAAGAATGAAAGCCATCATGAATGAGCTGGAGAAAAATCGTGATGTGATTTTATTCATTGATGAAATTCACACCATCGTAGGTGCAGGCGGAGCCAGCGGATCGCTGGATGCTTCCAATATTTTCAAACCGGCGCTGGCAAGAGGCGAATTACAATGCATCGGCGCATCTACACTTGACGAATACCGTATGTATATAGAAAAGGACGGGGCACTTGATCGTCGTTTTCAGAAAGTACTGGTAGAGCCGCCTTCTGTAGATGAAACCATTGAGATTCTCACAAACATTCAAAGCAAATATGAGGATTATCACAACGTATCGTATTCCGAAGATGCTATAATATCCTGTGTAAAACTGAGCGACCGGTACATGACAGACAGACTGCTTCCGGATAAAGCAATTGATGTAATGGATGAAGTAGGAGCAAGGGTGCATTTAAAAAACATAAATGTACCTCCGAATATTCTTGAGCTCGAAAAGAAAATTGAGGATGTGAAAAACGAAAAAAACAGGGTAGTGAAAAGTCAGAAGTTTGAAGAAGCAGCTTCCCTGCGGGATACAGAAAAAAGATTAGCAGAGGAACTGGAAAAAGCAAAAGCAGACTGGGAAGAGGAAAGTAAAAATAAAAAATATCCTATCGGGGAAAGTGAAATTGCTGAAGTGGTAAGTATGATGACGGGCATTCCGGTAACAAGAATGGTACAGGCAGAAACTGAAAAACTTCGCCGTATGGCGGAAGACATGAAGGGCATGGTGGTCGGCCAGGAAGAAGCAATACAGAAAGTTGTAAAAGCCGTTCAGAGAAACCGTGTAGGATTGAAAGATCCTAAAAAGCCAGTGGGAACATTTATTTTCCTTGGACCAACAGGAGTTGGTAAAACAGAACTTGCCCGGTCACTGGCAAAATATATGTTTGACAGCGAAGACGCATTGATCAGAATTGACATGAGTGAGTATATGGAAAAATTCACTGTCAGTCGTTTGATTGGCGCTCCTCCGGGATATGTGGGGTATGAAGAAGGCGGTCAGTTAACAGAAAAAGTGCGCCGCAAACCTTACTGTGTGATCTTGCTGGATGAAATTGAAAAAGCTCACCCGGATATTTATAATATATTATTGCAGGTACTTGATGATGGTCAGCTTACAGACGGATTAGGCAGGAAAGTGGACTTTAAGAACAGCATGATCATTATGACTTCTAATATTGGTGCCCGTCAGCTTAAGGATTTTGGAGATGGTGTTGGATTTGCTACGGCTGCAAAAACAGAAAATCAGGACGAGGCAAATAAAGCAATTATTGAAAAAGCGCTGAAACGTACATTCTCTCCGGAGTTTTTAAACAGGATTGATGATGTGGTGATCTTTAATTCACTTACCAAAGAAAATATTTTTAAGATTATTGATATTTTAATGACGAGTGTGATGAAACGGCTGACTAATCTTGGATTCAATCTTGAATTGACGGTGGAAGCTAAAGATTTTATAGCAGAGAAAGGATATGACCAGCAATTCGGGGCAAGGCCACTGCTGAGAGCTATTCAGAAATACCTGGAAGATCCTTTGGCGGAGGAGATTCTTTCGATGCATATCAAGCAAGGCGATACCGTGATTGCTGATCTTGATAAGGAAAACAGTAAACTGGTTTTTTCAGAAAAAAACAAGAAAGAAGAAAAGTCGAAAGTTTAGTTTCAAAAATAAATTAGTTAAGGGAGGCCACAGCACTCCCTTTTTTATTTCCATTTATTTCAGGTTCTTTGCAAAATGAAAAAATACGCAGTGATCGTGGCGGGGGGATCCGGTATCCGTATGGGAAATAATTTACCCAAGCAATTCATGCTTATAAATGATAAACCTGTTCTTTATTATTCAATAAAAACATTCCTGGAAGCTTTTGATGACTTGCAAATCATCCTTGTATTACCCATAGATTATACTGATATGGGCCAGGAGATTATTGATGCATGGTTTGACAAAGACAGAATACGCCTGGCGGCAGGCGGCGAAACAAGATTTCAATCAGTAAAAAACGGTTTGCAATTAGTGGAGGAAGATGCTATTGTATTTGTACATGACGCCGTTCGTTGCCTGCTGACCAAAGACCTGGTTCACCGGTGTTTCAAACAGGCAATGGAAACCGGAACTGCTATACCCGTTATAGCAAGCAGGGATAGCGTAAGGTTATTGAATGAGCAGGGAAACGATGCAGTTGACAGAAATAAAGTGATGCTGGTGCAGACACCCCAAACTTTTCACAGTAAAATAATTTTACCTGCTTTCCAGATTGATTACAAAGACAAATTCACCGATGAAGCAACAGTAGTGGAGGCCTATGGAATAAAGGTAACCCTGCTGGCAGGGGAAGAAAACAATATAAAAATTACCAGGCCCCTTGATCTGCTCATTGCTGAAAATATATTTAAGGCCGGCTAAACAAACCGGTAACCCCGGAGAAACTCTTCGACAGGCATTCTTTTTTTTCCTTCCAGTTGCACATCTTTTAAAAGGATGTACCCATCAGTACAGGCAAATTTTAAAAATGTTTTTTTATCAGATTCCCATTGTCCCGGTTTTGAAGAAACGGAAGAAATTTCATTTTCAGAGCGGAATATCTTTAAAATCTTTCCATCAAACCTGGTGAAAGCTCCGGGAAAAGGGGAGAGGCCACGGATAAGATTATGAACTTCATCAACTGTTTTGTTGAAATCAATTTTGCAGTTTTCTGAGAAAATTTTTGGAGCATGATGAAGGATACCTGATTTCTGAAAGCTGATGGTTGTTTGGGGAAGCACTTCCAATGTTCCTGCTGCCAATCCTTCAATCGTTTTAACTAAAAGCTTTCCCCCGATATCCTTCATCCGGTCATGTACTTCCCCGGCTGTTTCATTTTCGTCAACCGGAAATTTTTCCTGTAATAAAATATCACCTGTATCTACTTCGTGTTTTAATTTAAAAGTAGTTACCCCCGTTTCTTTTTCTCCATTGATTACTGCCCGGTTGATCGGTGCAGCGCCACGGTATTGTGGTAATAAAGATCCATGAAGGTTGATGGTACCCATGGGCGGCATATTCCAGACCGCTTCCGGCAACATGCGGAATGCAACTACAATAAATAAATCGGCATTTAAGAATTTTAATTCAGTAAGAAATTCGGGATTTTTTAATTTTTCAGGTTGCAAAATCTTTAATCCTTGTTCAACTGCATATTTTTTTACAGCACTTTCATTCAGTTTCATACCCCGTCCTGCAGGTTTATCCGGCGCAGTAATTACTCCAACAATATGGCAACCCGCTTTTACCAACGCATCTAAGGAAGCAACCGCAAATTCCGGTGTGCCCATGAAAACGATCCGCAGCGATTGGAAAGGCTTTTTCATTAAATAACTAATACAATTTGATCATTCAAAATCTTCATACAGCAAATATTTCTTTCTTATTTTTTTAAACTCACTCAGCTTCGGTTCCCAGCTTTTTCTT
>DATDPZ010000321.1:0-4807 GCA_035292525.1 Chitinophagaceae bacterium
CAATTAAATATTTTTTTCAGGCGTTCGATGGCCAGGGTTTCAATTTCATCCACTACTTCACATCCGCCATAGTATCGTTTGCCGGGATAACCTTCCGCATATTTATTGGTAGGAACCGAACCCATAGCCTGCATTACCTGGTAGGAAGTAAAATTTTCTGAAGCAATAAGTTCAATTCCGTTCCGCTGACGTTCAAGTTCCTTGTTGATGAGATCAAAAACCAGTTTGTCTTTATGCATGTTGTAGTTTAACGTTTAAGGGTTTAAAAGTTTAAAGTTGCAGCTAATGCTGAGCTTTAAACAGTTGAATAGCCCCGCCTGATGACAATATTAAAAATAAATATCAGACGGGCAGGGATAAGAACGTACGAGTGAATGATCCCGCCTGCTAAACACAGCCTTTGGGCGGGGCAGGCGCAACAAAAGCCAAATAGAATTGTTTGGCAGGTTACATCATTACTTCCTGCAAAAATAAGAGAGTAGGAATAGACAGGTGTAAATTTTTGTTTATTGTAAATTCCCTATTTTCACAGGCTTTTAAAATCAACATGAAGGCATTAATACCAGTAGCAGGGGCCGGCACCAAGCTGCGTCCACATACTTATACTCATCCCAAAGCATTGATTCCACTTGCCGGAAAGACAGTGCTCAGCACTATTGTTGACCAATTGAAGGAAGGGGAAATTGAGGAAATCATTTTTATTGTAGGTTATCTTGGCGATAAGATCAGGGATTATGTAAAACAAAAATACCCGGATATTAAAAGTCATTTTGTTCAGCAAACAGACCGGCAGGGGATCGGTCATGCCATTAAAATGACAAAAAGCATTGTGAGTAATGATGAAGTGTTTGTAGTACTGGGTGATACCATCTGTGAATATGATCTGAAAGCGGTTTTGCAGAACCCGCATTCCATGCTGGGCGTAAGAAAAGTGGATGACCCACGGGACTTTGGCGTGGCAGTGATCAATGAAGAGGGTTTTGTAACACATGTGGTGGAAAAACCACAAATACCCAAAAGCAACATGGCATTGGTGGGGTTATACAAGATCAGGGAAACTGACCAGATGTTTCAGTGCCTGGAAACAAATATCCGGCAAGGCTTGCGCAGTCATGGAGAATACAGTCTTACAGATGCATTGGAATGTATGATCACCCTGGGTGCAAAATTTCAAAGCTTTAAAGTGGAAAACTGGTTTGACTGTGGTAAAAAAGAAACCCTGCTGGAATCAAATGCTACCATGTTGAAAAAGTCTGGTAGTAATGTAAATGATTATCATACTTTCGAAAACACGGCAATCATCCACCCCGTGAACATTGGCCAGGGCTGTGATATAAAAAATTCGATCATTGGACCCCATGTTTCCATCGGGGAAAATACCAAAATCAATTATTCCATTATCAAGCACTCTATTATTGGTTCTTATTCCAATCTTTATGATATTGTTCTGGATAGCTCTCTCATTGGTAATGATACCAGCATCCGGGGTGAAAGCCGCAATCTGAATATTGGCGATAATACGGAGATGGACCTCGGTTGATTATTAGTTGAGCGTCAGTAGTACAGAATGCAGTGCCATTATTATCTTTACTACAGACTAACGACTCACTGCTCATGACTCATTTTCAAAACAGGATCACTCAACTCTTCCAGATTGATTACCCCATCATACAGGCAGGTATGGTGTGGGCAAGCGGTTGGCGGCTTGCCAGTGCTGTAAGCAATGCCGGAGGACTAGGAATCATAGGCAGCGGCTCCATGTATCCAGATGTATTAAAAGAACATATACACAAGTGTAAAGCTGCCACATCCCAACCCTTTGGAGTAAACGTGCCCCTGCTTTACCCGGATATTGAAAAGCATATAGAAATCATCATTCAGGAAGGAATAAAAATAGTTTTTACCAGTGCCGGTAACCCTGGCACATGGACAAACGTTTTTAAAAAGAATGGGATTATTGTTGTACATGTAATCAGTTCCTCAAAATTTGCAATGAAAGCAGAAGAAGCGGGTTGTGATGCCGTGGTAGCAGAGGGATTTGAAGCAGGCGGGCATAATGGTAGGGAAGAAACAACCAGTATGGTGCTGATACCGGCAGTGGTAAATGCAGTTAAGATCCCCGTCATTGCAGCAGGAGGCATAGCCACAGGGCGACAAATGCTGGCTGCTATGGTTATGGGGGCAGAAGGTGTACAGATGGGAAGCCGGTTTGTAGCCAGTGAAGAAGCTTCCTCACATATGAATTTTAAAAAGGCAGTGATCAACAGCCGGGAGGGAGATACTATTTTAACAATGAAACAACTAACTCCGGTACGGCTGATAAAAAATAAGTTTTACCTTGAAATACAAAAAGCCGAATCAGCAGGAGCCAGTAAAGAGGAGTTGCAAAAATTATTGGGAAGAGCAAGGGCAAAAAAAGGAATGTTTGAAGGAGACCTGGATGAAGGAGAGTTGGAAATAGGGCAGGTGAGTGCAAATCTTGATATAATACTGCCGGCTTCAGAAATAGTAAAAGAAGTATGGAATGAATTTAAAAAAGCTTTATCCAATCCGCTGAAAATGGGCTAGCTTTGAATGTGTGTAAAAGAGGTGAAGGTAAAATGGATACAATGATTAAAAACATTGTCATATGAAACTTAAAATCCTTTTGCTGACTGTTGCCGGAATTACCGGTTGTTTGCAATCTAATGCGTCAGATCCTGAAGAAATAGAATTTCCAAAAGAAATTAATGAATTGTCTGGAAGCATAGTGGATCTTGAATCTAAGAAACCATTGAAAGATGTATCTGTTACGGCCTATTTATCTTCTAAAAAAGAAAAACAGGTATTAACAGACGAATTTGGCAGATTTGGATTTGATGAAATGAAATCCGGGCAATATAGAATTGTATTTGAGAAAGAAGGATATAAAAAAGTGGTAAAAGAAAAAGTGAATATAAAAGCGGATGAACCCTTTCAATTCAAAATTGAAATGTCTGTAGCCAGCGACTTTGACCTGATGCCATCGCAATTTCATTTTATTGATTTTAATTAGGGTTATTTGTTTACAGGAAATTGGGATGTGCAGATCACATTCCAATTTTTTTTGTTGTGCCGGAGCAACGAAATACCTGTTGCCAACCACGTTGCTTCATATTTTTTAGCAGAAAATATTTTCCAGGCTTCATAAAAATATTTTTTGTAAAGATCCCTGCTGGCAAGGGTAATATGCGGGTGAAAAACAGCTTCTTTTTTCTTTAGGTGAAATTTCTTGTTGCTGATAATAAAATCATTGAAAACTTTTTGCAGCATTTCCAGCTTTTCATTTTTCAGCACTTCCACAAAAATCACTTTAGGGGGAAAAGCTGAAAAACCTTTTAAATGAATGTGGAATCCCTGTTGTGCATTACAAAATTCATTCAGGGAGGAGACAAGCTCGTTTTCAAGTTGATGGTTCATCCAAAAAGGGGGAATCAGGGTGATATGCGCCGGGGAACGAAGCGCTATGCTGCATTCAAATTTTTCTTTGAAGAAATTTTTCCATTTCAGCACCACTTCATTTATTTCCTCCGGGGCTAATATGGCAAAATAATACTGATACATAATAAAACAACCGCAGTTTAAAGCTACGGTTGTTTTGTTTCAAAGTTATAGTTGGTCTTTAGCACTTCCAGAATCACTTTTAGCTTTTATTAATATTAAAATCAGCATCGGATTTATTTATGTTAATTTTTTTATGTTTATCCAGGAAGCTTTTATATTTTTTATAAACAGCATCTGAAACTTTTTTATCATTTACAATCAATTCTCCATCTTTATGAACAATAGTATAGTTCTCTTTTTTGTTTAACAAGCCATCTTTTTCCAGCCCATCTGTAAAATCTTTATACTCCCGTATTTCTACTTTTGCTTTTTCTATTTCCACTTTGGCTTTTTCCATAGACTTTTCTATTTCAGGCCCGATCTTTTTGAGTTCATCTTCCAGCTTTTTCATATCTACATCCAACTTTTTAAAATCAACTTCTTTTACTTTTTCGATTTCAGCTTTTATTTTATCCCAATCTACCCTGGCCAGGGAGGTCTCTGCTTCCTTTTTAATTTTATCCATATCCACTTCTTTTAACGCTTTTTCAACTTCCAGCCTGATCCTGTCCTTATCAATTTTGCTCATAGCCTCAGCTAATTCTTTCTGTATTTTTTCCATATTTAATTGTAATTGTACTGAATTAAGTTCATCCAATGCCTCATCGAGGTCCCGGATCTTTTTTTCTTTTTTGGGAATGGTATCCACTGTGTTTTGAAGGTCTTCTGTAAAAGGAACAGTTTGTTTAAACTCCCAGGAAGAAAGGATAAACAACGAAACGGTTGCAATCATTGCTATAGCAAATGTGTTGCAAAATTTAATCTGGCTGGTCATAAAAAAAATATTTGATGAAAAATGTTGGTTTACGAAATTGCCATTCAAATATACGATTGATTTCGTACTAAGTAAACTAAAAAAAGGAATAAAGAAAATTTTAACAAATAAACTATCCTGTAAATAAGGGTAATACTATAGAATTTTAAAGCAGATCAGGAACGGCGAATCCACTTGATCATTTCTTTCCAGCTTCCTTTTTTCCCATACATCAGTATGCCGGTGCGGTATATTTTCCCGGCAGCCCAAGTGGTAAAAATAAAACCGGCGATCAACAGGCCCATGGAAAGAAATAGTTGCCACCAGGGAACTGCTTCGGGTACTCCATTTGCAATTCTGCCCATCATTACTATGGGAGAAGTGAACGGTATGATACTTCCCCAGAAAGCGATCGGGCTGTCCGGATTACTG
>DATDPZ010000322.1:0-5275 GCA_035292525.1 Chitinophagaceae bacterium
ATTTCTATATTCAATTGTTATCATCAAATAAGTTTGGCATTGTGTGATGCTAAAGTCCCTCTTCGGGGGATTTAGGGGGCTACTGCCATTTTAAAGCTCCCTTTTTGTGTGCATATAAAAATCCCATGAACAATACAAAAAGAAAAATTACAATTTCAACTAAAGCAAACCATCCGATATTTTTTACTACCACAGCCCAGGGGAATAAAAATATCAGCTCCACATCAAAAATTAAAAAGATCAGTGCAAATAAATAATAACCTACATTAAACTGAATCCAACTGGGGCCGGTAGTGGGAATTCCACACTCATAAGCTTCACCTTTCTGTTTGTTTTTTGTTGCTTTTAAAACTGTTTTGGAGACAAGAATGGCAATGCCGGAGAAAGCAACGGCAGCAATCATTAAAACGATGAGTGAGGATGCACCCATAGGGGGATTCAGATTTTTACGAAAATAGGAAGTCCTGACCGAAATTGAACATGATTGAAATCTTGTACCACCATGATTTATTTCAGTTGATAAAATTAGCCATATAATTCCTGGTGAATTGATTTTTTATCATAGCCCATTTCTAAAATTCTTTTTTTGGCTTCATCAATCATCGCTTTCCATCCGCAAAGCAGGAAAAGTGTTGGTTGTTTTCCGGCACAAAGCTCTTCATAAACAGGGTGCACATATCCAGAACGTCCATCCCATTGCTCCCTGGATAAAGTAGGTATATAATGAAAATTTTCAAGCTCCAGGTTCTTTAACTCTTCATAATATAACAGATCTTTTTGTGTGCGGGTACCATATAATAAATAAATCTTGTTGTGCGGAATCTGATGATTCATGATATGATGAGCCATGCTACGAAAAGGAGCTATACCTGTACCGGTGCAGATCATCATGATTTCTTTTTTCAGATCTTCTTCATGCAGTTTAAATACGCCCAGCGGCCCACGAAGTTTTATTTCACTCCCCACATTTATATTATGAAAAAGATAGGGAGTGCCCAGGCCTTCTTCAAGTAAAACGATGATCAATTCCACCACGTTGCTTCCATCTGGCCAGCTGGCGATGGAGTAACTGCGGAGGCGCCTGTTTGGTTTTTCATGAATGGGTAAGTCAAGTGTAATAAACTGTCCGGGTTCAAAATCGAATTTTTCCAATTCAGGGATCTGTATCCAGAAACGGCGGGTGTTATAAGTTTCATCTTTTATCCGGATTACTTTGCCGATACGCCAGGGTTGTAGTGCCATTCAATTTTTTTTTTGGGGAAAATACAAAACAAACATCAATCCCAAACAAGGAAAAAATTTATTTATTTTTTTTAAAAATAAAAGCGGAATCAAAGTACCATCTTTTGAGAATGGCGGGTCATTGAACTATTAAAATGATAAATATAGAAGGCTTCAAAATATTATAGTAATGTTTCCGGGTACAGTAAGCTGATCAGTTTTTTCCGGGCTGTTCTTTGTTTTTCCTTTCGGGTAAAGCTGATGACCAGCTCATTTTCTTCAATCGCTTTCTTCATATTGACAGATAAATCTATAGCATCATTTAGTTGTCCGCTGGGATAAAGGAGAATCACTTTATGTTTGGTATCGGGTACCAGTACCGTCGGTATATTAGTTGCACCGGCCATTTGATTAATCTTTGTTACAGGCTTTGTTTTAATTTCTTCGGCTGTTACCGAAAATTTTTTTCCGGACAACCAGATGTGATTTATGTGGATGGGTTTAGAAGCTGGCAGGGTTATATAGATCCAGTAATTAAATGTTTCTTTTCTTTCTGTTTCCCTGTTCCCGGTGGTTGCAGGATTTACTCCGGGTAAGCTGGCTTGTTTATAGGCATAAATTTTTTTAACAGGGCATTTCGGCTGACCGGACATGGATGCCAGGAGGCCGAAAAAAGCGAAGGACAACATGACTGTTTTTCTAAACATAATTTTCAGATGCACTCTTTATTAAATTTCCATGATTTCTTTTGTTAAGAGTATCATTTTTTTAAAAAAATTACCGGATCAGTTTTTGAACATGCCTGTATTTCCGGTTATTGCTGTAAATACTCATCACATAAGCTCCTTTGGCCAGTCGGCTAAGGTCAATGCTTCCGTCAGTGTAACCTGTTTCTTTACGGAAAACTTCCTGTCCCTGCATATTAAATAACTGAACAGAAATTTTACTTACATCCGTCTTATTCCCGATCCTGTAGTGTATAAAATTGCTGCTAATAGTAGGGAACACATTTGCAATAAAATTTTTATCATTCGTAACAGGTTCATTGATGCCTGTAACCAGGTTGGGTGTACCCAGGAAAGTATAATACATTCCATTTCCATGTGTACCAACCAGCATCACATTGTCAGAAGGACGATAAGCCAGTGAAGTAATCACAGCAAAATTTAAAACTGAAGGAGATTCTCTTTGCCAGGTAGGAGTACCGCCTGCAAGAAGTGTGGTACCCAGATTTTCTATTCCAAATAAACCGGCTGCCGTTCCTACATAATATTCTGTAACCGGATTATTGGTTGCATCTTTTTTTACTACGATCATACAACTCCTGGCAGAAATATAACCTGAACTCGTAGTTCCTGCCAGATTACCTTCTGCCTGGATCCAGGTTGGTGATGAACTTTTAGCATTATTGGTCCACCAGATATTGGTGACATTATTTAAGTTATTGCCTGAGGTAATTCCATAATTTGAAATGACAACAAGAATTTCATTATCGTTATTTGGGTTTACAGCAATATCCTGAACGTTTAAACTGGAAATCCCCGGAGGGGAGATGTCAACAGGTGACACACCAACTGCCATATTTCGGGGATCATCTAATCTAAAAACACGGCCATTAGTGGTACCCAGATAAAGTGCATGAAAAGTTGAATATACTCCACGTGTAAATGCCATAGCCCGGATACCAATATTTGTACCATTGCTGGAATTTATTGTTGAACTAACACCGGTTAATTCTGTCCATGTGGAAGAGGTAACAGTAGATGCTGAAGTAGTTCTGAAAAGCCTGTTGAAATTTACATAGTAAAGGTCTTCAGTATTGTCCGGGTTTAGTTTGAATTTGGTAACAAATTCACCAAACTCAGAAGTAGAACCGGAAAAGGATGGTGTTAATCCGCTTGGACGAATATCCGTAGTGGAAAAAGAAGGTTGTAATACTCCTCTTCTGATGATTCCTAATTGTACGCCACCATATAAAAATTGTGTGGATCCATTTCTCCTGGAAATACCCACCGATGCACCATCACCGCCAATTAATCTTCTGTGGTTATTGCTGTCAGCAACTGCTAATCCAACAAGTCCGGTTTTATCTCTGAAATGAGTTCCGTTATCCTGTGAACCACCGGCAAAATTATTTGAACCTGTTTCCGGATCGATAGTGACATGAAAATATTGAAGGGTTTGGTAGTTTCTGATCACATTCCAGGTGACGGGCTCTATCCCTGCGGAAGCAGAACTGATATTGGTTGTTATTTGCAATCCACCATCGTTTGCACAAATGGCCTCATTAAAATTTGAAGGATTAAAAACGAGGTTATGTATATCCGGGTGACTCCAGTTGCCGGGGTCTGCCGGATTTCCGGATTGTCCATAAAAAGATAAACTGGGAAGTGTATTCCCATATCCCCCAATCCAGGAAGTATTGGCAGTAGAAGTAAAACCATTGGTGGATCTGTAAAGACTTGTTCCGCCAATAAGCACAAAATTAGGATCATTGGGTTTTACAGTAACGAAAAGATTATATCCTCCCTGTACGGCAAACGGATCAGTCGCTTCATGATTACCGCCCGGAAAATCAGGAATATTTGCAGAAAGATTTGTCCAGTTATTTCCGCTGGTCATATCCAGTTTAAACAGGTCGGCTTCTTTATCAAATCCGGGACTAATATTTAATAAACCATTTTCATATAATACATACAGGATATTTTCATTGGAGGGGGCAAGAGCAAGTAGTGTTCTTCTGCCACCATAAAAGTTTGATCCGCTAACAACGGTAAAATCATAAGCATTGCCCCGCCAGTTGGCTACCGAGTCAACCCCAAGCGTAGAACCTCCTGCTAACCGGGTATATGAATTCAGGTTTCCGGTAGTTGATCTCCAAACTCCCCTTAATGATAAATCCGGAGCTGAACCGTTAAAAGCAATGATCACTTTACCTGTTGGAGATATAGCAATATCTGATTGCCCGTTTGCCGCAAATGATGCCGTGCTGCTTCCAAAAACAGTTTGGAAAGAAGATCCGCCATTTGAAGATCTCAATATTCTTCGGTGGCCGGCCACATACACATCGCCATTCACAGGATTTACAGCAATTTTATGCACAAAGTCAAATGGGTGATCAAATCTTTCCGGTACTCCGGGAGCTATTGTTGTGCCGTTATGATCTGTAATATTATTCATTGGTAACCTGGCCCAGGTAACACCATTGTCGGTTGATTTAAAAAGACCGAAAGAAAGATAACCTGCACCAATATCATCTGTAGAACTACCCAGGTATTCGCCACCGCCGGCATACCATATATCCTGGTTACCTACACGAAGATCCTGTGCTACGGAAGTGACACTGTGAATTTCATTTGACGGCATTACACTTGTCCAGTTGGCGCCGCCGTCTGCAGATCGAAGGAGGCCGCCACTTACTCCTCCGGAAATGATCACCCGGTTGCTGGTACCATTATATCGTGTATCATAAGCCAATGCTCTGGTACGGCCGCCAATATTATTGGGTCCGGCAGGCAAATAAGTGTTTACAACTGATGTTCTGTTATTGGGGGAAGAAGCAAAACGAACAGGCATCGTTTTGGAGAATTCTATTTCCTGCTCACGCAATCCAAAGGGCACAGCTCCGGTTACCGGGTCTCTTATCATATCCGCTTCATATTTCCAGCGCAGGTAATGATAAGCAGCGCTTTTTTCTTCATTACCGTTTAAAGTTTCTTCCTTTGCTAAATAATCATTGGAAGAATTGACAAATACAACAGCACCAATTATAACAAGTAGTAGTAACAAAGTAAAAAAAACCTGAATTCTGGTTTTCATATCTGGCATTCATTTTTTCAGTCTGGCAATATACTTAAATAAGTTCTTAGTTAAATAGACTAGGAGTAAACCTGATGGTTTATTACTTTTGCGTTTCCATGAGTGTTCAGACTTTGCTGGATGGGTACATAAATTCCCCCCGCCTTTTTCAACTGGCGGACAGGCTTTCATTTGTGCAACCTCAAAAAATACAGCTTGAAAACCTTAATGGAAGTTCTTCACAATTTATTGTTGC
>DATDPZ010000323.1:0-2308 GCA_035292525.1 Chitinophagaceae bacterium
TTTTAAAAACTTTTGCAGAAGAAGCGGAAACAGACCGGTGGAAAGATAAAGCATTCATGGCTGAGATGGACCGGCGTTTTTCAGCTATGGAAAATGGCAAAGTGAAAACATACACTCTTGAAGAAGTGGAGTCAGCAGCCAGGCAAACTTATAAAAAAAGGAAAAGTAAAAAATAATGGCCTGGCAGTTCCGCTTTCATCCTCTTGCCAGGGAAGACTACAAGGCAGCCTATGCGTGGTATGAAGACCAGCAACCTGGCTTGGGCGATCGTTTTGGAAAAGCCATAAAACAGAAGCTACAGCAAATAGCTGATCATCCCGAAGCATTTGGTAGCAGGGGAAACCGGAAATTCAGGGAAGCGGGAATTGATTTTTTCCCTTTCCAGATAGTATTCAAAATAAAAAAACGCAACCGGGCTGTTTTTATCAGCGCCATTCATCATACTTCCCGGAATCCAAAAAGGAAATACAGAAAATAATTAAAATCCTGCTCAGGTTCCTTCAGTACAATGTGCCGTTATTGTAGCTTATGCTGAGCCGTTACTACAAAAGCAAGTGGAGTGAGATGAAACCGGAAAGAGAAGAAATATTATTTGCTCACCATAAAATTATCAATAAAAAACCGCCCAGGCAAAACCAGGACGGCTACAAACTGCATGAGAAGGATACTTACTAACCCGGTAACCAATCCGGGTGAATGCTTATAAACCGACTAAAAGAACTACTGCAATTTGCCACATCCCTGTTAACTCTATTTTACCCGAACATGAACTGTTTATTAAATAAAAGGACAAGGCAATAATGGTTTTAATAATTTCCATTCTTTGGATCAAAGTAGGTCCAACCCGCCATCCAGTTTGTAGTACCAAAAGCTCCCCGAAAATTTGTTGATTGGAAAAATGAATTGGATAAATCACCTGTAAATAATGAACCCGTCATGGCCGGTGAACCGGCATTGGGACGAAAATCAGGATTCAATAAATCAAATGGGTTGGACAGGTTCATTTCCTGGCTGCTGTTCAGTTTCAAACAGCCTTCATTTAATGCTTTTATTTCCATTTGCAAAACTGTTAAAGTATCAGCTGAAACGGAACTGATTTTAAACGGAGCCGTTACCGAATAAATTATATTATTCATAAACTGGGATTCGCCTCTCAGGTATGCGCCGGCTGAAGCATCGGACTCAATTGAAAATCCACCCTTTTGATTTCCCAGTAAAACAGAATTACGGAAAACAAAGCGGGTGCCTCTTCTCCATCGGTTGCCAAAATTGTGGTTGGCTGCTGTACCAGCTGTGTTGCTGGGACCCACCAGTGTGAAATTGGAAAGCACCGGCCTGGTAAAAGGAGTTCTTCCTGAATATGGATTTTCATTATCACATTCAATTCCGTTACCGGCATCACCTGCATCTACAAATTTCGGATCACGCAAAGCCACTGCAAACTGAATCATACCAGTATAACCAAAGTCAAAATCAAAATCATCATCGGCTGTTGCCAGCGCCACCAGGTTGCGACAGTTTACGGTGCCGCCAAAAAATTCAAAGGCATCATCATTGGCATAAGACACCTGGATATTTTCTATCACCGTACCTCTTCCTACTCCACCCAGCGTAAGTCCATTGATCTCTGAATTGGGTTGCGCAGCAATGCCTGCAAATTCAATTCTCATAAATCGAAGTATTCCGGAATTGTCATTGTCATTTGGATTGGCTCCGCCACCATACATTCTTCCTATTCCCCCTTCAATGGTGGCTTCACCACCCGGTTGATTGATGGTTGCTTTTCCAAGAATGATAATTCCTCCCCAATCACCTGCTGCTCTTTGCCCTGCTGCTTTACCAGATGTAAAAATGATGGGTTGATTAGCAGTGCCATTGGAAATTAATTTTGCCCCTCTTTCAATAATCAAAGCCCCTTTCTGTGTGGTATCGCTTTTAATCACGGTGCCGGCTTCTATTTCCAGGATAGCACTATTGGTTACATATACATAACCTTTCAATGTCCAGGTTCTGTCTTTTGTAAGTTTAGTGTAGGTTTTTATTTCCCCGGATAGTACACCCGGTTCATCGCTACTGTTGCTTCCGTCATCTACGTTATAGGTCTTTGAACAACTCCCAAACAGGATGACCAGTACCAACATCCATCCTGTATATTTTATCTGTTTCATATTTTTATTTTATTCCGGTTAATTTTTTAATTGAAATTATACGTATAGGCTACAGAAATACCGGCGCCATACTTTACGTCATTTACCACCTGGTCATTTTTTTTGTTATAAACTTTTTTATTATCCAGGTTCTGGTAAAA
>DATDPZ010000324.1:0-26537 GCA_035292525.1 Chitinophagaceae bacterium
TGGCAAATCTGTCAGTGATGCTTCTGAAATGTGGTTTGCAGTAATGGGACCCGGCATTCCGGCTTCAGGAGAAGTAAAGACGGAAATGCAAATTTACCAGGACCAGTTTGCACAAACAATGGCAAAATTATTGGGGTTTACATATAAAGCCAGTCATCCCGTTTCACCGGAAATAAAATCTGTATTTAAAAAATGAAAAAAATTATTCTTGTTTTATTCCTGCTGGTATTTACCAGCTGGCTTTTTGCACAGGAAAAAAATTTACCCTTACCTACCAGACAGCAACTGGCCTGGCACGAAATGGAATTTTATCTCTTTGTACATTTTGGGCCCAATACATTTACAGATAAAGAATGGGGGCAGGGTGATGAACCCACATCTGTTTTTAATCCTACTGAACTGGATTGCCGGCAATGGGCCAGCATTGCAAAAGACGCAGGTGCAAAAGGAATTATCATTACTGCCAAACATCATGATGGGTTTTGTTTGTGGCCCAGCAATTTTTCCTTACATACTGTTCGTGAAAGCAATTGGAAAGAGGGGAAAGGAGATGTGTTGAAAGAATTGTCACAGGCCTGCAAAGAATTGGGATTAAAATTCGGTGTTTATATTTCTCCCTGGGATCGAAATCATCCGAAATATGGTACTGCAGATTACAACAATGTATATGTAAGTACCATGAAGGAAGTCCTGGAGAAATACGGACCAGTCTGGGAACTGTGGTGGGATGGCGCCAATGGCGAAGGTCCAGATACCCGCCTGACTGATTCAGTCGGGCAGGGGAAAAAACAAGTGTATGACTGGGACCGTTATAAAAAAATGGTAAACCTTGTTTCACCACGGACTCTTGTCTTCAGTGATGTGGGTCCGCATATTCGTTGGGTGGGAAATGAAAAAGGAATAGCCGGAACAACCAACTGGAATTACCTGGACACAACAGGTTTTTCTCCGGGATTGGGGGCGCCGCCTGCAGATACACTGAATCAGGGAAATGTTTTTGGGAAAAGCTGGATTCCGGCAGAAGCTGATGTCAGCATACGGCCCGGTTGGTTTTATCATGCTGAAGAAGATAACAAAGTAAAAACTGGTGAAAGCTTATTTGATCTGTATTTAAAATCTGTTGGCCGTGGTGCTAATCTTTTATTAAATGTGCCACCGGACAGAAGAGGGCTGATCCATGAAAAGGATTCAGCAGCATTGATGTTATTTAAAAAACTAAGGGATGAAAGTTTTGCTGATAACTTACTGAAAAATGCAAAAACATTTTGGGAAGTAACTGCAGAGGCACTGCTAAAAGATTCTCTCAATTACCGGGCATTTGATAAAGCAGGCGAAGTGTACAGCATCAACCGGAAGCAGTTTACTGTTCAGCTTCCTCAACCGGCAAAAATGAATTGTATTGTATTAAGGGAAGCTATTCATTTAGGACAAACAGTTCAGAATTTTAAAATCATTTTATTTAATAACAAGGAACAAGTGGGGGAAATTACCGGAACTACCATCGGCAGAAAACGGATACTGACTTTTCCTTCCACAACGGTTACATCTTTTAAAGTTTACCTTGATGACCGGAATGGAAATGATAATGTAAGTGGGATTGCGGCTTATTTGATTGATGAGAGGCTGTTGGAGAAATGATTATTTTCCTTTAAACTCCGCTTTTCTTTTTTCTAAAAAAGCAGAAACTCCTTCTTTCATATCCTCTGTTCCAAAGCATATTCCAAATTCTTCTACTTCTACTTCAAAACCATTTTTATTTTCATCATACACAGCAATGGCTGCTTTGATACAAGCTGCAACCGCCAAGGGTGCTTTACTATTTATCAATTCAAGGATTGATTTTGCCTTGCTTAATAATTCTTCCTGTTTTACAACATAGTTTACCAAACCAAATTGCAATGCTGTATTTGCGTCAATCATATTTGCACTCATCAGCATTTCCATAGCTCTTCCCTTACCAATTAACTGTACTAATCTTTGCGTACCGCCGTAACCGGGGATTAAACCAAGATTCACTTCCGGCTGACCGAATTTTGTATTATCACTTGCAATACGAAAATGACAGGCCATAGCCAGCTCACATCCACCCCCCAAAGCAAAGCCATTCACAGCAGCTACGATGGGCTTGGGACAGTTTTCAATTTTAGAAAAAACCATGTCCTGTCCCTTTTGTGCCAATGCTTTTCCGCCACTTGCATCCAAAGAAAGAAATTCAGAAATATCAGCGCCGGCTACAAATGCTTTGGGTCCGGCGCCAGTAATCATCGCTGATTTGATTTCTTTATTATTAATCACTTCATCAATGGCGGTTGATAATTCTTCAATTACTGTTTTGTTGAGTGCATTTAATTTATCGGGCCTGTTGATGGTGATCGTACAGATATTATTTTCTAAAGAGGTTAATAGCGTTTGATACATTTTGAATAATTTATTTCCAGTAATCTTTCATTAATTCTTTACTCCAACCAGGTTCTGTTATGGATTTTTGAGGAAGGAATCCCTGCCAAACGGGTTTAATATCAATCACAGGAGTTTCATCAATCGCATCCAGCAGTTTTACCCAAAGACTTCTGCCTTCCCTTTTTACAATTTCGCAGATTGTGGCACCGATAAGATTAGGTCTGTTCTTTTTTCGCTGAACAAATATGCCAACTTTTGGCCAGTTGATATTACCTCTTGGATGTACACTGCCATAAACTACCGGGTCAGTAACTTTATCAAAAACAAAAAGTACTTCAACATGAGAAAAAGTTTCAATTCCGTCTAAAGATGTTTCTGGGATTGAATCATGTAATCGTATTTCAGAAACAGTATCTCCCCAAAAATCATCTGTAGGTTCTTTGCGTTTGTTATAAACAGTGCCAATGGATTCTATTTGAAATTTCATAAAGAAATTTTAAAACGAACGATTCTCTTTCACCCACTCCTTTATATAATCTGCAATATCAGAAGTTGGCGTACCGGGTGCAAATAATTTTCCTACGCCTAAATTGTTCAATTCTTTCATATCATCTTCGGGAATGATACCTCCGCCGGTGAGTAACACATCATTCATTTCTTTTTCTTTCATCAGCTCAATCAGTTTTGGAAAAACAGTATTGTGTGCACCCGAAAGAATGCTGATACCAATGGCATCCACATCTTCCTGCAGGGCAGCATTGACAACCATTTCAGGCGTCTGTCGCAGGCCGGTGTAAATAACTTCCATGCCTGCATCACGCAAAGCGGTAGCAATTACTTTGGCGCCACGGTCATGGCCATCCAATCCAACTTTGGCTACCAGTACACGTATCGGTCTGTTCATTTTAAAATCTTATTTTGCGAAAATACATTCTTTCTTCAAGAGCATTGTAAATTGCAACATGCAATACAGAAAATTTGGAAATACAGATTTACGGGTGAGTGAAATTGGTTTTGGTGCCTGGGCAATTGGCGGGGGTGCCATGATTGGTAATACATCTATCGGATGGGGTGATGCGGATGATGCAGATTCGCTGCGGGCTATTCATGCTGCTTTAGATGCTGGGATAAATTTTTTTGATACAGCGGATATTTATGGATTGGGACATT
This sequence comes from Chitinophagaceae bacterium, assembly GCA_035292525.1. Classification (GTDB taxonomy): domain Bacteria; phylum Bacteroidota; class Bacteroidia; order Chitinophagales; family Chitinophagaceae; genus VBAS01. The sequence continues at coordinate 3,571 of DATDPZ010000324.1, forward strand.
CGGAAGAATTATTGGGAAAAACTATCGGCACAGAAAATGAAATAATGATTGCTACTAAGGTTGGAAATGTTTCAAGAAATAATCAATTCACGGTTGATTATTCAAAAGAATATATTCTTAAGGCTTGTGAAGCTTCATTAGTAAGATTGAAGAGGGAAGTGATAGATTATTATCAATTACACACAGCAAGAATGCGGCATTTACAAAGTGGAGAATGTATAGAAGCCATGCAGCAGCTGCAACAACAGGGAAAGATCCGGTACTGGGGTTTATCTTTAAATACATTTGATCCATCGCCGGAAGCTGAATTTATATTAAATGAAAAATTGGGAAGCGGTTTTCAGCTGGTATTGAATTTGCTTAATCAAAAAGCCTTACCACTTTTAAAGAAAGTAAATGAAAAGGGTTATGGAGTTATTGTAAGAATGCCTTTACAGTTTGGATTGCTCACAGGTAAGTTTGAATCGACTCCCCGGGCTTTAACGAAGGAGGGCAGGGAGTTTTCTTTCCCGGAAAATGATCACCGGAAAAATCGCCTGACAAAAGAAGTGATTGACAGTTGTACAAAAGCATTGGCACAGGTTTGGGAACTGTGCAAAAAATATAATTGTACAAAAACGCAATTGGCCTTAAGTTATCTACTCAGTTATACTGAAGTATCTACTGTCATTGCCGGCATCAGGACAGCCGGGCAGGTACTGCTGAATACGGCAGGATTGTTTCAACTTGATAATAAGGACCGGAAAATGATTGAGACTTCAGGGAAATCGGAATTTGTTGAGATCATGAAACTTATTCAGCAGCAGGGATGAACTATCTTTTGAAAACCGATTTCATTTCTTTCAGTCCGTCTTGCGCCAACTGTAAACCGGTTGCATTAATATTTTCAAAGAAAAATATTTTATCACCAAACTGGCGGGAGTAATGATTGGTAACAGAATCCACTACCGAAACTTTTTCGAAATATTGAAATACTTCATCATCAGGGCCCGGCATTCTCCGGGAAACAAGTATCAGGTGTTTGAATGAAAAATTTTCAGGGATCCAAAGCAGGAAGGATCCATTATCAGTAAAGACTTTGTCTGTAAAAGTTTTATTGGATGAATAAAATTTTATACCACCCGCATGACCGTAATGTCTGCCGAAGATGACCACGTTGTTTTTAACTGAATCGGGCAGTTGATTGTAGAATTTTTCAGTTTTTAATGCAGCCTCTTTCCAACCCAGCATGTCTGCAAAATCCTGGGGCAAATCATGATCCCGTTGATCTTCCCATTTCAGTAAACCGGATTTATCCACTCCGTATTGTTTGTAAAAGGCTGCCAGTTTTTCGGGGTTCATCATTGGTAGTCCAATAGGCAGAAAAGGAATGGTTATTCCAATCACAAGAATTCCGATAACATACCTTATCCATTTTTTTGACTCACTCATGTTTTCCCAGGCTACACCACCGGCCGCCAGTAATACAGAATACACTCCCAGCGAGTAATAATTTTTCCCGCTACCCAGGATAAGCAGAACAATCACCGATAAATAAATCCAGCCAAATATCCTGTAATTTTTATTTCTGAAAAGCCATACCAGGCCGGCAATCCAGACAATCATGACCGGGAATAACAACAGGAACTGGTCTTTAATAAAATCCATAGGGTTTATAAATATCAATTGTGTTTCTCTTAATTCTTTCATGTGATGGATTAACGGCCAGTTATGGAAGTATTGCCAGCATAGATTCGGCAATATGAGAATTACTGAAACAAGTATTGCCAGGTAAGTTTTTTTATTAAGCAGCACAGATCTGTATTGGCTGAGTAATAATCCTATGAGAATTGAGACTGCAAGGAATACGATGGAATATTTACTCCACCAACCCAATGCAATACAAACGGACAACCATAAAATATATTTGTAGCTTTTGGTTTGAATAAAACAAACAAGGAAATACAAACTGCAGGTCCAAAAGAATATATCAAGTATATTGGGCTGAAACAGAATATGAATTCTTAAAAAAGCACCGGTAATCATTCCAAAACCGGTAAGAAATTGTGCAAATCCACGACCGCCTAACCTGGTTGTTATTTTACAGGCCATCATCACAGTTAGTGCTCCGATCAATGCCGGCCAGATCTTAACGCTCCATTCTGTACCACCCAACCATGCTGATATGCCTGCGAGATATGAAAGCAGGGGAGGATTTTCAAGGAATCCCAATGCAGGATGCAGTCCCTGTTCATAATATAGAAACTCATCCCGCTGCAATTCAAATGCCGGTGCGACCAGTAAAAAAGGGATAAGAAATTTTACAAGTGCAAGAGAATAAACAAGAGGTTTATGAAGTTGAACAGCTGGTTGCATTTATATAACAAGATACAAACTGGCAGGTTAATATCATAATACTACAGATTTCCGGGGAGGGGGAGTGTTTGATTGATCCGTCTTATTGTTTCTTCTTTCCCCAATATTTCGGCAATATCAAATACACCAGGTCCGAATTTTCCACCCACCAGCATGATCCGGAAAGGTAAAAGCACTTCTCCGGGTTTTATTTCATTTACTGATGCAATTTCTTTAAATTTTTTTTCAAGAGTTGCAGCAGACCAGTCATCATATAGTTCATAATTACGGATCACTTCAGTAAAAAAAAGATTTTTAGTTTCATTCCATTTGGATTTCACGGCTTCCAGGTCCCATTTCTCCGGGGCATTAAAAAAGAAATAAGACTGATCATAAAAATCAGTGAGCAAAGTGCAGCGGTCTTTTACAAGGTTTATTATTTTTTCGGTTTTATCCTGATCAGTTACAGAAATCCCTTTAGCATTAAGAAATGGTTCAATCTGAAATCTGAAATCTGAAATATGCAATCGCTTTATCCATTCATGATTGAACCATTTTGCTTTTTCATAATCAAAATGTGCGCCGCCACTATGCACCCTTTCAATAGAAAACTTTTCAATCAATTCTTCTTTGGTAAAAATTTCCTGTTCAGTGCCATCATTCCATCCTAACAGGGCCAACAGGTTGATAAATGCTTCCGGCAAAAATCCTTTTTCCTTAAAACCTTCAACTAATTCATTTGTTTTGGGATCGGTCCAGTTCATTGCAAAAACAGGGAAACCATATTTAGCGCCATCCCGTTTACTTAATTTTCCATTGGGCCCGAGTATCAGCGGCAGATGTGCCCATTGAGGCATGTCTTTTTCCCAGCCAAAATATTTCCATAATAAAATATGAACCGGCGCACCGGGCAACCATTCTTCACCACGAAAAGCATGAGTGATTTTCATTAAATAATCATCCACTACCACCGCCAGGTGATAAGTAGGCATTCCATCTGCTTTCAATAAAACTTTATCATCCACTAATGAAGTATTAAAACTCACTTTACCACGAATCATATCAGTGAAAGAAACGGTTTCCTGTACCGGCATTTTTATCCGGATCACATACCTGCAGTTCTCTTCAAGTAATTTTTTTGTTTCTTCAGAAGAAAGAGAAAGAGAATTCCGCATGTTCATTCTCACCGTGTAGTCATATTGCGGAGCCGGGTTTTGTTCTTTCTTTAAATCAAGTTTCATTTTTTCCAGTTCTTCCGGAGTATCAAAAGCATAATAAGCAAAACCATCCGATACCAACTGATCTGCATACTTCCTGTACATTTCCTTTCGTTCGCTTTGACGGTAAGGTCCGTATTTACCACCGTGTACCGGGCTTTCATCCGGTTCCAGTCCGCACCACTTCAAACAATCATAAATGTATTGTTCCGCCCCTTCCTTATACCGGCTTTGGTCTGTATCTTCTATACGCAGTACAAAATCCCCTCCCTGTTTTTTGGCAAACAGATAATTATATAATACGGTTCTTACACCGCCCAGATGCAGTCCTCCTGTAGGCGAAGGGGCAAAACGAACACGAACTCTCTTTGACATAGAAGACAAAGATAAGACCCTATTGCTATCAGGAGTTTGAAGGTAATGACTACCAAATTTCAGTAGTTTTGATCCACTTCTTTTGTAATGGATAATCCGGTTGAAAATAAGAAAACAGAAAATTATCAAAATCTGGAAAGACGATGGGAGAAGTTTTATTTTGTAAAAACTCCCTGGTGGTTAAAAAGAATTTATTCTTCTTTTCTGTGGAGTATTGATACAAAGAAAAAAGAACTTTACCTGACTTTTGATGATGGCCCTCACCCGGTAGTCACTCCTTTTGTCTTACAACAACTGAAGCAGTACCAGGCATTGGCCACTTTTTTTTGTATTGGGAAAAATGTACTGGCCTACCCGGAAATTTATAAACAAATACTGACCGAAGGCCATTCAGTCGGCAATCATACGTTCAATCACCTGAACGGATGGAAGACAAGAGACGATATTTATCTGAGAGATATTGCAGCAGCTTCACAATATATTGACAGCAGTTTATTTCGCCCCTGTTATGGAAGAATGACTTCTTTCCAGGCAAAAAATTTGCAACCTGTAATGAAAGGCCGACAGCCAACCATTGTGATGTGGGATGTATTAAGCGCAGATTTTGATACAGCAGTTTCACCCGAAAATTGTCTTGCCCATGTTGTATTAAAATCAGTTCCGGGATCTATTATTGTTTTTCATGAAAGCGAAAAAGCATTTCTGAGATTAGCATATGCATTACCCAGGGTATTGAAGTATTTTACAGAAAAAGGATTTACTTTTTGTTCATTGTAACCAGGTGGTTTATCCGGGGAGACATCTAACTAATAGGGCCGGGGTAGAAACCCTGGCCCGTTTTTAATCCGTACCCTATGAAAACTGATTTAAAGGTATAATAATATTTTAATTACGGCAAAGTAATTTCTTTGGTAATTCCATTAATGGTCATACTGGCTTTATTATTGCAGTCGCCGTTTCCATAATTCAAAACAGATACCCAGGGGGAATTGCCTGACAGGTTCAATCTCACTACTTTAATCACTCCTTTTACGATCCACCGGCAGCTGAATTTCTTAATTAAAGGCTCAGTAATTTCTGCTTTCCAGCCTACCAGCATATCATTTCGTTTTACTTTGCCGTTAGCATGCCCTTCTATTTTATAAATATCATCCAGAGGTATCAGAGCCGTACTCATTCCCTCCATCTGTGTAATAGTTTTAGTACTGTTCCATTCAGTATAATTACCATTATGTTTGGTAAGTTTTGCCCCCTTTACTTCTGCATTCCAGATAAGGGTAATATTGGTTTGAGGGCCACCAACAATACTTTGATTACTGATAACATGAGTTCCTTCCACTTTAATACTATCCACCGTATAGTTTTCAAAAGTAGTGGTAGCAGTGGCGCCGGGATAAATAAGCCGGTTTGTATATGTGGTTATTATTTTACCTGACCGCACTCTTCCATCACGACCGGCACAGCCAGCTCCAAAATCCATTACTATTTTTATGGGGAAAATATTGGGGGTACTTAATAAAGTTTTTGAAACATTGGGGCAGGCATTGGTACGGGCAACCATACCGATGGTGCCGGAACTCATTTGACCAAATACACCGACACCGGCAAGACCTACGTCATTACTAACACCCATAACATTATCAAACACTTCATTGAAGATAATCTCTGATTCAGCATCTGCAACAGAAGAAGTCTGAGAAGCATATTCTTCATCTACGCTGTTTCCACTCATTTCCTTTTTACAACCATTAAATAAAATAAGCGTTGAGGAAAGGATCAAAAAGGATAGTTTGGCAGGATTGAAAATCAGTTTCATAAAATAATATTTTGTACGCTGTTTAATAACGATTGTCTGACATGAAATATTGAAGGTCGTTTAAGGGTTTGTTAAGAATTTTTTGGCAGCTTTGCCTTTGAAAACCAGAATAAAAATATGTTTATTGACTCCCATTGTCATATTTATCTCCCGGAATTTGATAGCGATCGTAAAGAAATGATTGGAAGAGCTGAAAATGAGGGAGTTGTTTCGATGCTTTTGCCGGCAATTGATAAAGAAACTCATGGCTTGATGCTGGAAACGGAAAAGTCATTTGAAGGGAAATGTCATTCAATGATGGGACTGCATCCCTGTTCGGTGAAAGAAAATTTCAGAGACGAACTTAAAATTGCCAGGGAACATTTTGAAAAAAGAAGTTTCATAGCAGTGGGGGAAACAGGGCTTGACTTTTTTTGGGATCTGACTTTTGTTAAAGAGCAGTTTGAAGCTTTTCACAAACAAATTGAATGGGCTTTGTCGTATCATATTCCCGTGGTGATACATTCCCGCAATTCCCTGGATGAATGTATCAAAGTTATAACTGAACATCAAAAAGGGGCTCTAAAAGGAGTTTTCCATTGTTTTTCCGGAACATTGGATCAGGCTAATCGAATCATGGATCTTGGTTTTTATCTCGGGATCGGGGGAGTAGTTACTTTTAAAAATTCAGGTTTGGATAAAATAATGGAAACAGTAGATATGAAGCATGTAGTTCTTGAAACTGATGCGCCTTACCTGGCACCGGTACCCTTTCGTGGTAAAAGGAATGAGTGTAGTTACCTGGCATTAGTGGCGGAAAAATTAGCCGGGATAAAAAATATCACAAAAGAAGAAGTAGCGGCGATCACTACGAACAATACGAAGTATTTATTCAATATCTGAAAGTGGAAATGTATTTTTGCAACCCTTCATTGGAGACCTGCTCGAGTGGCTGAAGAGGTACGCTTGGAAAGCGTATATACGGGAAACCGTATCGAGGGTTCGAATCCCCCGGTCTCCGCAAAAAAACAACCCCCGAAATAGCGGGGGTTTATTAATCAGATCGGTTTCCTAAAGAAAACAACTTCAGATTCATTTTTCTTTCAGAAGATTTTTTTATGATTGGGATCGTATTTTACAAACCAGGAAATCCAGATACTTCTGGATAGCCGCATCAGCCAGGGTTGAAGTAAAATAAGTAAAACAGCATTTAAGCCCAGCCAGTAAAAAAAGCGGTCATCTTTAACGGACATCCCGATTAAAACATACCAGGCTACAAAACTAATGCTACTGATAACTACTGCTAATACATAACTAACATAGCCTGTACCATAATAAAACCCGGGTTCTACTTCTGAAGCTTGGCCACAAACAAGGCAGTTCTTGTTCATCTCCATATTTTTCTTCAATCCTAAACTAATCGGATTTTGAAATAATTTCCCTTTCCTGCATCGGGGACAAAGGCATAAGAAGGTTGACATCAGATATCCTCTTTCGGGTTTCGGACTATTCATTTTCTTTTTCCTTAATTTTTTCACCAGTGCCTGTGGATTTTTTAAACATGCTGAATAATAGTCCACCCATCAGACCTCCGTATGCAGAACTATTTTGCCATTTAGAAGTAATCAGGCAGGTGCCGCTGTTGCAGCCTACCAGTTTCCAGTATAAAAAACCGGCAACGGTACCCAGTATAATACCCGCCAGTAAAAGTTTGTTGTTATTTATCCAGTGTATCATAATGCCGGTAAAGTTCATGAATTTACTCTAAAGAAAATGTGATTATTGTTATAGAAGGTTATGCTGTTCCTTTCAAAATTTTATTCCAGTATAGCCAGGGAAGAATATATTTTTTTAAGATCCACATCGTCCATCTTGGTTTGGCCTGGTTAAAAGGAAAGGTCTCCATCACTTTATTATCATAACCGAATTCTGCTAATATTAATTTACCATAACCCACCGTCAGAGGACAACTACCATAACCATTATAGGAAGCGGGCATTGGTTTATTTTCCCTTAAGGCTAAAATATTTTGAACTACTACAGGGGCCTGTTTGCGTACAGCAGCGCCGGTTTTTGCATTGGGGGTATTGGTTACATCACCCAGGCCAAAAATATTTCCAAATTTTTTATGTTGTAAAGTGAATTTGTCAACATCTAACCATCCTTTTGTGTCAACCAACACACTGTTGCGGATAAAGTCGGGTGCACTTTGTGGAGGTGTAACATGGATCATGTCAAATTTCTTTACTACTGTTACGCCACCCAGGCCATCCATTAATCTGAAAGTGGCAAGTTTTTTTTCTCCGTCAATTTCTACCAGGTCATGTTTAAAGTGAAGTGAAATGCCGAATTTGTCTACTATCTTTTGCAAAGAATCAGCATATTTTTTTACACCAAATAACATACTGCCGCCGGAAACAAATTCCAGGTTTATATCCTTGAGAAATCCTTTCTTCCTGATAAAGTCGGCTGACATATACATCACTTTTTGCGGGGCGCCTCCACATTTTACCGGTGTAGAGGGAGCTGTAAATAAAACCGTATTTCCGGGTTCAATTTTCTTCAGGCATTCGAAAGTATATGGAGCATATTTAAATGAATAATTACTGGTAACTCCGTTCTTACCGATTGCTTCTTTTAATCCTTTTACAGTATCCCAGTTTAGTTGAATGCCGGGAGCAACCACCAGGTAGTTGTAAGTAAAATTGTTGTTATTTGCTGTGATTACTTTGTTTTGTTCAGGTTCGAAGGATGCAACAGCTTCATTGATCCATTTTACATTTTTGGGGATAACAGAAGACTCGTTACGGATGGTTTTTTTAATATTAAAAGTGCCTGCACCTACCAGGGTCCATGCAGGCTGGTAATAATGTTTATCAGAAGGTTCAATAATTCCAATGTGTAAATTTTTATTCTTGCGAAGTAATTGAGCAGCGGTTGAAATTCCTGCATTACCTCCACCAATTATTAATACGTGGAAATGAGTCATGGTTTGAGAATTTATTTCCCAAACTTAGATATATAAAAGTTTTTAAAAAGTGATTAAGATCACAGGGGAAGTTGATCTTTTGATTTCAGTTAGTCACTTTTATATATCCAAAACCATCTGACTGTTTAGAAACGAGTTCATAAATGGCATCTGGTACCATTTTTACGCCTGGCACCAACATTTCCTTAGATACTTTATGCACCTGCATTGCCTGTTCACAAACAGCAAATATTACATTTTTACCTGCGGCCAGTTTTTTTACATCATTAACAACGCTGGACTTTTCTGTTTCAACCATGGGTAATGCTTTTCCATAAAAAACCACTTCCAGTTTTGCATCCGGATGTTCTTTAATAATACTGTTGATCCAACGTATCACCCGCTGGTGTACAGCCGTATCGCCGGTGGTAAGATCAAAAACTACATGGTATGGCTTAGCTTGTGCTGACAATTGGAAATTGAAAGCAAATAAAACGGCAGTAAAAAAAATAATTCGTTTCATAATCAAAATTTATGACGCAAAAATTACGAAATCTAAGTATAAAAAACCTGTCTGCTAAAGACTTTGGCAATATTTTTAGTAGCTTTTCATGTTTTTTAAAATTTATTCATTAAAACTTACAATTATGAAAACCAACGAATCAAAAGAAGGAACTAACCGAAGGAATTTTTTAAGTACACTTGCAACCGGGGCAGCTGCAATCGGTATCACTTCATTAGCTCCTACGCTGAATGCTTTTGGTGGAGAAACTCAATTGACCCCATCTGTTTCCGGAGATCCGGAAGAGATGTTTAAAAAAATTAATGGTAAACATCGGGTAGTCTTTGATGCCACCCAACCTCATGAGTTGTTTCCATTTGCATGGCCCCGTGTTTTTTTAATGACTAATGAAATGACCGGTACTATGGGAAAAGATTGTAGCGTTGTGGTTGTACTTCGTCATGCTGCTATTGGCTATGCCATGGAAGACCGGCTTTGGGCAAAATACAATCTGGGTGAAGTTTTTAAAGCGAATGATCCCAAGACCGGAAAACCAGCAACCAGAAACCCGTTCTGGAAACCAAACCCGGGAGACTTTAAAATACCCGGAGTTGGAGAAGTGAAAATTGGAATAGATCAATTGCAGGAAAGCGGGGCAAAGTTCTGTGTATGTGATGTTGCTTTCACGGTTTACAGCGCAGCAGTTGCCCAGGGAATGAATTTAAATGCAGATGAAGTCAGAAAAGATTGGGTAGCTGGAAGATTGCCCGGCATTCAACCTGTTCCTTCTGGAGTATGGGCTTTGGGTAGAGCACAGGAAAAACAATGCGGATATATTTTTGCTGGTTGATTTATTCCAAAAACGATTTTATGCAGGCAGAGTTATTTGCCTGCATTTTTTTTGCCATTCTCTTCTCTGGCTTTCAAAATGGGGATAAAAGGGCCGTATTTATGTTGCGCTTCACTAAAGCTATCGGCATAAGGACCGAAGGGATGATCAAATGGTTTTTTTGAAATATCCGGCCAGTCTTCATTGAAAATTTTTACAGGCCGGGGTTGTGAATTTACAAATGCTGCCACATCCCATGCTTCTTCATTTGTAAGTAGTGGATTATGATAGGCCACTTCACCAAACGGCATATTGTTTTTTACAAAACCGGCAAATCTCGAAATCCGGAAAAGCCCGGCTGCAGTGGTATAACTATCCGGACCCCATAAAGGCGGGTAAACATAACCCAAACTATCAGGAATCTTTTGTCCCTGCCCGTCTGCGCCATGACAGCGTTGACATTTATTTATATAAACAGTTTTACCAATTAACGGATCGGCTGCCCGGTCTAAATAAGGAATGTCCATGATTCCACTCCCTTTCGGTTTGTGATTTTTTGGAATACCATCTCCTAACCAGGTCATATAAGCAATGATTGCTTTCATTTCTTTACTATTACTGTCAACTGCTTTTCCATTCAGGCTTCTTTCCATACAATCCGAAATTCTTTTCACTATTGTTTCTATACCACCGCTTCTTGCCCTGAATTGCGGATACATAGAAGCTACTGCACCATAATTATTTCCCCAAGGCACGGTGCCCGCATCCAGGTGACAGTTCTGGCAGTTCATGCCATTGGTAATTTGTGCAACAATACCTTTTGGGCCCAGGTAATGAGCTGTTTTTTCTATCAACTCACGTCCATATTTTGCCAGGGTATCTTTTTCAGGTATCTGGTATTTATTCCAGCCGCGCCATAAAGGTTCATTCATTTCTGTCGAAACATCTTTTTCATTATTCCCGTTACAGGCAATTAAAGTGATAATGCAAACAGGCAATACAAAAAACAATTTGTATAAATCTATTGGTTTCATTTCAATTTCTTTCGACGCTTAATGAGGAAGTTTCTCCCTAAAATAACCATATACCCAGGTGCCGGCTATGGCACTTAATAAAGTTACAAAAATTACGGTGGCCCCGGTTCCGATTTGCGCAAATAAAGGTCCGGGACATGCCCCGGTTATAGCCCAGCCAAATCCAAATAACAGCCCGCCGATTATATTTCCTTTATTATATTTCTTGGAAATAAATTCTATGGACTCCCCGTAAAGTGTTTTGATATTGAATTTTTTTATCAGCCATATTGATATGGCGCCAACAAAGACTGCAGAGCCTATTACTCCATACATATGAAAACTTTGCAGGCGAAACATTTCCTGGATGCGAAACCAGGAGATCACCTCTGCTTTTACCAATATGATACCGAACAGAATGCCGGCAATCATATATTTCAGGTTGTGCCAGAAGGGGTGTTTCAGTTCAGATTCATTTACACACATCGTATCCAGCGAACGCATTTCAAAATCTGTGTTGCTGGTAAGAAAGCTATGATGTTGTTTTTCTTTTATTATTTCTTCAGGTTCCATGTTGATCGGTTATTAAAGTTTTAAAATAAATGGTAAAACAAGATTGGATACTATAAATCCGCCAATCATAAAAGAAATAGTTGCAAGCAGGGAAGGCAATTGTAAATTGGATAAGCCCATGATAGCATGACCTGAAGTACAACCTCCGGCATAACGGGTGCCAAAACCAACCAGGAATCCTCCTGCTACCATCATGATGATTCCCTTTACAGAAAATAAATTTTCCCAGTTAAACAAATCAGCAGGAACCAATCCCTGGTAATTACTGATGCCATATTGCTGAAGCTCTGCAGCCAGTTTTGGATTTATTTCCACCGGGTTGGGATTTGCAAAAAAATAACTGATTAGAAAAGCACCAAAAACAATGCCTGCCACAAAAAATAAATTCCATAATTCTTTTTTCCAGTCGTATTTAAAGAAATTAATTTTTGCAGGAAAGCAAGCTGCACAAACATGGCGTAGCGAAGATGAAATACCAAAGGCCTTATTACCTGTTATCAGCAGCAGCGGTACCATTAGCCCGATCAGGGGGCCGGCTACATACCAGGGCCAGGGTTGTTTTATCCATTCAATAAAATTCATGATGTTTGTTTTTTAATAATACAAGATAGATTTTTTAAAATTTAATGCAGTTATATAAAATGAATTCTTAACATTTAATGTTCAGCAAAAAAAATAAAATTAAATTTTATTGATTACCTGAATTCATAAGTTGTTCCCTGCAATTGGGTAAGTAATGTGTGTGGCTGATCAGTAGCCGTAGCCCTCATTTCCAGTTTTGGAGATACGGGTGAATGAACAGCAAGGTATTCTTCAAATACATCATGCATCAGTTTGCCCGTTAGTTTTGAGTTTTTTACATTTTCCATACGACAAAGTATATCATCGGGGTCACCCTCTCTTTCACATGCCGCTATGCTGTATTCTTTTTTCAGGTCCAATAGTTCTCCTTTTATTTTTATCCAATTCACTCTGTTTCCAAATTCATTTCTAATGGTAAAATTTGCTTCCATACCTGCAAAACGTACAAACCAACCGCCAAATCTTTTTGAAGGATCTTTTGCAAAGGCATTCTCTAATTCTTTTTCCAGCCAATCCCGGATTTGTTTTCCGGTAACTGTTGCAGTTTTTGCTTCGCTGTCCACAGGCAGCATATTCCACAAAAATTCTTTGGTAATAACAGCTTTTCCTGTTGCCGGATCAACAGCTAATGGCTGGCAGAAACGGAACCCATTGCTTAGTGCAATATCTGTTTTGAATTTCCAATGAATGGCATCTGTGATCAGGTTGTCCATCGGAGTTTCCAATACAAAATACCTGACCAATGGAGTGGTACTGCTGCCGATTACTTTTGATAACTCTTTTTTGAAAGGAGCTTCTGCTTTTGTGATCAGGCTTAATAATTGTTCATCGGCCTGGTATCTTAACGGATCCACATCCAACAATTGATAAGTATAGTTTTTAATTTTTCCATTCTCCACTTCTATATCCAGTTTTCCAAGAAAAGAACCAAAAGCACCACACTCTATTACTTTGCTGTACCTGCCCTGGATAGCTTCTCTTACTCTTTCATGAGTATCTGCGCCTAAAATAAAATCTGCTCCTTCCGTTGCCGGATGATCAGCTAATCCCAACTGTTGTGCTAATCCCATATGCGTTACGATGAAGATGATACCACAGCCTTCAGTTTCGTTTAAGTGCTTTATGTATTTTGCAATGTTCACATCAGCATGTTCAAATGAAATGCCTTTGCTATATGCAGGTGATTGTCGTTTTGGAATCAGGTGATCTGTATAGCCAATAAAACCAACTTTTGCACCGGCAATATATTTTATCCAATAAGGTGGATATATTAACTGGCCGTTATCAGCATCTTCGGTATCATGCCTCATATTTGCACAGATCTTAGACGCATGGGCATGACCCAAATCATAAAGCATTTTCTTTTTTTTATAAACCACTTCCCAGTTGCCGGGAAGGATAAGATCATAATTAAAATCATTCAATAAACTGATCATGGCTTCCCCTTCTGTTAAAGAAGCTACTGCACTTCCATGAAAATAATCACCTCCATCAATTAATACCGTATTAGCAGGGTTTTGATCCCTGAAATGATTGATCATCGTTTTTAACACAGCTAATCCGCCTCTTTTTTTATAAACAGCTTTTCCATTTTCCCAAAAAAACTCATCATGGGTATGTAACTGTGCATGTATATCGGCAGTATATAATATAGTAAAACGGTTGGAGGCAACGGAAGAAGAGGTTGTTTTATTTTTTCCGGAGGCAGGTGTCCATGCCGCAGCCACACCCGCTAAGGAAGTACCTATACCAGCTAAAGTGGTTTTTTTTAAAAAATTTCTTCTGGAATAATTTTTTTCGCTTTCCTTTAATAACATCGTTTCAATTATTTAACCTGTAAGACTTCAAAGCACTAAGAGAAGCAGCTTTAGTTTAACTGTTTCGTTACTGAAGTCACCATCTTTAACCGGCTCTTAGTGATAACCGGGATTACAAAATTTCTTTTTATAAACGTATTACGGAGGAGAAGAAACATTAATAAAAAAGATATATTCTTTTTGCCGTATTATTTATTTGGCATTTCTTTTTTGCCTTCCCAGGCAGTAATGCCCCCGGAAAGATGATGGACATTTTTAAAACCCATATTTTTCATCATCAGCAGTGCTTTACCACTGCGGCGTCCGCTTTTGCAATAAAGAAAATATTTTTTGTTTTTATCCAGCGGTTGAACGGCCCCCACAAATTTCAAACTGTCCAATACATTATAATTTATTGCTTTTGGAATAAAACTGTCGTTATACTCTTCCGTTGTCCTTACATCCAGCACTACCGCATTCTTCTTTTTTATTTTGCGTTCAAATTTGCTTGAGCTAAGAGCTGTTCCTGTTGTATCCTGTGACCATGCCGGCACGGAAACTGAAATTGAAAAAAGTATCGGGGCGAGTAAAAATATTTTTTTCATCTTTTATCTGTATTTAATGATTTAAAATATGAATGAACTGAATTTAATTTGTTTATTAAAGCATGAGTTTTTCCAGTTGTTTGAAACCTTCACTTTATTTATTCAGGAAAGCTGAGTACATCCAGACTAATTTTTCCTGTTCACGGATGTAATCGCTCATCAGCGCATTGGTTCCTTCATCATTCGTATCTGACGAAATTTTTAGAATATACCGTTGTTTGCTGATCAGGATTTTGAACGCTGCAATAATTTCAGCAACCGCTTTTTCGCCATCAGAGATCTTTTTACTTTCTTTAATTTCTGAAGTGGAATTATAGGAGGAATACCGGTGTTCGGGATGGTAACCAAGCGTAAGTATTCTTTCTGCCACATCATCTATTTTTACCAGGAGATCAGTATATAATTCCTGAAATTTCAGATGCAGTTCAAAAAAATTTGCACCTTTTATATTCCAGTGATATCCCCTGGTATTCTGGTAAAATACAGAATAATTAGCCAGCAGGTCATTTAATAACTGTGATAAGGTTTGAGTTTGTGTTTTTTCCAATCCTATTTTATTTAATGCGGGCATATTGCAATATTTTTTAATTATTGAATGGTGGTTGGACATACATAATCTGTGGTTTTTATTTTCCCGGCTTCTTTAATGGCTTTGAAACCACCTTTTACATCAATCAGGTTATCAAATCCCCGGGCACGAAGGATGGATGTAAAAATCATGCTGCGATAGCCACCGGCACAATGTACATAATAGGTTTTGTTTTTATCAATATGAGTCATGGTGTCATTGACAAAATCAAGCGGTGTGTTTTCTGCGTTTTCAATATGTTCACTCTGGAATTCACTTTTCTTTCTTACATCCAGTACGTTTACTTTTTCTTTAGCCATAATAGCAGCCAGCTCATCTGCATCAATGGAAGTGATATGGTCCACTTCCTTTCCGGATTTTTTCCAATCTTCAAAACCGCCCTGTAAAAATCCAATGCTGTGATCATAACCTACACGGCTCAGCCTGGTGATCACTTCTTCTTCTCTTCCGGGTTCACAAACAATCAATATCTCTTGTTTGATATCCGGGATCATGGCGCCTACCCAGGGTGCAAACTGTCCGTCCACTCCAATATTTATTGAGTTGGGAATAAATCCTTTTGCAAAAGTCTGCGGGTCTCTGGTATCCAGGATCAGCGCCCCGGTTTCATTAGCTGCCGTTTCAAAAGCTTCCGGGCTCATGGCATGATGACCACGTTGCAATACATCATCAATACTATCATAACCTTCTTTGTTCAGCATTACATTTAATGGAAAATAAGAGGGAGGAGGTAATAATCCTTCCGTTACTTCTTTAATAAATTCATCACGGGTCATGTTGGCACGCAACGCATAGTTGGTTTCTTTCTGGTTACCCAGGGTATCTGTAGTTTCTTTACTCATGTTTTTCCCACAGGCACTGCCGGCACCATGAGCAGGATAAACAATCAGATCATCAGCCAGCGGCATGATCTTCATTCTTAACGAATCAAACAATATACCTGCAAGCTCTTCCTGTGTCATGTGGGCTGCTTTTTGTGCCAGGTCAGGACGGCCTACATCACCGATAAATAAAGTATCACCCGAAAAGATTGCTACATCTTTTCCATTTTCATCTTTTAATAAATAAGTGGTGGATTCCATCGTATGGCCGGGTGTATGCAGTACTTTAAATGTTACTTTGCCCAGTTTAAATTCTTCACCATCTTTTGCAATATGTGCATCAAAAGTTGGATCTGCATTTGGACCATACACAATGGGGGCTCCCGTTTTTTTGGAAAGATCTAAATGACCAGATACAAAATCTGCATGAAAATGCGTTTCGAAAACCCATTTAATTTTTGCATGGTTACGTGCCGCCTTTTGAATATATGGCTCCACTTCACGTAAGGGATCAATGACGGCTGCTTCGCCATCGCTTTCAATATAATAAGCTCCCTGCGCAAGACAACCGGTATATATTTGTTCTATTTTCATAAATATTTTTTTAAAGTTAAAGAATCAAAATTCAAAAATTATTCCGAGCGGGTCTATGACATTTGTCACAAAGCGAATTATATAAAAAGCTCTTTAACAATAATGTAGATACCCATCACCAATACAAACCATCCAAATCCTTTCTCAAGTTTTTCGCCGGGAATTTTATTGCTCAACGCATTACCAATAAAAATACCGGCCATGGCTAAAAAGGTAACAATAATCAACAGCTTCCAGTCTAATATATAATGTGACAAATCTCCAAGAAAACCGAATAAAGACTTTGCGGCAATAATCAGTAAAGAAGTACCCACTGCCAGTTTCATTGGTAATTTACTAAATAAAACCAAAGCCGGGATAATTAGAAAACCACCGCCTGCTCCCACCAGGCCCGTTAAAACGCCAACTAATATTCCTTCTAAAAGGATCATAGGGTAGTTAAATTTTTGTTTCCCGGTTTCTTCAGGCATCTGTTTTTGTTTCCTGATCATGGAAACAGAAGCAAAAACCATTAACACGGCAAATAAAATCATCAACAGAATTGACTTTGTAATCACAAAACTTCCAACAGTGAACACGTCAACCGGAATAGCCGGTACAATAAAAGCACGGGTAGCATACACAGCTGCTATTGCCGGTAAGCCGAAGATGATTGATGTTTTCAGGTTCACCAGTCCTTTTCTGTATTTTGGTAATACTCCTGCCAGGCTGGTAGCACCTACAATAAACAAGGAATAAGAGGTTGCAATCACCGGTTCTACATTAAACAAATAAACCAATACCGGAACAGTGAGGATAGAGCCCCCGCCACCTATAAGCCCCAAAGAAACACCAATTAAAACCGAAGCGATATAACCTATGATTTCCATGCAAAATAATTTGGCAGTAAAAATGAAATATTAACGGTACAGGTAAAGTGACAACGGTCACCGGATTGGTCAGATATTTAAAAACTCAATTGCATTACGGTGTAATTTAACTTTTCCCATCTGTTCCATTTTTTTAAGCAACCTGGAAATTACTTCCCTGGAAGAGTTAAGATCGTAAGCAACCTGTTGATGTGTTAATTCCAGTTTGATTTTACCTGTTTTTTTTACAGATCGTTTCAGGTAAAATTCAAGGCGTTCGTCCATATTCAGAAAAGCAATATGATCAATGGCGGTAAGCAATTCTTCAAAACGCTGACGGTATGTTTGAATGACAAATTGTGACCAGCTTTTAAATTTTCCCATCAGGTCATCCATCAATTGAATGGGCAACAGGATCACTTCCGTTTTTTCTTCTGCCACGGCCATTATTTCACTGGTAAGCGATTGCAGGGCACAGATCATGGAGACGGCACAGGCTTCCCCGTGGCCTACATAATATATCAGGAACTCCCCGCCCTCATCATTTTCACGGTAAATTTTTATCCGGCCTTTTAAAACGATCACGATGGATTTTATATATTGACCCGTTCTCATGATCACTTCACCGGGTTCAAATACTTTTCCGGTAGCATTTTTTTCAATGACTGTGATCAGCCCGGGTTCAAACTGAGGAAAAAGTTGTTGCAGGTTCATAACATTAGTTTAATCTTCAATTGCTTTTTCCATCCGGATACTCCTGCTTCCTTTTACAAGGAAACTGGTATTCTCAATTTTTTTTTCTTTTATCCATTCTTTTAGTTGGAGTGAATTTTCAAATGTATGAAACGGGTGATCTATTTTGAGAAAATCACCACCAACCAATAACACAAAATCCCAGGAATATTTTTTTAAAAGGTCAATTATTTCTTCATGCTCCCGTATACTTTCTTTGCCTAACTCTGCCATGGCGCCTAAGGCAAGCACTTTATTTTCTGCTGTTGTTTGTGCAAAATTCTCAATGGCCAGTTTCATGCTGCTCGGGTTGGCATTGTAGGCATCTAAAATAAATGTATTGGAATTTTTTACAAGCAACTGTGAACGGCTATTGGAGGGAGCATAATTTTCTATAGCCGAAATAATATTTTCCTCATCCACATTAAAATGCTTTCCTACCGCAACAGCTGCCAGTACATTCGGCAGGTTGTAATTGCCCACCAATTGTGTTTTTATACTGGCTGAAATTCCTTTGTTCATTTTTACAGTAAGCAGGGTTTCGTTTTCAACAGCCATTCCACATACTTCAGCATCTGCTGTACCATATTTAATTCTGGCAGCGATGCCTTCACTCATTTTTTGTAAATAATCGTAATCCCACATCACAAAAGCCTGCCCGTTATTATTTTTTAAAAAATCAAATAATTCGCCTTTCCCTTTCCTGACACCTTCTTCACTGCCAAACCCTTCCAGGTGGGCTTTGCCGCAATTCGTAATCAGGCCATGAGTGGGTAACACAATTTTACAATAGCTTTCAATCTCTTTCTGATGATTGGCGCCCATTTCAATTACCGCAATTTGAGCATCTGGTTTTATTTTTAATAAAGTGAGTGGTATGCCAATATGATTATTCAGGTTGCCTTCCGTGGTGTAGGTTTTGTAAGTGGTGGAAAGTACGGAATGAATTAATTCTTTGGTCGTGGTCTTTCCATTGCTTCCGGTGATGGCAAGAAATGGTACCTGGCTGCCGGCAGGCAGGTTGGAAAATTGTTTCCGGTGATGAGTAGCCAGTTGTTGAAGCGTAGTTAAAACATCTTCTACCATAATTATTTTTCCGGCAACTTCCGTCCCGGTATCCATCGTTATTTTTTCATCAATTACCACATAAGATGCGCCGGCGGCAATTGCTTTTTCAGCAAATTTATTTCCATTAAAATTCGGGCCTTTCAATGCAAAGAATAAGTCACCGGGTTGCAGTTTTCTGGTGTCTGTTTGCACCGATGGATTTTTCAGAAAGATCTTATAAAGTTCTTCAATCAGCATCAGCAAAAATAACAGGCATAAAATAAAAACCCCGGACAAAATTTCCGGGGCCAGGTATAATTAATATTTTTATTAACGTTTTTGTCTGCGGCTTTTTGGCCAGATACCAACTTTACGACCATTGCCTTCTGTACTGCCCATACGGTCCATGGCACAGCGGAATCCGATGGTGGAACTTGCCTGGTCTTCTTCAAGATAACGGCGGGTACCCGGGCTAAGCCAGTAAGCGTAATCATTCCAGCCACCACCTTTAAACACCCTGGATTTATCGCTGATCAATGTGGTAATTCCGTATCCGTAATTTACTTGTGATAAAGAGTCTCCATCCAGGAAGTCAATCACATTACCCCGCTGGTAATTGCGCCGGTTACGGCTTTCAGCATCAGTTACATCGGTCATTTTTACACGGCCTGTACTGTCCCGGTCAAAGCGAACAGTAGGATCATTTGTAGTAGGATCTGCCACAAAAAGTTTCTGGTATTTATTACCCCGGTATGCATTCACATCGTCCGCATCAATTAAAGTAAGTGGCCGGTACACATCAGCTACCCACTCGCTTACATTACCAGCCATATTGTAAAGGCCAAACCCGTTCGGGAAAAATGATTTAACATCGGAAGTATAAACTGCATCGTCATTTAATCCGCCGGCCACACCTGCATAGTCACCATTTCCTCTTTTAAAGTTAGCCAGGAAAGTTCCCTGCCAGCTTCCATGGCGGGTATCACGCAATCCGCCGGGATTATGACTCCAGGGATAAATTTGTTTATTCATGGTCAACTCTTCTCCGCGTTTTCCCTCTTTGATACTGGGCCTTGGATTCTGTGCTAAGTAACCATATGCGGCATATTCCCACTCAGCTTCTGTTGGAAGCCGGTAGTTAGGCATCAGTAATCCGTCTTCCATCAGCACGGTTGTTCTGGGTGTGCCCTGGGTGGTTTTTAATGGATTCTTTTTTGAATTGGCTGTTTTACCGGGTTGAGCGGTGTACATGCCAAGCAGGTAAGATTTAGTGGTAAAATTATCCTGGCCCTGTTGTGCCTGTACCCCTTGTTTTGAAGCATACCCTTTTTGAATCAGGATGCCTTCATTCACCCGGTCACTGCGCCACAAACAGAAATCAGATGCCTGTCTCCAGCTTACACCCACCACCGGGTAGTTGTTGAAACTGGGATGACGGAAATAATATTCAACCAATGGCTCGTTGTAACTTAACTCGCTGCGCCAAACCAGGGTATCGGGTAAGGCATTATCGAGTATTTCCTGGTAAGCCGGATCGGCTTCCGGATCAAATACACGGGTAAGCCAGTGAATATATTCTCGATAGTGAACATTGGCCACTTCGGTTTTATCAATATAAAATGAAGGAACAGTTACCCTGCGTGGAATATTATTGAAATCACCCATCACGTCTTCATCCGTTTGCCCCATGGTGAATGTACCACCCTGTACAAATACAAGGCCGGGACCACTTGACTGCTCTTTTGTTTTGGCAATCTGGTAGCCGCCCATGTTTTTATCATTGTAATTCCAGCCGGTCATGTCCGACTGATCATATTTCTTTTTGCCAAAAAGGCTTTTTCCTTTACAGGAAGCTAATAGCGCCGTACAGGAAATCAGGATCACCAAGTTTTTCACTATCATAGTTTTTTGCATAAACCTTTGAATTGGAATAAATTTAACGCTGGTTGGGATAAAATATTGTATCTGATAAAGACTTTATCATCAACTGCAATTGCGAATATAAACGGTTTGGTAAAAATATAACTGTAATTAGCTTTTTTTCAAATCCGGAATGGTTCAATTTGCATCCTTAAGTGTTATGATTTACAAGGCTTATAAAATTTACCTGTTCGTTTCTTTACTGCTTTGCCTGGCTGCAAAAGGGCAAAGAGTTTATAGGGTAGCGTCTGTTCTGTCTTCAGGAGTCTGGAGTAAAATTTCGTTAAAAGACCCCGGAGTTTATAAAGCGGATGTGGCTTTTCTTTCTGCCCTTGGTTTTAATACCACCAATTTATCTTCTTCATCAATCCGGCTTTTTGGAAACGGCGGAGGAATGTTAAGCGAAGCAAATGCTGATATTCCGATGGATGACCTTCAGGAAAATGCCATTATGGTAGTGGATGGCGGCGATGGGATCTTTAATGGCAACGACTATTTTCTTTTCTATGCCAATGGCCCTGACCTGTGGTTGAAAGATTCGGTCAATAAAAAATTCACCCACCGGAAAAACATTTATTCGGATTCGGCTTATTATTTTATAACCATTGGCGGTACAGGAAAAAGAATTAATTCCTTACAAATAAACAGCCTGGCTACTGCTACGGTGAATTCTTTTAACGAAAGAATCTTTCATGAGCTGGACACGATCAATTTACTGAGCAGCGGAAAGGAGTGGTTTGGTGAAGAATTTACCAATGCTCCCGGAAAATCGCTTACAAGAAATTTTTCTTATTCATTGACCGGGCTGCAACTGTCCAGCCCGGTAACAATTATTTCAGACTGTATTGCCAGGTCAGTAAATGCAGCCAGTCGCTTTGATGTGCAGTTCAATAACCAGTTGGTACAGCAAATAAATATTCCTTCCACAGGCGCCGGAATTTATGATCAGTTTGCACAGCAAGCAAAGCAATCTTCAACAACAACTCTCAGCCAGGAAAATTTACAAATAAACTATACCTATATACCAGGTAGTTTTAATTCACAGGGTTGGTTGAACTGGTTTGAACTGCATGCCAGGAAAAACCTGGCTCTTCCTGCTTCAGGCAGATTATTATTCAGAGACTGGAACAGTGTGGGGAATAGCGTTTGCGAATTTGTATTAAGCAATGCAAATACTACTACGCAGGTTTGGGAGGTTACTGATCCTTTGTTGCCGGTTAATATACAGGGGAGTTTTTCTGCTGCAGAACTGAAGGTTAAGAACGATGGAACCAAATTGAGAGAATACGTTGCATTTAATCCTGCAAACGCATTATTGCCGGTTCCATCCGGAAGAGTGCAAAACCAAAATCTTCATGATGCCCAACCTGCAGATTATTTAATTGTCACGCATAAAACTTTGCTTGCACAGGCGGAAAGACTGGCAGCTTTTCACCGGCAAAAAAATAATTTAAAAGTATTAGTTGTAACAACAGATCAGGTTTTTAATGAATTCAGTTCAGGAATACCGGATCCAACAGCTATCAGGGATTTTGCAAAAATGTATTTTGATAAATTTTCAGGTAACACTTCAACTAAACCAAAATATCTTTTGCTTTTTGGAGATGCCTCTTTTGATTATAAAAACAGGGTCAGCAACAATACAAACCTGGTTCCGGCCTATCAAAGTAAAGTATCATTGGATCCGCTCAGCACTTATACCAGCGATGATTTTTTTGGCTTTTTAAATGACAACGAGGATATCAATTCAGGACTAATTACCAACCTGCTTGATATTGGCATTGGAAGAATTCCTGCAAAAAATAGTGAGGAGGCAAAGAATTATGT
>DATDPZ010000325.1:0-14134 GCA_035292525.1 Chitinophagaceae bacterium
TCTTCAATGATTTTTTTAACAGTGGAAAATCAGGTGGAATAATTTTAATTTTTGTCCCCATTATTTCTCTGGGGCTTGCAAACTCTCCCTGGCAAACCGATTATATTAACTTTTGGCAATTTAACTTAGCCGGAAAAAGTAACCTGCATTGGATTAATGACGGGCTGATGACTGTTTACTTTTTGCTCATTGGCCTGGAGTTAGAAAGGGAAATTTATAAAGGAGAATTGACGGATATGAAAACTGCTTCGTTGCCAATCTTTGGAGCCATCGGCGGCATCCTGGTACCGGCGGGTATTTTTTTATTACTAAACTACGGAACAGCCTCCCAGGCTGGTACCGGTATTCCCATGGCAACCGATATTGCATTTGCCATTGGCATTTTATCTCTTTTGGGTAACCGGGTTCCTGTATCATTAAAAGTATTCCTGACGGCATTAGCCATCATGGACGACCTGGGTGCAATTATTATTATTGCCATTTTTTATACCACCACTTTATCATTTATAAACTTATTTATTGCTTTAGGAATTTTCGGGTTACTCATTTTTCTCAACCGGCTGAAAGTTCACAACCTTATTCCTTACTTAATTGCCGGAGTTGTTATGTGGTATTTTATGCTGCAGTCAGGTGTTCATGCCACCATTACCGGTGTGTTATTAGCTTTTAGTATTCCATTTGGCAGCGGTGGAGAAAAATCACCCTCTTTTATTCTTCAACACTTCTTACACAAACCGGTTGCTTTTTTTATTTTACCCTTGTTTGCTATTGCCAATACATCAATTGCTATTGGTAGTAATTGGATAAGTGGTTTAGGAGATGCCGTCAGCCTGGGAATTATTGCCGGACTTGTCATCGGAAAACCGTTGGGAATCTTTCTCTTTTCATTTATCGGGGTTGGCCTTGGTCTATCTATTTTGCCTGCAGATCTGAAATGGAAAAATATAATTGGAGCAGGAATTTTAGCAGGCATTGGATTTACCATGTCCATTTTTATTGCACTACTGGCATTTGATGATGCTGACTTAATAAAAAATTCAAAAATTGCAATCCTGTTAGCATCAATGATGTCAGGCATAATTGGTTTTCTATGGCTCCGGTTCACTCTTAAAACTGTCAAAGAAAAAGTCCGGGCAACCTGAAAATAAAAACCTGCCTGTCCTCAACAGCTTATCTATCCTGAACTAATCATATCCATCATAAAAAAACATGCAATGAATAATTGTAAACTGTTATCCGGGGTTTTAGTTTTATGGGTAAAAATTACAAGCTGATTTCAGTAAATTACACCAGCAAATGAACACATCATTTATTATACATGAACTTTCAAAAAACAAAAATGTTTTTAAAGAAATGCTGCAGGAGATTTCAGCAGAAATATATTTATGGAAACCTGCAACTGGTAAATGGTGTTTGCTGGAAATTGTCTGCCATTTATATGATGAAGAAAGAGAAGACTTCCGGGCAAGGCTGAAACACATTCTGCAAACTCCGGCAGATCCTTTTACCCCAATAGATCCACCCGGATGGGTAATGCAACGAAAATATATTCAACAGGATTATAACGGCATGTTGAACAAATTCCTGGAAGAAAGAGAACAATCTGTTGCATGGCTGCAATCTCTTTCATCGCCTCCATGGGATCAGATTCACCGGCATCCAACACTTGGGTTGATTTCTGCCAATGAGATGCTGGCCGATTGGCTGGCTCATGACTATTTACATTTCAGGCAAATCATAAAATTAAAATATGATTACCTGCAAAAACATTCAAATGAAATACTGACATATGCCGGTAACTGGTAAAAAGAATTTCATACATAATAATATAAATGATTACATAAAAAGTTCCCCTCCGGAAATTCAAAAGCTTCTGGAAAAAATAAGAATTACTATAAACAAAGCGGCACCCGGTGCAGAAGAAGTCATCTGTTATGGCATTCCCACTTTCAGGCTGAATGGGAACCTCGTTCATTTTGCAGCTTACAAAAATCATATCGGTTTTTATCCTGCTCCATCCGGCATCCGTGCTTTCCAAAATGAATTAACAATCTATAAATGTTCAAAAGGGGCAGTGCAGTTTCCTGTAAGCAAACCTATCCCATCTGGCCTGGTTAGCAAAATTGTAAAATTCAGGGTAATGGAAAATCTGAAAAAAACAGTTATTAAACCGAAATTGAAGAAATGAAATTTTTCTATAGAGGCTTACAACCGGAATAATTTAGAAAAAATATTTTTAAGAAATACTTACCAGTTCCACTTCAAAGATAAGCATTGCATTGGGAGGTATTGTATAGTTGCCGGTGCTGGAATTAAAAACTCCGGCTGGACCATATCCTAATGTGGGAGGAATATATAACCTGATCTTTCCGCCGGCACCAATAAGAGGTACTCCTCTTTTCCATCCTTCAATAAGCTGGCCCAGTGTAAAAGCAGCGGTATTACTTCCTGATGTTTGATCAAACACAGTTCCATCCTGGTATTTCCCGATATACTTTACATTTAAAAAACTGCATTGTCCCGGCTTATTGCCACTGCCCGCAACATCTATTACATAATACATCCCGCTGTTTCCCAATTCCACTGCATTGCTGATATTGTTTGTACTCAGGTAAGAAGTTACCATTGATTTTTCATTGGCCGGTGCCACGCTGCTACCTGCAGAAAACTGACATGCAGTTTCCTCTTTTTTACATCCTGTCAATACAAATACAAAAGAAAAAACAAATAATACTTTCTTCATGATGCCTGCTTTAATAATTTTGAAAAGCAAATATATTTGTTTGGTTGTAGTAATTACACTTTTATTACTTCACTAACTAATTAATTAACAATTTACATCCGGTGTAACAAAAACCACCTTATATTATTTTTGAAGCATTAGAAATAACTCTTAAAAATAAAAATTGAAACAAATGGACGTAAAACAGGCATATGATCACTGGTCGAAACAATATGATACAAATATTAATTTAACCCGCGATCTCGAAGCCATTGCATTCCGGACAGTACTTACTGAAATTAATTTTGATACCTGCCTGGAGATGGGTTGTGGTACCGGAAAAAATACCGAATGGCTGGCAAACAGGACAAAACAAATTACTGCAGTGGACCTGTCAAATGAAATGCTGACTATTGCCAAAAAAAAGATCAAAGCAGCAAATGTTCAATTCCGGAAGGCAGATATTCTCCGGGAGTGGGATTTCATTAATGAAAAATACGACCTCGTCAGCTTTAGTCTTGTACTGGAGCATATTGAAAACCTTAATTCTGTTTTTAATAAAGTTTCAAAAGTATTAAATAAGGAAGGTCATGTTTATATTGGCGAATTGCATCCATTCAAACAATACACCGGCAGTAAAGCAAGATTTGAAACAAATGAAGGAGTACAGGCAGTAACATGTTTTAATCATCATCTTTCTGATTTTATACATGCCGCAAAAAATAATGGACTTTCTATAGCAGATATCAATGAATATTTTGATAATAATGACAGGACTTCCGTTCCAAGAATTCTTACTCTGCTATTGAAAAATAATCAGCCTGTTGAATAAATCTACCGTTTTGTATTCTGTTTTTATATAAACAAACTAGTTTTGCAGAATCCATATTTGCCGGACTTATTAATTCATTACAGCTTTTATTTTCAATAAATTTTTTCCCAAGTGTCTGATAACACAACAAGTATTAATAAACATATCAGCAGTACCGGGTTATGCTCCAGAAGAATGGCAGATACATGGATAGAAGAAGGCAGGGTAAAAATAAATGGAAAAACTGCACAGAAAGGCAACAGGGTATCTGACAATGATAAGGTAACATTGGATGGGAAGCCATTAAAATCAAGACCAGAATTCATTTATATCGCTTTTAATAAACCACCCGGCATAACCAGTACAACTGACCTCAAAGACAAAGACAATATCATTGATTATTTAAAATATCCTGAAAGAATTTTTCCCATTGGCAGATTGGATAAAGACAGTGAAGGGTTGATACTGATGACAAGTAACGGCGATATTGTCAATAAAATATTAAGGTCTAAAAACAACCATGAAAAAGAATATATTGTAACAGTGAATAAAGCAGTTACAAAAGATTTTATAAAAAAAATGAGTGCTGGTATTCCTGTTCTTGGAGAGGTTACACGCAAATGTCATACAGAACAAATCAGCAAATTTGTTTTTAAAATAATTCTGAAAGAAGGATTGAACAGGCAGATACGCAGAATGTGCAGTTACCTGAATTATAAAGTTCAAAAATTACAACGGATCAGAATAATGAATATTCATCTCGACATTCCTGCCGGTGAATGGAGATACCTGAATAATACGGAAATCAGGGAAATTCAATTATTGGTTTCATCCTCATCAAAAACTTAAAGAAATTGCGACAAAAATAATTAGGAAAATCTGTACAAAGAGAAAAAACTCAACCGGAATACAGATTTTGATTTACCCGGCCAGCCATTTCCTTTTAAAATAAATAGCTGGCTTTTTTATCATTTTTTTATACTGGAAAAAACCAGCCCTTCCAAAAAAGAAACAATCTTAGATTCATCTTTATCTTTCCCAAAATCAGTAAGAGACGGCAGGTTATTCATAAAAAAATTCTGGAAATGCGCCATTTCAATTATCGTACTGGATAATGATCTTGGGTATTTGTATTTTGGATTACACTCCAGGATTATAGCTCCGATTTTAGCACATAGATCTTTATAAGGTTGAAAAAAATGATCCTTATTGTCTTCAGTCACATGTTTCGTTAAATACGTTTTCGAACCTTCTGCAATGATAATCTGATGCAGAATACTTTCATTAATATAAGAAGTATGAATATCGTCTTCCACAGTGGTGGCCAATAACTGAATTATTTTTTTAATTTTTACTACAGGGTCCTTAATATTGTTTGTATTAACTGTAACCCTGTATTCAAGCCAGTTCCAGTACCAGGAAGTGATATAAAGCAAAAGTTTGTGCTTGTTTTCAAAATACCGGTAAATGCCAGCTTCGGTAGTCCCAATAACTTCCGCAAGTTTTTTAAAAGTAAATGACTCAATCCCGTTTTTATGGATCAACTGTATACTATATGACAATATTTTCTTTCCCAATTCACTTTGTTCCGGATTCCTGAGAAATAATTTCTCATTCATCTTAATCTGTAATTGTATTTCCATCAGCTTTCTTATTAAAAATGTGTCCGCTTTATAACCAGGTACAATTTGAAAGACCACAGGTTATTCGCATGTAAGCTGCAAAAATAGTTAAATGTTTTACAATTTAATTAGATAGTAATACTATTATTTAAAATATAACTACTATCTTCGCACATTAAAACTAAAAAGTAACTGATTATGGAAGTAAAAAACCTTTTTAAAGAAATAAAATATGATCTGCCGGCCAGCATTGTCGTTTTTTTTGTAGCCGTTCCCTTATGCCTAGGTATTGCATTGGCATCAGGTGCGCCACTGTTTGCCGGGATAATAGCCGGTATAGTTGGTGGTATTATAGTGGGTATTGCCAGCGGTTCTCCTCTGGGAGTTAGTGGGCCTGCGGCCGGGTTGGCTGTAATAGTGTTAACCTCTATAGCAGCGCTGGGTTCATGGCCGGTCTTTTTATTGGCAGTTGTGCTGGCTGGAATTTTACAACTTCTTATGGGCTATGCCAAAGCTGGTTTTATAGCTTATTTCTTTCCTACTTCAGTTATTAAAGGAATGCTCACAGGTATCGGATTGCTGATTATTTTAAAACAAATACCACATGCATTAGGATATGATAAAGATGCTGTAGGAGACCTCTCTTACTTTCAGGCAGACGGAGAAAACACATTTTACTCAATTTTAGAAGCTATTGATGTTATAACACCCGGAGCTTTACTCATAGCTACTCTTTCTATTGCAATCCTGATATTTTGGGAAAAAGTATTATCGAAAAAACACAAAGTCTTTCAATTGATCCAAGGGCCCCTGGTCGTTGTAATACTGGGTATTGTCATGTTCAATCTTTACAAAAACGGAACACTAAACTTCAGCCTGGCAGAAGACCAGCTGGTAAGGCTGCCCGTTGCAAATAATTTATCAGATTTTTTCAGCTTTTTTACTTTTCCCGATTTTTCTGCCATCACAAATTATAAAGTTTGGGAAGTAGCAATAGTTTTAGCTATTGTAGCAAGCCTGGAAACATTACTATGCGTAGAAGCTACTGACAAAATGGATCCTCATAAAAGAATTACACCCACAAACAGAGAGTTAAAAGCACAGGGTTTGGGAAATTTCTTTTCAGGTTTGATTGGCGGCTTACCAATAACACAGGTTATTGTACGCAGTACAGCCAATATTTCATTTGGTGGCAAAACAAAAATGTCAACAATTCTTCATGGCGTATTTTTATTGATCAGTGCTATTACCATTGCCGGAGTAATGAACATGATTCCGCTGGCCAGTTTGGCTGCTATCTTATTTATTGTAGGGTATAAATTAGCCAAGCCTTCTCTTTTTATAAATATGTACAAAATGGGATGGGAGCAGTTTATTCCTTTTACAGCCACCGTTGTTGGTATTTTGGCTACCGATTTATTAAAAGGGATTACCATTGGAATTATTTTTGGCATCTTTTACACTTTACGCCACAGTTACCGAAATTCTCATTACATGAAAGATGTAGTAACTACAGAAGAAGGGCACGAGGTACACCAACTTATATTAGCTGAAGAGGTTTCGTTCTTCAATAAAGCCAATATCCTAAAGGAATTGGATAATATCCCGGCCAATTCAAAAGTGGTTATAGATTTCTCCAAATCAAAATCAGTGGCCCATGATGTGCTTGAATTAATAAGGGATTATGAGATAAATGCTAAAACCAAGAATATCGCCGTTGAGAAAATAAAATTTATTGAACCAGCTTATTTATAACCAATTTTTCAAACTAAAAAATGAACAAATGAAAACATTAACTAAAGAAATGCAAGCCGCCATTACACCTTCTATAGCGCTGAATTTATTAAAAGAGGGTAACAAAAGATTTGTAAATAATCTGAAAATAAACCGAAACCTGCTGCAACAGGCCAGCGAAACCTCTGACGGGCAACATCCATTTGCCATTATTTTAAGCTGTATTGATTCACGAACTTCCGCTGAGCTCATCTTTGACCAGGGCCTGGGCGATATTTTTAGTGTCCGCATTGCCGGCAATATTATTAACGAAGACATCCTGGGTAGTATGGAATTTGCCTGTAAGGTAGCCGGATCAAAAATCATTGTCGTTTTAGGGCACACAAAATGCGGAGCCATAAAAGGAGCTTGTGACCATGTGGAAATGGGGAACCTGACTGCTTTATTAAGTAAAATACAACCGGCAGTTTATGATGAAAAAAGTGAAACCGGAAACCGCAGTTCTGCCAATGCAGGGTTTGTTGAAAAAGTAGCTACTATCAATGTAAAGCGAACAGTGCATTCCATCATGGAAAGAAGCCCGATTTTAAAAGAAATGATTGAAAAAGCTGAGATAGGAATTGCGGGTGGTATTCATGATATTGCCACCGGTGAAGTAACATTTTACGACGATACAATAACCATTAAATGATTTGTTTTTTAAATTAAAAGCAGCAAAAAATGGTTGCCTGTTTTTTTATTTGATTATTTTATGCTAAAATTTTTTCTCCCTTTGCTTATTTTACTCCTGTCGGGGTTCACTTCAAATTCCCAGGTACAACGTCTGCATGACAAGAATACGATTGGCTGGATGATGTATACTGGTCAGTTTAAATTAACCCCGAAACTCTCGGTTCATACGGAATACCAATGGCGAAGAGTGAATGGATTAAAAAACTGGCAACAGAATTTTGTCCGTACCGGATTTATGTATTCCGTTAAGAAAGACATTAGCCTGAATGCGGGTTATGCTTTTGCTGATACCTATTCTTATGGAGATTATCCAGGTGCCTTCTCTTTTCCTGAACATCGTTTTTTCGAACAGGTATTGATAAAAACCCCAATGGGCAGAAATGAACTTTCACATCGTTTTACTTTGGAACAAAGATTTTTGGGAAATGTAACCATACAAAACGAAATCAGGCATACAGATTTTTATTTTTTGAACAGGATCCGGTACAGGTTCAGAACGGATATCCCTGTCCAAAACAGGTTTTCAGAAAAAAACAAATGGATGATTGCTTTGCAGGATGAAATTTTTGTTGGATGGGGGAAAAATATTGGTGAAAATATATTTGACCAGAACCGGATGGGGGTGCTATTGGGTTATAAGTTAATAAATGGATTAAAACTGGAAGCAGGTTATATAAATCAATTTTTACAACAGGCTAAGAGAGTAAATGATAAACCCGTTATTCAATATAATCATGGTTTCTTATTGGCAGCAAATTTTTCTTTCTTTTAAATCACAGAAACACTTCGTTTGGAAACATCTTTTAAAATCACAAGTCTGAATTTATTTCAGGTGAAATCCCTCCAGGAAATTAGTAGTAAAATCTCCGCTGCGGAACCGTTCATCATTCATTAATTGTAAGTGAAATGGAATAGTGGTTTTTATTCCTTCAATCACATATTCACTTAATGCACGGTACATTGTATTTAATGCTTCATCCCTGGTTTGTGCAATGGTGATCAGTTTACCAATCATAGAATCATAATAAGGCGGAATAACATAGCCTGCATATACATGACTATCTACCCTTACTCCATGGCCGCCCGGCTGATGAAGGTTGGTAATCTTTCCCGGTGAAGGACGAAAATCATTATAAGGATCTTCTGCATTGATCCGGCATTCGATTGCATGCATTTGTGGAAAATAATCCTTGCCTGAAACTTTTTCCCCCATAGCAATTTTGATCTGTTCTTTTATTAGATCAAAATTAATCACCTCTTCCGTTACACAATGTTCCACCTGGATACGGGTGTTCATTTCCATAAAATAAAAATTGCGGTGTTTATCTACCAGGAACTCTACTGTACCCACACTCTCATAATTAATTGCCTGGGCCGCTTTTTTTGCAGCTTCACCCATTTTAAGTCGAAGCTCATCTGTCATAAATGGTGAAGGGGATTCTTCCACCAGTTTCTGATGACGGCGCTGAATAGAACAATCTCTTTCGCTCAGGTGACTTACATTCCCATATTGATCT
Organism: Chitinophagaceae bacterium; assembly: GCA_035292525.1. Taxonomy (GTDB): domain Bacteria; phylum Bacteroidota; class Bacteroidia; order Chitinophagales; family Chitinophagaceae; genus VBAS01. Next base: position 9,139 of record DATDPZ010000325.1, read on the forward strand.
CCTGCTACCTGAATTTCAATATGCCTTGGTTCTTCTACAAATTTTTCCATGTAGATCCCGTCATTCTTAAATGAAGCCCCGGCTTCCGCTTTAGCGGTATTATAAGCTCTTTCCATTTCCGCTTCTTCCCATACAATGCGCATTCCCTTACCCCCACCGCCTGCAGTAGCTTTTAAAATGATGGGGTAACCCATCTCTTTTCCTAATCCTTTTGCTTCATCAAGACTTTGCAATAATCCTTCACCTCCGGGTACAACCGGTACGCCGGCTTTAATCATGGTTTCCTTGGCAGTGATTTTATCACCCATGGAATTAATCATTTCAGGTGTAGGTCCGATAAACTTTATTTGATGATCCGCACAAATCTGTGCAAATTTTGAATTCTCTGCCAGGAACCCATACCCGGGATGAATCGCATCCGCATTTGTAATTTCTGCTGCGGCCATGATATGTGCAATATTTAAATACGATTCTGAACTGATCGGTTTGCCGATACATACGGCTTCATCTGCAAACTTTACATGCAAACTATCCCGATCTGCTGTTGAGTACACGGCCACCGTTTTTATTCCCATCTCCCGGCAGGTACGAATAACCCGAAGAGCAATTTCACCACGGTTTGCTATAAGAATTTTTTTAAACATAATTTAAATGTGCTAATGTGCCAATCTGCAAAATTGCAAATAACACAAAAATTAGAAATATAAAAAACTCATTAAATAACTAAAAGGTGTTTTTCTTTTGGCAGTTGAAAGTATTTTTCCAATAATTTTCGACAGCTCATCCAGTTTTTCCAGTAATAATTTACAATCCGGATAATTTGTTGAATATTCACAAAGTAACAGCCAATATTGAGTTTCATCAGCCTCTTTTGCTGCAATTTTCATTTTATGAATGAAGTCAGCTTTACTTTCAGGATTCTGAGCTTCCATTGAATTAGCCCCAATTGATGTTCCCGATTTGAGTAGCTGTCTGGCAAGAACAAATTTCTTACTATTCTCCAGTTTTTCGCAATATTCAATTATAACAAGTGAAAACTCAATCGATTTTTTCAGTAAGGGATTGCTCTCTATAAGTTCTTTTCTCATAATTGTTAATAATAAATTGAAATATCCATTGAGAATTTAGCAAATCTGCACATTTGCAAATTGGCAAACTGGCATATTAACTTGGTTCTACAAGGAATAAAGGTTGATCATATTCAACAGGGGAAGCATCTTCTACCAATACTTTTATGATCTTGCCTTTTACTTCGCTTTCAATTTCATTGAAAAGTTTCATGGCTTCAATAATACAAACCACTTTACCCGGATTTATTTCTGAACCAACCGTTACAAAATCCGGTTTGTCTGGTGCCGAACGACGGTAAAAAGTTCCAATCATCGGGCTCTTAATGGTGATTGTATTAACCGGAGCTGTAGCGTCATCAGATAACGTTGCTGGTTCTATTGAAGACTTAGCAGGTATATGTGAAGGTATATTGGGATAAGCCGGAGCAGCCTGAACAGGAGAACTTACTACCTGAGTTATTTTTTCTTCTTTTTGTTTGATGGTTACCCGGAAATCTTTTAGTTCAACAGTCAGTTCACCAATATTTGATTTGTTGACCATCTTGATCAACTCCTGAATCTGTTTAAAATCCATGTTTTTCAAATTTTTTATTTGGTTTTGCTTAATAAGTGATGGCTAAGATATGAAAGAACCCCGAATTGATAGATTTTAGAATATTTCCATTAGAATTTAGGTAAAAAAACAAAAAATTGACAAAAACCGGGTTTAAAACCGGACTTCCCAATATTGATAAATATTAAAAACCGAAAGATTATTATTTTACTCTTTCCACATACTCGCCTGTCTTTGTATTAATTCGGATACTCTCTCCTTCATTTACAAATAAAGGAACCCCCACTGTAGCTCCTGTTTCTAAAGTTGCCAGCTTTAAAGTACGGTTCGCGGTATCTCCCCTGACACCGGGTTCACAATAAGTAATTTGCAAAACAATTTTATCCGGTAGTTCAGCACCTAAAACCTGATCATTTTCTGTATTAATAAAAATACCCACTTCGTGTCCTTCTTTCAGGTATTTTGGAGCGTCAATTACTTCTTCCTGTAAAGCGATTTGCTCAAAGGATTCATTATCCATAAAATTGTAACCTGTATCATCTTTATACAAAAACTGATAAGTGCGTTTTTCTACCCTGACCGGGAAAATATTATCGCCTGAATTCCAGGTTTTTTCAATACTGCGGTTATTATCAACTCCCTTCAGTTTGGCCCATACTTTTGCAGCTGCACGGGCAGTTTTATTTTCACCAAATTCCACCACAGTATAAAGGCTCCCGTCAAGGTTTAAAATCATACCCCGGCTTATATCAGACGTATTTGCCATAATAAAAAAACTTTTCGCTTTTAGCTCTCAGTAACAGACCTCAAGCAGATTTTAAGAATAATTTTTTGAGGCGGCAAAGATAAGGCAAGACTGCCTTCCGGCAAAGTAAAGATGCACTTACCAATTAACAGTTTTTCTGCTATTGATAACACTTAATCCCTTTTCTTTGAAAAATGAAAAAACTTTTTGCTTTGAAAATTGCTGTTCTCTTCTTTTTTGTTGCATTCAGCCAGCAGGATTCTATTCAACCTCTTTATAAACGTTTCCCGACAGCTCCCCCATTCAAATTATTAAGTACAGATAGCTCAACCATTTTTACCAATAAAGACATTAAAAAAAATAAACCTGTTTTTATAATGGTCTTTAGCCCCGATTGTGACCATTGCCAGCATCATGCAGAAGAAATGGTAAATAAAAAGGATCAATTTAAAAATATACAGGTCGTTATGGGTACAATGCAATCCCCTTCAAAAGTGAAAGATTTCTATATCAACTACCAACTGGAAAAGCTTGATCATTTAATCATCGGTCAGGACCGTGAATACATTCTTGGCACTTACTACAAAATGAAGAGTTTACCCTTCCTGGCTTTTTATGATAAAAAAGGGAAGCTGATTGATGTATTTGAAGGAGCATTGCCAATTGACAAAGTGCTTGAGATTTTGAACCGTTGATCCCTTTCTCAAAATTCCTCCTGAAAAATATCATTTGCTACAGTACCTTTGCCCCGCAAATAAATTCTTTATATAAATTAATTTTTTTCATGAAAATAACTGTTGTAGGGGCCGGTGCAGTAGGTGCCACCTGTGCAGATAATATTGCCCGAAAAGAACTCTGCCAGGGACTTGTTTTATTAGACATCAAAGAAGGACTTGCTGAAGGCAAAGCCCAGGATATGATGCAAACGGCCACACTGCTTGGATTTGACACCCGCATCACCGGGAGTACCAATGATTATTCAAAAACTGCCGGAAGTGATGTGGTGGTGATTACATCTGGTATTCCCCGCAAACCCGGAATGACCAGGGAAGAACTGATCGGCACCAATGCAGGAATTGTAAAAACGGTTTGTGAAAATATATTAAAACATTCACCGGATGCTATCATCATTATGATCAGCAACCCGATGGATACCATGACTTACCTGGCATTAACCGCTACCGGCTTACAAAAAAACAGAATTATTGGTATGGGCGGTACACTGGACAGCAGTCGTTTCAAATACCAACTTTCTCTGCGCCTGGGTTGCAGCCCGGCTGACCTGAATGCTGTTGTTGTGGGCGGACATGGTGATACCACAATGATTCCATTAATTCGTCATGCTACCTGGAACAGTGCCCCGGTTACAAAATTTTTAACCGGTGAACAACAAACACAAATCGTAAATGATACAATGGTAGGTGGTGCTACACTTACAAAACTGCTTGGTACATCTGCCTGGTATGCACCCGGTGCAGCCGGTGCGGCTTTAGTAGAAGCCATTGTAAGGGATGAAAAGAAATTATTTACCTGCTGTGTGAAATTAGATGGCGAATATGGCCAAAAAGATATTTGTCTCGGGGTACCTGTTATCATAGGTAAAAATGGTTGGGAAAAAATTATTGACTTTGATTTAAATGAAACTGAACAAGCGTCATTTAATAAGAGTGCAGATGCAGTACGGAGTATGAATGAAGTGCTGAAGACTTTATAAATTTTTAAATAAAAACTGAAGGGGCGAACGGTATTGTTCGCCTTTTTATTTTTACAAATAATCTCATTTTATCTTTGCCCATGCATTATGTATCAGCAGAAAGATTAACCAAGTCCTACGGTATTCAACCATTATTTGAAAACATTTCATTTAATATTGAAGAAGGGGATAAAATTGCTTTGGTGGCCAGGAATGGGTATGGCAAATCCACTTTATTAAAAATTCTTGCCGGTTTTGAAACGGCAGATGAAGGAAAAGTCTGGATCCATAAAGAAGTAACCGTTGCACTTTTTGAACAAGAGCCCACTTTCATTGAAGAAAAAACTATTCTTGAAAATATTTTTCATCACGATCATCCCATTATCAATGCAATTGCCGTATATGAAGCAGCCTGTGATGAAGAAAATACAGAAAAGATAAATGCAGCCATCAATAAAATGGATGAACTGAATGCCTGGAACTTTGATTCGAAAGTGAAGCAGATCCTTGACAAATTAAATATTCACCAGTTAAAGCAACCCGTAAAAAAATTGAGCGGAGGACAGCGGAAAAGAGTGGCCCTGGCAAAAACACTGATTGATATTGGTTTTAAACAACAACATGTATTACTCATCATGGATGAACCTACCAACCACCTTGATGTGGAGATGGTAGAATGGCTGGAACATTACCTTGCCCAGGAAAATGTAACCTTGATCCTGGTGACACACGACCGGTATTTCCTGGATGAAGTCTGTAACGAAATCTGGGAACTGGACCGGAGTGAGCTTTATGTTTATAAAGGTGATTATGCTAATTTCCTGGAAAAAAAATCGGCCAGGCTGGAGAGTGAAGCAGCCAGTATTGATAAGGCAAAAAATACTTACCGGAAAGAACTGGAATGGATGCGCAGGCAGCCCAAAGCAAGAACCACT
>DATDPZ010000326.1:0-21619 GCA_035292525.1 Chitinophagaceae bacterium
TATTATACCAAAAATGATTTAGAAGGGCTTAAACAAAAGGCAAGAGAAGCTTCTGAAAAAATAAACAAAGAATCCGGAAACTAAATGCATTTTTTCTTTTGAAATATTTAATCATTCCTGATTAAACACTTTTATTGAATCTGCACTTTGCATTGCCAGGTAACCCGGCAAAGCATTGAAATAGATGAAATGTAACTCAACCTTATTCTTCTTTATATGAGTTGAAAGATGTACAGGGGTGACAATCTTAGTTCCATTTCCCAATCTCCCTGTCCATGTTAACCAGCAATGGACCCATTTGCCACCTTCATTATCAACGATCATTTCATAAAGAGGATCTTCGAAATCGGGATTTTTTCCCACTTTATATTCTGCGTAGTTTAATAAACCGGCCTTAAGGGTATCAATTAACTGATCCGTGGTCAATACAGTTTTCTTTAATCGTGGAGCATTGAGCCAAATCCTGGCTTTATCAGAAAAAACAGACTTAAAAGTTTCCCAATCTCCTTTGAAATATGCTTCATTGGCTTTTTTTACAAGATCGATTTCAGGAGAGGAGTTAAAATATTGCTTCTGCCGGCATGAAATCAGAATGATGACTATAGAAATAAAATAAAATAATTTTCTCATAGTGATTTTTTTGTTTGGAGTATTATACTACCTGGCTGTGTAAATTGAAATGAAATTCAATTTACGTTTTCTTAAGCAACCCATAATGCTCAAGGAATTTTACAAACCTTCCGTCTTTTCTTGCATCACTTATGAAATTGGGATTTTTTAAAAGATTCGGGTAAGTCCACGGATTAGCGCAGATCACCTCAAGGCTTATGAATGCAATGGGGTCATCAGCGATTTCTTTATAAATAGCATACACCCTGTCTGGCGCCACCATATCGGCTGATTGAAGAAGCACCGATTTTTCAACTGCCCCGCGGGGAAAGCGGTCATTTTTCAAAACTTTTACAACAGTCTCTTCAAATAATTTTCTGCCCGCTGCAGAATCGCCTGTCATCTGGAAAAGCTTTGGCTGATACACATCTTTATCAAATATACAGACAGACATTTCATTTACCGGGCGGTGAACTGCCTTTTTAGCTTCCGCAAGAATTTCATCCGCTTCTTTTTTATACCCATGATTCATCAGGTAATGGGCATGGTTCAGGTCCTCATTGATGATAAGAGGGCATGACCAGTTGCCATGACCGGCATAATGCGAATCCCATTTGCCCTTCCACGCTTTTACATACTTATCAAATTCATTGTTCACCATGGCAACGGTCATCTCATTGTTTTCAACAGCCCGTTCATCGTAAACATCTGTTTTCCTTACGGTCTTAACTGCATTTTCAAAAGCCCGGAAAGATTCAAGACTTCCTTCGGACAGGAACCGGTAATATTTTGCCTGTACTTCATAATGTGTTTTCTCAGGTTCCAGTTTCACTAATCGCTCCAGGAAGGGAACCATTTTTTTATAATTTCTTTTCAGCTCGTATGCGAAAGTGAGGCCATAGATCACAGCGCCACTTCCCTTGTCGAGTTCAAATGCTTTCTCTAAATTGTCAATCAAACGATCCAGGTTCCCTATTCGGAAAAAGATGGGCCCCATAATTAACAAGGTCTTTGCATCATTAGGAGAAACTTCCAGTGCTTTATCATAACTGCCAATCGCTTTCACGTCGTCTTCTTTTATCACTTCGAAATAATATCCTTCGGCACGGTATACTGTTACACTTTCGGGGTCCAGTTTTTTCACATTAGCCAATGCTTTTTCAGAGGCATCAGATGCCAGCTTTTTTTCATCTTCCCTGTTATCAAACCATCTTACTTTATCATAGCGCTGCGTTTGGGCAAGTGAAAGCAATCCCCATGCTTCTGCAAAATTTTTATCCGCATCCGTTGCATTTTCCAGTAATATTATGGCCTGCATGATCTTTTCATAATTCAGTTGTGAGGAGTTGAGAATAGTTCTAGCCCGGATAAAATAATCGTAAGCAGCAAGGTTATCGGTCGGCACTTTGTTTATCCTGTCTTTTTCCTTTGTACTGATCTTTGCATTCAGTGTCCGGGAAATTTCAAGGGCAATTTCCGCCTGCAAGGCAAATATGTTGCTCATTTCTTTATTATAGTTTTCTGACCATAAACTTTTATCCGTCTTCGCATCAAAGAGCTGAACATTTATCCTGATTTGGTTATTCATTCGTGAAACCGAACCTTCAACAATATAGGCGGCGTCCAGTTTTCTGCCGATCTCACGAAGGTTCATTGAGGCATCTTTTATTCTAAGTACCGATGTTCTTGAAATAACTTTCAGATCCTTTAATGCTGCCAGCCTGTTGATCACATCTTCATGAATTCCTGTAACAAAGAAATTACTTTCCTGGTCAGTGGTCAGGTTCTTAAAAGGAAGAATGGCTACAGTCTTGTCACCTGAAATATTATTGGATTGCGAAAATTGCTTCATTAAAAAATACCCGGCCGCAACCAATACTAAAATGATCATGGAATACACCATCCATTTTTTTGAAGCAACTGGTTGCAAACTTTTTTGTGAAGTTTTGGCAGCAACAGGTTTGGTAACTGCAGATTCACCCGGCCTCATCAGTTCATAAACACTTACTGGATAACTAACATTTTTCAGGTCTTTTTCACCGGCATAACTGATGTTAAATCCTTTTTTATTGTCGAAATTCCTGGCAACAGTATCGGACAAATAAATACTACCGGCTGGTGCGGCTGCCTGTATCCTTGAAGCCAGATTGACCCCTTCGCCAAAAATATCATCATTCTCAAAAACAACTTCGCCCTGGTGAATACCGATGCGCAAACTATATTGACCTTCTTTCTCACAGGCCTCCCTGATCTGTTGTGCACAAAGCACTGCATCGGTTATGGTAGTAAAACTTGCCAGCACACCATCCCCTATTTCTTTTAGCCAGGTGCCATTGAAATCCTGCAATGAGTATTTATGTATCTGCCTGTTAAGTTCAAGTATCCGGAATGCTTTTTCTTCGTCATTGCCCATCAATACAGTGTACCCCACAATGTCAGTAAACATGATTGCAGCCAGTTTGCGGGCTTGTGGCATTGGTTTTTGTTTAATGAAAGATAAGAAGTAAAATCTATATATGAGTTACAATTACCCCCCGGAAATTCGTTACCATTGAAAGATGTTATAAGCTGATAAAAATCATCAGGAATCTGAATTTCATGTTATAGATTTGAAAGATTAAATATTTAAATGAGTTAAGATGAAAGATAATGTAAAACATCACAGTACGTCCAGCAATGCAGTTTATGGCTTGGGTTTTATCGGCGCCGCCATCTATTATATTTCAATTGCAAACGGTTTTTGGTTGGGCGCATTAGGTCTTCTGAAAGCTTTGGTATGGCCTGCATTTCTTGTATATGAAGCGCTGAAACAGTTAGGGGCTTGAGATTCTTGAATAGATACCTTCTTCCGGGATGAGTCTGCTCCCGAATTAAAAAAGAATACAAAATAAAAAAATCAGGGAGGGACTCAACCTGTTTGATTTTTACTGTAATATTTTTTAATGAATCCTCCGAAGGACACTTTCGGAAGATTCTTCCGGAAAGAACTAATTTATTCCCTGTTTACATAGATGGCTTTGCGGGAGTTGAACTAACACTCATATCCCGGACACAGGCATATTTTCCATCACGCAGTTGAAAATAGGACATATAATGTCCATGGTCCACTTCTGTGCCTGAAAGGTTGAACATTGTCCATGAACTAATTTCCACCAGCATATTTCCTTCTGCAAAAATGTCCACTATTTTATAAGTACTATAGTTACCTGTTGTGTCTTTAGCCAACCGGTCTGCAATTCTTGCCTGGATAGCAGCCTTCCCAAAAGCTGGTTCTTCATTCCGGTTATAACTGATGACATCGTCACTGTAGTAGGCAGCCACTGCAGAAGTATCTTTAGCTTTTTCGCCAGCAGCATAGGCATCTTCCATGGCCTGGATATCTGCCTTTGCTTTTTCCATATCAATTGCTTTTGCCTCTCCTGCAGGGGCAGTACAAGCAGAAAAAAATAATGCTGAAATAGCAAACAGGACAGCTAAATGAAATTTATTTCGCATAAAAAATAGTTCTAGGTGAATGAAGAGATGGGAAAAGTTAGTTATTATTTAATAACCCGGTTAAACTTATTTGCTTGGCCAATAAATGAGCTAACAGCCTGACCAAAGTCATTTATAATTAAAATAATACTAACCACCTTTCAATTGTAAAAACAAAACGGCAGATGAAAAAGATAAAACTGAGTACAAACTTTACCGTATTCCTTCTCTTTTTTGGTGTTGCTGCTCTGGAAGCTTTTCAAACACGCAACTTACTAAAAGCTGTTTTCCGGGTTGCAATCGGTATTGTTTTCCTGTTTGCAGACAATTTAAAGAAGGCATAATCATTCAATTTAATAGATGCTCATCTTATTCAATACTGACAAGTAAACAATCGAAAAAGAATTACCTGCGGGAATGAAAGACATTCAGAATCTAACTTCAATGTTTTGACCTGCATATACTTTTACGGAAAAAAGTGTAAAAAAATTCAGGTGTAAGCTTTTTTAATTGTGACAGTTTTTAAATAAAAAATGATAGTTTCAATGGCCAGTGTGATTAGCTCAAATGAACCCTTTAGAAGCTTTAGCTGCAGACCCCATGGACTATTTTAAGAAGTCGATTTATTATTTTTGTGTCACCACTGAGCCGAATGAATAAATTTACCCGGTAATGAAGTCTTCTTCAACGATACTAAAAAATAAATACGGCTTTGAATATCCCTTTGCTCCCGATCCTCTTACAAGAAAAGCAATAAATTTTTTAAAGGATGGCAGGCAACTGCTGGATATAGGATGCGGAGAAGGTGCCGATAGTGTCTTTTACGCAAAAAAAGGATTCCAGGTGACAGCAATTGATAGTAATAAAACTTATTTAAAACGTTTTCGTGCATTTAAGAAAGATAATGACCTTACAAATATTACCATTCGTTGTGCCGATGTACTCATCCATCATTACCCTTTAAACCGGTATAATGTGGTCAACTGCCTGCTGGTGGGCTGCTGTATGAAACGAAGTGAATTTGAAAAATTGCTTGTATCAGTTAAACACACAGTAAAGCCTGGCGGTATCATCATTATGTCATTGCGAAATTATCTTGATCCGGAGTTTGAGGATTACAGCTCCACTGAAAAAATGATTGAACCAAACACTTTCAGAAAAAAGGAAGATTGTTGCAAGATCAGATATTATATAGAAAAAAACCGGCTCAGGGATGTTTTTAAAGACTTCAAAATTCTATATTATTATGAAGGTCTTTCTCCTGATAAGTATAAGGAAGTGCCAAAACATGGAGATTCATACATAATTTGCCGAAAGTAATATAATAGTACCTCCATTCTCCATAGCGTTCAATAAATAAAGGAAAACTCAATTGTTGTCCTGGTTTTCCAAAATAATCAGGTCTTGTAACTCAGAACAAGCATTTAAAATTTACAGATTAGGTTTTAAATCATAAATTAGAGTGTCATTGTCATTGTACACATTAAAAAACGAATTCAATGCCACAATCTCGCCAGCTTGCTGCTATCATGTTTACTGACATTGTCGGGTACACAGCCATAATGCAGACCGATGAGCAAAAGGCAGTGGCGGTAATTAAACATTATAACTTCACACTTGAAAAATTAGTGAGCCAATTTAATGGCCAGGTACTAAATTATTATGGCGACGGCAGTCTTTGTATTTTTCCCAATGCGACTGATGCGGCCACTTGTTCGCTTGATCTGCAAAAAGAATTGAAAAACGATCCGGGAGTTCCGTTGCGTATCGGTTTACACATTGGTGAAGTCTTTTTCGAGAATGAAAAAGCACTGGGTGATGGAGTGAATGTGGCTTCAAGGGTTCAGTCACTTGGACAGGAAAATACAATCCTCGTTTCGGCTGAATTTTATGATAAGATAAAAAATAATTCTTCTTTTTCCACAGTCTCCTTGGGTCAATTCGATTTTAAGAATGTTGAAAAGCCTTTGGAAGTATTTGCATTCAGCAATGAAGGATTATTTGTTCCGCTGCGGAGTAAGATGGAAGGAAAGCTGAAGAAAAAGTCCGGAAAGAAACGGATCATTACTGCAGCATCGTTGATCATCCTTTTTTGTGCAGTTGTTTTTTTTATTTACAAAACATTCTTTACTGAGAAAGCTGAATCGGGATCAAACGATCAATCCATTGCTGTACTCCCCTTTGAGGATATGAGCCCGGCAAAAGACCAGGAATACTTCAGTGATGGCATGAGTGAAGAATTATTAAACCTTTTGTCAAAAATTCAGGGATTAAAAGTCATCTCACGTACTTCTTCATTTTCTTTTAAAGGGAAAAACCTGGATGTCCGGAAGATTGGTGAGAACCTGGGTGTTGCCAATATACTGGAAGGCAGTATTCGCAAATCGGGTAATACGATCCGCATTACAGCACAGCTGATCGAAGTAAGTAATGGAACCCACCTGTGGTCTGAAACATATGACCGGCAGATGCAGGATGTATTTGCCATCCAGGATGAAATTTCAAAGATGATCGTTGACATTTTAAAAATCAAGCTGAGTGGTAAACAAACAAACCTGTTAGCAGGAAGTTTCACAAAAAATCCTGAAGCTCATGAGGACTATCTGAAAGGACGCTATCACTGGAACACGAGAACGGACGAAGGCCTAAAAAAGGCAATCGGATATTTTGAAGATGCAATAAAGAAGGATTCCAATTATGCAGCGGCATACTCCGGATTGGCAGACACCTATCTTACTCTCTACGATTATGGATTAATGTCGATTGATGAATCAACTTTAAAAGCAAAAGATGCGGCTCAGCGGGCTTTAATGATCAATGAAAATCTTGCCGAGGCTCATAATTCTCTTGCACACATCAACCTGCATGAATGGAAATGGGAAAGTGCTGAAGAAGGTTTCCGGAAAGCCATTACGTTAGATCCAGGCTATATACTGGCTCACCATTGGTATGCCCTCTGCCTGACAGCAGTAGGAAAAACAAATGAAGCAGTCACTCAGATGGAGAAAGCGAGGGAACTTGATCCGCTTTCAACCCGAATTAATGCTGATCTCGGGATGGCCTATCTTTCTGCAGGAAGGTATGATGAGGCAATCGCTCAGGAGCAAAAAACCATGGAGCTGAATCCAAAGTCAGCAGGTGCCCGCTGGATACGCGGCATGGCTTACCAGCAAAAAAAAATGTTTGAGCAAGCAATCAAAGATTACCGGGATGCATTAGAGCTTTCACCTGGTAATTCAAATATTCTCGCTGCTCTTGGACATGTTTATGCATCCAGTGGAAATACTTCTGCGGCACATAAGATTCTTGACAGTTTATATGTTAAAAACAAAAAGGAACCTGTATCTCCATTTTTTTTTGCTCTTGTTTATGCCGGGCTTAATGATAAAGAAAATGCTTTGAAATGGCTGGAAAAATCTTACGAAGAAAAATCAGGTTCAGTACGATACCTGAAGATGGAACCACGTTTGCAGAACCTGCGTAAAGAACCACGTTATATTGCACTCATGAAAAAAATCGGATTGGAAAAATGATTGATCATGTAATATACTGCCATTATTGATATCTCATCCCATTGTTGTTGGTCGCCCGACCAATAACATTAAAAGCAAACTCTTGCCCATCGGATATTTTTTTACAATAGTCCCGATAGAAATCGGGATGCGGACCCTATGGTTAGGTTATTTGTTTCCGGAATGAGTCTGTTCCCAAATTAAAAAAGATTTTAAAATAAAAAAACAGGGTGTGACTACCCTTCCTGATACTTTGCAATAATATTTTTGACTAGTTCTCCGAAGGAGTCCTTCGGACCTCCTGAGTTTCATAAAGGACAAGGTTTACTAAATTAGTGAAAGGGATTTTCTGGAAAGAAATGATAAAAATACTTTAATAATAACAGGGTATTCCACCCACAGAATACCCTGTTTACTATTCGTCGCTTACTTCCAGATTTTAATTTGCAATTGCTGTTATATTTCCACGGATCTCTCCCGTAAGATATGTTGACGAACGAATAGTATAATAACATTTATTCGCCAGCAAGTCGGCTTCCTGTTGAGCGGAAAGAGTAACATTTCCACTTGCAGTACCATTGATACCAGGTGCTGATATGGACAATGCAAACATCAAAGCTCCATTAACACCAATTGAAGCAGGGCCCCGTAACTCAACAGCGGTTGCAGCACTGGTAAGACTATTCCAGTTAATGTTATATTGCCAGACATTTGTTGCTGAATTATACGTACCCGTCAATGTACCGGAACCCGAACTGCTATTCGGTGGATTTTCCTGGCTTCCGGAAGCATTACCTGTTGTAGAATAATTTTGAGCAATGTTTTCATTGCTATCTTTTTTACAGGCAAAAAAGGAAATTGATAAGAATAATAAAGCATAAATCGGGAATCGTATTTTCTTACAGATAAAAAGATTCATTTTCATAGTAAATGATTTAGGTTAAAAAATCTATGTCAAGCTTATAATATCAAAAACGCTACCAAAAAATCAGAATTCGGATTATTTGTTTAAAATAATCAATTATAAATATTTAATAGCCTGGTTTGCATAACAAAAACAAAATTGATATAGCCGGTAATCTGCCATGTCAAAGTCTAAAAATGAATACTATCAGGTAGGGCTAATAATGATAATACTTTAACAAAATATCTTCCCGACATAGTCATTTACTTCCGGGATAAGTCTGCTCCCGGGCAATAAAAGATTTCAAATTAAAAACACAGGGAGGCACTCATCTTTGCAGAAATTTTATATTGCGCTAATATTTTTAGACATATTCTCCGAAGGAGTCCTTCGGTCCTCCTTAGTTTCATAAAATACGTAGTATAATAAATCTGGGAGATGAGTTGTCTGGAAAGAAAATAATAAGACGAAACGAATACCGGAATCTTTACTGTTCTTTTTATATATCTACATTACATCCCGGCATCAACCCAGCTGAGTTTTTAGTGAAAAAATTTCATTTTTTCTGAAATATTTTCACTTCCGTATTGTCATTTTTTCAGAAAATCAGTACTGGCATTTTAGTTGAAATGGGGTTAATAAAAAAAAGGAGGACATATGAAAACAAGTATCATCAAAAGAAACAATGCTGGAATTGGCTCACCGGCAATGGGTGTTTCCAGTTGGGTAGATCACCTGTTGCAAAATAGCCTGAGTAATTTTTTTAATGATGAAAACTGGGGCTTTAATAGTATAAACTATGAAAGCAATATTCCAGTTAACCTGCGGGAGACAGAAAAAACATTTGAAATGGAACTGGTAGCTCCGGGTCTGCGTAAAGAAGATTTCGGTTTACAGGTAAGTAATGATTTGCTGACAGTGTCTTTTGAAAAGAAAGAAGAACAAAGCAATGAAAACAAAACAGAGGGCTGGCTGCGGAATGAATTTAAGCTGGCTTCTTTTTCCAGAAGCTTCCGGCTGGATGACAGTATTGATGTAAGCAAGATTACAGCCGCTTATAACAATGGCATCCTGCAATTGACCCTTCCAAAAAAAGAACATGCTCAAAAGTTGTCCAGGACCATTGAGATCATTTAAGCTGATGTTGTCTTAAAAGAAAACCTGTCACGCAAAGACTGCAGGTGCAAAAAATAAATTTCTGAAACCCAACTTATGCACATGAAAGTCTTTACGTGACAGGTTTGTTTAATATCCCTATGAGATCTTGTTAATCCTTAAAGAGACTGCCAGTGGATTACCTGGTTTTACTTACACATCCTCTTCATCAAAAGAAAGAATCAACTGCATCTTTTTTGAATTTACTTTCCTGAATTTCACAGCGGCTTTGTCCAGCATAAGTTTTGATGCTTTGGCGGTATCCGTGCCTTCATATTTATCAGATAGGTAGATCACTTCTGTAATCCCGGATTGAATAATTGCTTTTGAACATTCATTGCAGGGGAACAATGCCGTATAAATTTTACAGCCACGCAGATCCATGCCTATATTATTTAAAATAGCATTGAGTTCTGCATGACAGATATAAGGATATTTGGTATCCAGGAAATTTCCCTGCTTTTCCCATGGGAATTCGTCATCATCACAACCAATAGGCAGGCCGTTATATCCTGCCCCCACAATTTTGTTTTTGTCATTCACTATACAGGCGCCTACCTGTGTGCTGGGATCTTTACTGCGCTTGGCAGACAGAAGGGCCACCCCCATAAAATATTCATCCCAGGATATGTAATCGGCTCTCTTTTTCAAGTGTTCTCGTTTTATTTTTTATAAATATTTTTAAAAAACTTCTGCCACGAATTTATGGTATTAGTTGTAATTAAATGCCGATTGTCTTTCCGTTTAAATCCTCCTCTTTCATATTGAAAACCAGAGCTTCGTATTTTATTTGATAAAAATATTTTTTCTCTCTGCCTTTTTGTAAATTGAATCATAAATAGTTCAATTATGAAAATTAAAAAACATCATGGTTTTATGTTGATTTTTATTAATTAAACAATCTATTTTTTATGCGTAAAATAATTATGGGCCTTGCTGTCAGTCTGGATGGTTTTATTGAAGGACCCAACGGAGAATTTGACTGGTGCTTCACAGACCAGGACTATGGCCTGTCTGATTTTTTTAAAAGAATTGACACTGTATTTATCGGTCGCAAAAGTTATGAAGTGACACAGGCAATGGGTGACCCGGGGACTGCTGGTTTCCCAAAATTGAAAGAATATATTTTCTCTACTACACTTGATGAGGTAAAAGATGGAGCCTTGCTGGTAAAAAAGAATATTAAAAAAGAGGTGGAAAAAATAAAAAAAGAAAAAGGGAAAGACATATGGTTATTTGGCGGTGCCAAACTGATCAGCTCTCTTTTAAAGCTGGGATTGGTTGATGAACTCTGGTTATCGGTGCACCCGGTTATTCTGGGAGCCGGAAAACCATTGTTTAGTGAACTTACAGAAAGAATTCAATTGGAGCTGATGCATTGCGAAACTTATTCAACCGGGCTGGTCTCACTCAAATATCATCTTGCTAAAAACTAATACAGCATTTTATTACAGAAACTCCCCGTTGATCATCACTTTATCAATCAAATTTGTCCCAAATGAATAAGGCATGTAAGCCAGCGAAGGAATGGGTTTTGTAAAAATGAGATTTGCTTTTTTACCAACGGAAATACTGCCTGCCTCATTTTGTATATCCATAGCATAGGCGCCATTGATCGTAGCGGCATTAATAGCTTCTTCTGGCAGCATTTTCATTCCAATGCAACTCATGGCAACCACCAAGTTCATATTTCCTGATGGAGAAGAACCGGGATTATAATCACTGGCCAATGCAATGGAACAGCCGGCGTCAATTAATTTTCTGGCCGGCTGAAAAGGCATTCGTAAAAAGAAAGCAGCTGTTGGCAATAAAGTTCCGATGGTTTGCGAGTTCGCCAGTTCATTAATGGCGGAGACATTCATCGTTTCCAGGTGGTCCACTGAAAGAGCTGCTAATCTAACTCCTGTTTCAACGCCACCGGATAAATTGAGTTGATTAGCATGAATTTTTGGTTTTAATCCGTATTTCATACCAGCTCTGCAAATCGTTTCGGTTTCATCCGGAGAAAAAAAACCTGACTCACAAAATACATCTATATAATCAGCCAGATTTTCTCCGGCAATCACCGGCAGCATTTCATCAATGATAAGATCAATATAGCCCTGGTGATTTTCCTTAAACTCCAATGGAAAAGTATGGGCACCCAGAAAGGTTGACTTGATTAAAAGGCTTGACTTTTCTTTTAGCTTTTTAATAACCCGAAGCATTTTCAGTTCTCCTTCCGTCGTTAACCCATAGCCACTTTTTATTTCGATAGCACCGGTTCCTAAACGGCTCACTTCGTCCAGGCGTTTCCAGGCAAGATTAAAAAGTTCATCCTCACTCATTGCATTTAATTTCCCTGCTGAGTTCAGGATACCTCCTCCTTTAGCTGCAATTTCAGCATAGGTAAATCTTTTTATTTTATCTACAAACTCTTCTTCACGACTGGCAGCAAAAACAAGATGGGTGTGAGAATCGCACCAGGCAGGGAGCACAAACTGACCCGAAGCATCAATGGTTTTATCCGGAACCTGGAATTTGAAATTTGGAATTTGTTGCATAACTCCGTATTCAGCTATTCTTCCATCCTCAATTACCAGGAAAGCATTCTCCATACAGGGTAATTCAGCCAGTTCATTTCCACGAAGGAGTTTTACTGTTGTCCTTACATTTACCAGTGATCTGATATTGGTGATGAGTGTTGAAGCCATGCAGCAAATCTACTTGGAAGTAAAGACTTTTACCCAATCAATCTGCATGGTACCTGTTTCTATTGATGAAGCAGCGGGGTTGCCAAAAAAACCGCCGCCTATTGCAAGATTTAAAGTAATTCGCTGCGACTTTCTGAAAAAATTCGGGATCCATCCCCCCGTCTTTGTAACCACAACCTGTCCGTCGAAAAAGTAAGTAAGCTTGTTCTTTTCCCATATCACTTCATATACATGCCAGCATTCGGCTAAACTAATATCTGAAGTGATAAACCCTTCTGTATTGCTGGCAATGTTTACCCCTGCCCTGCGCCCATACCAGTAAGCTGTCTGGTATTTGAATGGTCCATTTCCTCTTGCTTCCAGGATATCAATTTCTCCCTGTGTGGGCCAGGGATCACCATAACTCCAGAACGCCGGCCACATGCCATAACCAGTTGGTAATTTTACACGGGCAATCATTCTTACTTTAGGAGTTGCATTACCTGCTGAAAAATGAGTTTTAGTTTCTATTCTGCCAGAGGTGAATTCAAAAGATTTTACTGAAGGATCAAAAGGCGTAGTGGCCCCGGTAACATTTTCTCTTTTTGCTTCAATGGAAAGAATGCCATTACTTAATACAAGGTTGGATGGTTGATAATGCTGCAATTCATTATTGAAAGCGCCACCGGTCCAGGTATTCCATTGATTAAAATTTATTGAAAAATTTTCCTCAAATCGTTTAGTCCAGCCAGATGAGGTTAACGTTGTTTCATCCAGATCATAATCACAAAAACCTGTATTTTCTGCAGTAATAGCTGTATTGTTTTTTTCTGATTGCTTTTCTACTGAAAGGACAACCTGTTTGTTGCACTGTGTTAAAAAAATTACTATTGAAAAAAGTAAACCGATTTTATAGCGGATAAGTAATGGTATCATAAAAAATGTTTTAGTTGGAAAAGTAATTTCAAATTAAGAAAGACCGGCGGTTCATACAAATTTTTTAAAGCTCCTGCCATACAGACCGGGCAAATTCCTCTAAAGAAGGATCTCTTGCACCCATTAGTAATAACACGCAATTATCAGTCAGGTGAGGCCGGATGGCAGCAAGCAGTTCCTTCCTGTTTTCCACAAAAAAAGCATGGTCTCCTTTTTCCTTCAGATCCATAATAAGATCGCCGGAAGAAATATCTTTCGCCGTAGTTCCTCCTGCATAAAAAATTTCACTCATCCAAATTTCGTCCTGAGGACGCAATGCCTTTGAAATTTCTTCAACAAAATCTTTTCTTAAAAATTTTGTGGGTGTATAACCATGAGGCTGCAACCAGGCAACCAGTTTAGGAGCTATAGCCTGGCAGGCCTGCATGCTGGCGGCACATTTGGCGGGATTATGTGCATAATCATCTACCAGCCAAACACCATTCTTCTTTCCATATATCTGATGCCTGCGGTATATTCCATCATATTTTTTTAATGCGGCGGCACATACTTCCAGTCCTGCACCTATTTGATTAGCTACGGCAACAGCAGCAAGGGCATTTTCCATGTTGTGCCTGCCCACTGTTTGAAGAGTGAATAGCGTATTTTGAATTGAAAATTGAATATTTAAGCCATCCTGTTTAAAGTCTTTCGCAAGATAGCCTGCTAAAATAGTTTCTTCAGTGGAAAAATCATTTTTAATATCCTGTGATAATTTTTTAGCCAGTGGATGCGACTGGTTGACAATAAATTTTCTGCTGTTATTTTTAAAGGCTTTAAATATCTCCCTTAACTCATCAATGTCTTTGTGGTCTTTATCAATATTTAATAATAGTCCGATTTCCGGTTTGTAATGAACAATGGAACCATCGCTTTCATCGGCTTCAATCACCAACCACTCACCCTGCCCCACTTTTGCATTGCCAATCCTTCCTTCCTTAATAATACTAATTAACCCGGCGCCACTGATAATGCCGGGCTGCAGACCGGCATATTGAAGTATTTCAAACAACATGGCTGATGTTGTACTTTTACCTGAAGTGCCACCCACGGCTATTGTTTTCTTACCGGAAGAAATCATCGCCAGCAACTCACTTCTTTTGATGACCGGGATATTTAGCTGCTTTGCTTTTTGAATTTCAAAAACAGTGTCTTCAATTGCCGTGCTGGCCACTACCAAATCAGTTTTTTCATTGATACCACTCCCGTCCTGTAAAAAACAAAGTATTCCTTCGGATTCTAATTTTTCCTTTGTTTCATTAAAAATACCCGGAGAAAAAAAGCGATCAGAGCCGCTCACTTCTTTTCCGGTTCCCTTTACGTATTGAGCTAATGCACTCATCCCTGTACCGGCAATGCCAATAAAAAAAAATTTTTGAAAATCATTAAGTGAAGAAATCATATGCAATACTAATGCAATTCAGTACTTTTTTAAACCAGAAATCAGGAAGCCAGTTCTTTCAAGGCACTCACGAAAATATCTAACTCCCTTGGAGTAATATAAATATTAGGTGTGATACGGCAACCCTGCACATTGCCTCTTTCTATAGCTACCGTATAGATTTTATATTTCTTAAATAATACTTCAGCCAGTTCAGAAGGTTTCAATCCGCTGATACCAACATTTGCAATACCACATGAACGGGCCGGATCTTTGGGAGTGTTTACTATCACATTGGGCAGGTCTCTTACTTTATCTGACCAATAATGCTGCAGGTAACGAAGCCTTGCTTCCTTTCTTTCTGGTCCGATCTTCAGATAAAAATCAATAGCATCTGAAATGGTAAGATCTGTATGAACAGGATGTGTACCAGTATGATTCAACCTGTAAATATCATTTCCCTTAATGCTATCGTCAGCAGCCAGCAAGGGCCAGATACCCGGGATGTTTTCTTTTTTAATATATAAAAATCCTGCACCTATGGGCACACTTAACCATTTATGCAAACTGGTACCATAATAATCACAACCCAGATCAGGAATAGAAAACCGGATATGGGCAAAGGCATGAGCTCCGTCCACCAGCACTTTTACACCCTTGCTGTGCGCCATATCACAAATCTTTTTTACCGGTAATACCTGCCCGGTGATATTAACCATATGACAAACCATCAGCAACTTTGTTTTTGGTGTAATGGCACGGGCATACAGATTTACTATTTCATCATCATCTGCCGGGTGATTAGGAATAGAAACAACCTGGTTCACTACCCCGTGTCTTTTAGCAATCAATTGAAACATATCCAGTATGGCGCCATAATCCTGCTCGGCCATTACCGCTTCATCGCCCGCTTGCCAATGCGTACCGGCAATAATCATATCCAGACTCTCGGTAGTATTCCGTGTAATGACCAGTTCTTCCGATGAACATCCGGCAAGCTTTGCCAGCTTAGCCGCCATTATTTTTTTGTCTTCAAATCTTTTTGTCCTCATGTAGCAGGATGCCTGGAAATTTATTTCCCTCACATGATGAATGAAATTCTCCAGCGTTTCCTGAGGTAAAAAACAATAATACCCGTTTTCAAGATTGATATAATCTGGTTTGATTTTATATCCTTTTCTTACTTCCTCCCAGAAAGTTTCATCTTCAGCAATAATAGAGGGCAGCATGTGTTCGTAGTTGGAAACCCATTTCTCCAGTTGATTGAATGCAGGTAAAGGCGTTAATCCCATTAGTGAAATATTTTTTAAAAATGTTCGCTTGTTCATAGTGAAAGATACCATAAATAATTATTGCAGCCGGGAGAAGATAAGGGTATCCAGGAATTCTCCATTGAAGTAAAAATCTTCTTTCAGGAGACCCTCTTTCTTAAAACCACAAAATTCAAGAACTGAAGCGGAAGCCTTATTATCAACATGAACCCGGGCTTCGATGCTGTGCAGCTTTATTGTGCTGAAGCCATAATCCAGGATTTTACTGATTGCTTCTTTCATGATTCCTTTTCTCCAATGATCCGGATGTAACAGGAAACCAATCTCTGAACGGAAATGTTCCGGTTGCATATTCCAGTAACAAATAGTGCCGATCATTTTTTCCGGATTTTCCTTTAAAGTGATTGCCCACATGATAGAAATGCCGGAAACTATACCGGCATCTATTTTTTCTATAAAAGCTTCTGCTTCATGAATGGTTTTTGCAGGTTCTTTTCCTATATACTTCAGCACTGATTCATCAGATCTTAGAAAAAACATTTCCGGAGCATCAGCCATATTCATTCTTCTTAACAATAGCCGGTCAGTTTCAAGCTCAGGGAATGGTATAAAATTGAACAGAAGCATTCATTTAAGTTTAATGTTTATCATTTGTCTTTACCCATTCCTGTAAAGTCAATTCAAATTTAATTTCACCTTTACCGGTGATACCGGTTTCTTTCCATCCGGCTTTACGATAAAAACTTTCGGCCCGGGTATGGGGCCCGGTGCTTAACCAGACTTTTTGTTTTCCCTGGTCAAAATACCAATTAATCATCATGTCATGCAAAGATTTTCCAATAGACTTTTTTTCATAATCCGGATGAACAAATAATGCCCAGATATTTTCTTCCACCAGGTCTGCAATGGCAAATGCAACAATCTTATCATCAATCTCACATACCCAGCCCTTTCCCCTGTTAATTAAATAATCAAAACAGTCCTGGTCTGATACCAATGCCGGGTCAGATAAAACATTTTCCTTCACTGCATTTCTTACTAACTGTATTCCGGTTATGTCAGTTGGGTTGGCTTCACGAAAAACTTTTTCCATTTTCAGAAATTTATCAATTTTTTTATCTTTCGTGTAATCAAAGCCATGTTGAGGTATTTGATAGTTATAAAACCATAATCCCTGATCAATAACATTGAAATGGCTGTTTCTTTCAGGGCAATTGCATTATCAAAACAATCCAGCGCTTTTTCGCGGTCGCCGGCATAAGCATAGTCAATTCCCATCCATAATTGTGAAATATATTCGCTTCTTTTTTTCAGCTCCTGGTAATACTCATCCACTTTTTTCTTCATGATGGAAAAGTCCCCGTCTTTATAAAACTTAGAAAGTCCTTTGTTTCCGGCAATCCTGGCAGAAGCAATTGCTTTTTCTTTATCATCAAAAGACCACTGAAGCAGGGAAAGATCTGAATATCTTTTATTCAGGAGTACGGGATCATGCGATGCTTTATCAATCAGGCTTTGTTGTAAGGCATAAGCTGCCTCTTTGTTATTCATATTTGCCAATAACCTGATCTTATTCTGCAATAAATATTCCCACATGGGATTTATCTCATACCCTTTATTATAAATTTCAAGGGCCTCTGCCATTTCACCTTTTGCCTCCAGTAAAATAGCCAGCCAGAGATAAATGTTGGATTGATTTGAATTTAATTTGAGGGCTCTCCGGTAAGTAATGTCTGCGGCATGCCAGTCAAGGTTTTGAAAATACCAATAGCCCAGTGATGCCTGTGTTTCACCGGAAAACGGATCAAGGCTTAACGCCACATCAATATTTTTTTTCGCCAGCCACAGCATTTTTGTAGGATCCTCGTAACCCCGGAATGAAGAAAGCAGGAAAGTATCGGCCAACCCTGAATAAGCATTGGCAAAAGCTTTATCTTTTTCGGCAGCCTGCTGAAAATATTTTCTTGCCTCCAGCAGGTCCACCTTGTTTCTTTTTTCCACCAGGAGTTTTCCACGCAGATAAAAATCATAAGCAGATAGATTAACTGTAGGAATATAATCCAATTGCTGGGTTTCAGTTTTGGAAAGTGTGGTGTTTAAAATGGAGGCGATAGAAAGTGCCACTTCTCTTTGAATGGAAAAAATATCTTTAACGGGCCGGTCATAAGAATCTGCCCACAAATGCTCATCATTTAAAGCATTTATTAACTGTGAGGTAATTCTTACTTTGTCAGCTGACCGCTGCACACTTCCTTCCATGATTAATTTCACTCCCAACTCTTTACCGATTTCCTTAATGGTTTTGGAAGTGTTTTTATACTGCATCACGGAGGTACGGGAGATTACTTTATAAGCTTTAATCTTGGAAAGCTGGGTAATGATATCTTCTGTAAGTCCGTCACTGAAATATTCCTGTTCCGCATCACTGCTGAGGTTGGTAAACGGAAGTACAGCGATACTTTTGTCTTCCGCGGGGTTAATGATCGTCTCCCGGGAATCATCCGGTTTGACATATGCCTGACTGTTTCGGGTAAACACTTCATAAACCCTGATGGGCTCTTTTACATTTTTTAATTTTTCTTCCTTTACAAATTCTGATTCCATTTCTTTTTTATTGGCAATATTCCGATACACCATTTCAGAAATATAAATTCCCCCGGATGGAGCCAACGCCTGTATCCTGGATGCAATATTGACGACATCGCCAAAAACGTTGCCGCTATGCAAAAGCACATCGCCCATATGAATGCCAATACGAACAGGTATTACAGGATCTTCCGACAGATCCTCCTGAAGCAGTTTTGCAAATTCAACTGCATCCGTAGAACTGTTAAACAACAATAATGAGCCGTCGCCATAGTACTGAACGATTTTCCCATTCAATTCGGATGCGATTAACTCCACAGTTTCCCTGAAGCGGTGGACTTTTTCCACTGCCTCATTTTCATCCTGCTGCATCATAGCGGTGTAACCAACCATGTCGGCAAACAAAATGGCGGCCAGTTGATGATTATGTTCCTGCATATTGGTTGAAGTGAGTGCGAATTTACAGAAAACTGATTTTTAAAAGAAAGTAAATAAACCGGCGCAGGCTAAATACCCTAATAGCCGGTATTCATTACCTATTACAGAGTTTACAGTTTATTTCAGATCAGGCCAAAGAAGTCCTCCGGGAAAGGAAATATAAAAATTATTTTCCCCCGGTGATAAAGCATTTTTTGTAACTTCAAAAAAAATATTTTTATGACAGTGAAATTATTTTTGCCATTGAGTTTATTATTCCTTCTGGCGTTCAGTTTTTCTGTAAAAGCCCAGAACAATTCGACTAAAAAGTTCAGTACCATGAAAGACACGGAAGCTCCTTCATTTTCATTGGAGGATATTACAGGTAAAAAAATAAATTCTTCAGATTACCGGGGTAAATATCTTGTCATTCACTTTGCCACTACCTGGTGTCCTTTTTGTAATGCAGAAGCTCCTAACCTGGAACAGCTTTATAAAGATTATAAAGCAAAAGGAGTAGAAGTATTGATCATAGATGTAAAAGAAGATAAAAAACTGGTAAGTGATCTTCTGGTTAATAAATTTAAACTTTCTTTCCCTGTTTTACTGGATACAGAGGGTAAAGTGGCTGCCAGTTTTGCCCCTGATGATGTATTACCTGATCTTGCAAGAGACGAAGTTATGCTGGCATCTAATCTGTTGATTGATCCCGAGGGCAAAATAATTTTCTTTTCTTTACTTGATTCCAAAAATTTTGATGCAAAACTGGTGGAATTAAAACGGTTACTGGATGAACGTCTTTAAAGCAATACTGTTCTTATTGTTTTATTTTCCTTTGAATTCATACAACCAGTTGGCCCATGTGAAGCTGGCTGAAACACCGGTTATTAACCTGAAACGAGGCGAACAAATCATTGCAACTATAAAATTTGAGATTGCCAGGGAGTTTCATATTATGTCTGACAATCCGGGAATTGAAAATTTTTTACCAACAACTTTTAAAATTGAACCCGTAAAAGAAATTGAATTTGGTAAAATAATATTTCCTGCTTCTTCCACATTTAAGATAAAAGGCACTGAAGAAATCTTTAATGTATTTGACAGCACGATCATCATTAAAATCCCTGTCTCAGCAGGTAAAAAGGTTGTAAAAGGAAAATATGAGTCAAAAGGAAATTTGTTTTATCAGGCTTGTGATAACAGGAAATGTTACTTCCCAAAAGAATTTAAATTTCCGGTTACAATAATTGTTAAATAAAATAGCGTTAACCTGGTTATCCTTTTAATTATATTTCAGTTTATTTTTTTAGTTTGTTTTTATTTTTCTTAAACTATTTAAATTATCAGATAACTAGTTTGCTGATGCCTTGTAAGTTGTATCTGTTTATTTACAAACACAACACATCAGTAAAAAATGCTTTCAGTTTTTTGCCTGTTATTTATTTATACAGCTGATTAAACAACATTTTAAAAGTACCGTGTGCCTGGCCTCTGAAAGTTATTTCTGGTCCGAAAGCATATAACTTTCCTTCACCCACTTTTGCAACAAATGCAGTTACTTTATCCGATAAATAAGACTGACCCCATGCCCAGCCACTGCGTAATGGTTTGGTATCATCAAACCAGGCCAGTGGTTTTATTTCACCAGAGGATAAAGCAGCAGGAGCAATATTAAAAACAGGGCTGGCATCAAAGTAAACGTCTGTCTTTGGTTTCATGCCCCAGAGCGCCGGATCACGATTGTCCACGTTTACGCTCAATATACTACCAGGAACATAATACTTTTCTCTCGTTAAATTTTTTTCAATTCCATTTTCTATTTCAACTAATGCATTTGAAACAGGAAGTTTTAAATGATAGGCCAGGTTTGTTGCAGACCCGATTGTAACTACTTTACCACCCTGTTCCAAAAATTTTTTCAATTCAGGAACAGATCGCTGCACAGTAAGACGACCTAACCTATAACGGTACTCTTCCGGAATGGTTTCGGCATTTGGCATTCCCTGAAACCGGTTTGCATTCTGGCTGGCTGAAGTAGAGACTGCAGGAATTGATCCACCTACAAAAACGATTACATCATACTTTGATTTTAAATTCCCGGTATCAATATCCCTGGGATAAATCACATCAATTGAATAATTGAATTGCTCCATGATCCAGCGGATCCAGCCGGAAGGCATGGAACCACCATAAGTATCCCAGAGTGCAATTTTTGCAGGAGAAATTTTTTGTAACGCAGTGGGTGGTTTTGATAATGATTGTACTTCAACACCCGTTTCATTCGCTAATTTTTCTACTATTGATTTTGTTTTGGCGCCGGCAGGAATATAGAAAGAACCAACACTATAATCCATACCGGGAATTTCATTGGTTATACGATAAACAGGAATTCCGTCTTTTAAAAGTTGATTGACTGCCTTAAAAGAATTATTTGATCGGGCATTTAGCATAAATCCTTTTGGAGAAGCCGGCCCTGTAATCTTCCCTTTAAGGGTGATCAGTTTCCCTAACGGATTTCTTTCGAAAGGTCCGTCAAAACCTTCCAGTATCCTGTCAAACTGAAACCCCATCTGGTAAGCCAGTGTCCAGCCTGCTGCATCATAAGGAGGTACCGGTGGCCCTCCTGGATATTGAAAATCATTTGGATGATCCTGTGGTTCGAA
>DATDPZ010000327.1:0-2212 GCA_035292525.1 Chitinophagaceae bacterium
ATGCACTTGCTCAAAAGCATTTTTATCAAATCCCTTTGAACCCTCTAAAGATTCCAGAAACTCTTTTGGCAATTGCATCCGGCAAATCTATTTATTAATGCCCGTACTGAAATTTTAAAATGCTTTGGGTTTAATAATGGTCGTTGCTTGTTTTACTTTGTGATTATATGTTTCGATTGTTTTTGAAACGATCTCAATATTATCCTGCGCTTCTTTCCAGTTTCTTTCTTCAATACCCTCCCGGATGCCCGGTAAAGTTTTTACACCATAACCTGTATAATATCCCGGAGCATACACCTGGTGCTTGTACCAGGATCTGCGTGGTAATCCTTTTTCATTGATCAGGCTTCTTTCCACTTTAAATAAAATTTCATTCAGCTCTTTTTGTTTTGCAGGAGACAACTGTGTACCACTACCATATAATTTTTGAAATTCATCAGCACTGTTCTTCAATTGTACCATGGTATTTTCCAGGTTACTGAAATTGAGATAGGGTACTGGCTCTTTTACTTTCGGCGACTGGAATCCCTTCTTCGGATCAGTTGCCAGCTCATATAATTTATCGCTGATCAGTTTATTTTCTGTCTCTGTTTCATTCCTCATATTATCGGCCAGCGTTTTTAATTCTGTTACATAATCAGCAACTGTTTTTTGAAAGCTGGAAAAATCAATTGGCAGCACTTCGGCATTGGCCAATCTCATCATTACCCTGCCTGCTGTTTTTGATAAAGCAACTCCATATAAAAATCCGGGATCTTTGAAACGTGTAAAGTGATCGTAGGAATCATAAATTGAATGGTATTCGCCTCCACTGCCTTCGCCACCAAAGCCAAGATGCATAGACGCAATACCGAGGAATTGTAAAAAGCCTGACCAATCCGATCCAGCACCCAGCGCACCCAGTTTGATATTTTTATTTCCCAATAATTTTGTTCTGGCAGTTTTATCTGCATTCACCACAGCATCAGCATATTTTCTTTCTTTAATACTCACTCCGGTTTGCGGATCCATCACTACATCAGCAATTTCATTAAAGAATGGTTCCAGAGTATGAGATCCGGCAGCTCCCACAAAGCCACGGGAATTTCCATCGGTATTTATATAAGCCACTGCTTTTTTGCGCAATTCTTCCTGGTGATCTTCTGCCCATTCAGTAGAACCCAACAAACCTTGTTCTTCTCCATCCCATGCACAATAGACCAGGGTTCTTTTTAATTTATATCCTTTCTTCACCATTTCACCGATCACTCTTGCTTCTTCCAGTTCTGCCACCATACCACTGATAGGATCAGCCGCTCCGTTCACCCAGCCATCATGATGATTACCGCGGATGATCCACTCATCCGGTAATTCTGTTCCCGGAAGTTTTGCAATTACATTGTATAATGTTTTTATATCCCAGTTGAATTGCAGATTCAAATGCACTTTTTCTTTGCCGGGGCCCACATGATAAGTAATTGGCAAACCACCTCGCCATGAAGCAGGTGCCACAGGCCCTCCTAATGATTGCAGTAAGGGCAAAGCATCTTCATAAGAAATAGGTAGCACCGGAATTTTCATAATTGTTATTGCCTCTTTTCTGTCCAGCCGTTTGGTATCTTTTGTGGCGCCTACTCCCGGCGTCAGCGGATCTCCGGGATACACCGGCATGTCCATAACGGAACCCCGCTGTACTCCATCCTTCGGACGAAAAGGACCAACAGGGTACACATCACCAGCTGCGTATCCATCATCTTCCGGATCACTGTAAATAATACAACCAACTGCGCCATGTTCATAAGCCACTTTTGGTTTTATACCTCTCCATGAGCCTCCGTATTTTGCAATCACAATTTTTCCTTTTACACTCACTCCCATTCTTTCCAGCTCATCATAATCTGCCGGAATACCCCGGTTTACAAAAACCAACTCAGCGGTTACATCTCCGTCGGCGGAGTAAGCATTATAAGAAGGTAATTGTTCGGCTTTCTGTCCGCTTGTCCGATCTTCCTTTAATGCAGGCTCTTCCAGCTTTGCTTTAAATGGTTTGCTGCCCAGCAATTCAAGTATTCTTGTTTTTGGAGTTGGGAACAATACATGATATTCGGCGATCTCCGTTTGAAACCCCCAGCTGCGAAAAAGGTTTGCCATATAATCTGCATTTGCTTTTCCCTGTGCACTACCTAAATGATGAGGACGGGAAGTAAGAAACTGCATCCAGGTATCCAGGTTC
>DATDPZ010000328.1:0-2480 GCA_035292525.1 Chitinophagaceae bacterium
TTAATAACTGTTTTATATTCTTTTCTTAATGAGTCAACCACTTTATTGGCAACTGCTAACTTGTTTTCTATTTCAACTGCAGTCTGGTTATTTTCCAGTTCTTTACTTTCTCTGAGCTGTTTGTGCAGTTCAGGAATAGAAGAAAAATTTGTTTTATAATCTTCTTCAATTATTGTAAGTACATTACTGTAGGATGTTTTGTGCGCCTTGTCCACCAAAGACTGGTTAAAAAATACCGGTGCTTTATTAAACTGGTAAAAAGAAAAAACAAGTACACCCACCAGTAGAATCAGGAATTGCATGGGCACTTTCACCAGGCCGTTCATTAAAAGCCCCATACGGCTTTGGGTTAAATTTTTGGCCGTCAGGTACCTGCCTACCTGGCTCTGGTCTGTTCCAAAATAGGAAAGAGCAAGAAAAAAACCACCAATGATGCCGCTGAATAAATTGTACTGGTCGCTCCAGTTAAATTTTCCATTTTCAAACCCGGTAGTGATTACATTTAATTTTCCCATACCACCACCCACATATAATGCATCTGCAAAACCAATCCCATCGGGTAACATACTTACCATCATATAAGCAGCCAGGAATATGCCGGTAAAAATGATGATGAGTTGTAACTGCTGCGTATAAGCAACTGCTTTAGCACCGCCACTGATGGTATAAATAATTAGTAAACCGCCCATGAAGGCATTCGTCCAATAAATATCCCAGCCAAGTATGGAGGAAAGAATAATGGATGGAGCAAAAACACTGATTCCTGTTGATAATCCTCTTTGCAATAAAAAAAGAAATGAAGTAAGAGACCTTGTTTTATTATCAAACCTGTTTTCCAGGTATTCGTAAGCTGTATAAACTTTCAGTTTACTGAAAATAGGAACAAAAAAAATGCAGATTACCACCATAGCAACAGGTAAGCCGAAATAATACTGCACGAACCGCATTCCATCGGTATAGGCCTGTCCCGGAGCAGAAAGAAAAGTGATGGCGCTGGCCTGTGTGCCCATGATACTTAACAACACCAGGCCCCAGGGTAAACTTCTGTTTGCTAAAAGATATCCATCCAGGTTGTGAGTAGTGCGGCTTTTGTACAAACCATAGGTGATAATCCCGGTTAATGTGACAACAAGTACTATCCAATCCAGTTGGGTCATGAAAATGTTTTGGTGAAAATGCTAAACAAAATAATCAGTACCACCAGGAATAACAGCACGGCGAAATACCATTTTTTCCAGGTTTTAAATAAAGGCACTTTATCATGATCATCACTCATGCTGACTCTTTTTATTTTTGAAAACACATTGCAGGTTTCTCTGTGTTTATTATTTCGATCTTCTTTTAAGTAAAACGGAAGTTATCAGGCCAAGCCCGATTCCGATCAGCAAACCAATATGAACACGTTTTATCAGGAAACCTATTAAAAGGCCGAGTACAATTGTTACCACTAAGGCTATATCACTCCTTCCTCTGTTTTGCTGTGTACTCATAAATATTTTAAAATGCTTTTTTATTATTTAAAGCAATCAGGTTAGCCATTAACCGGTAAGCGCCTGGCACACCTGCCGGCAGTTCCCTGAAAAACACAAGACCGGTATAGGTAAAATAACCTTTCCCATATTTTGCAACCAGTAAGCTCCCGTCATCAGGTTTTTCACCGGGATCATTCATCGAGATCAGTTTTTCAAATTTTCCGGAAGAATCAGTGCCATGGTAAATACTCCGCTCCTGTATCCATCCTTTAAAATCATCTGCTGTTATTTTATTTGGGAAATTGAAAGCCGGGTGATCAGGTATCAGGAAAGTTACCGTTGCATTTTCATCGGTAATCCTGTTCCTGTTAATGATAAAAGGATAAGGCCCCAACTTTGCCCTGATTCCTCCCAGGAAGTTATTTGTATTGTACTGAACAATCATATTGCCACCCTGCTCCACGTACTTCATTAATTTTTCATAATAATTATTTAACCAGTCATTGGTATTATATGCTCTTACACCTGTAATAATAGCATCAAACTGGTTAAGGTCATTGCGGCTAAGTTCTTTATCTCCCAATAAGACTACATCATAACCCATCTGCTCCAGGGCTTCAGGCACTTTATCTCCGGCTCCAACTATATACCCGATTTTTTTTCCAACTGTCTTCAACTCTGTTTTCTTTACATTCAACAAAGCATCTTTGAAATAATTGATGGAAGGAATGTGATCATAATTCATGGTTTTCAAAATACTTCCCGCATGATTAGTTTCCGGAGAAATATTGATACGATATACTTTTGCTTCCAGGTCTGTTTCCCGTAAGGTCTGGGTGTGAAACTGTTTTTTTGACAAAGAAAATCCGCCAAATAATTTTGACAAGGTATCTCTGTTTGTTTTGTTTCCCTTGTTTTCTGAAATTGCAGCAGGCAGATCAATTTTTTTATTGGCAGTAAATGATACTTCTACAGCATTTTCTTTTTCACTTTTTATCAATACCTGGT
>DATDPZ010000329.1:0-11410 GCA_035292525.1 Chitinophagaceae bacterium
GTTAGGAAACAATTGTTTTGCTTTTTCTGCCTGCTGTCTTGCCACCTCCCGGTAATTCTTTTCCGGGTATTCGGTAAACAGCACGTTGAAATAAGCCGGGTTCATATCCAGCAGCAACATAACCACCGACTCCCTGCCCAGGCTCTCATCAATGAATTCGCCATTGGTCGTAGCCCCAAAAACGGAGACGCCTTTTTCCCCGAGCAGTTTGCTGATAGCATTACGGTCCTGTTTCATAGAAAGAAAGACAATAGCCAGGGTGGGTTTGAACCCGTCCGTCATACTGCCTGACAGGGCAGCGCTTATTTCTTCCGTTGAATTTCCTTTGATTGATTTTGCTTTCATGATTATTGTTTTGTCATCCTGAGCTTGTCGAAGGATATTTTTCTTTTAATGCCACCCAACTACAGGTGGTGGAATGAAACTCCTGTTTGCCGCTGGCTGACGTGCCATATTCTCCGTATGTAAAAAAGCCGGCCATAGGAGCATTCCAGAGTTCACCCAATCCATCATTTTCCAGTTTTACCAGTGGGCCCAGAGCACTGAGTCTGCCAAAACAGGAAAAGATCAACAGAGCTTCCGCTTCTGCATTTCCTTTATTTTTTATTTCTGTGGCTGATTCTAAAATAGTTTCTACTATATCAAAATCCGGTGGCATCGAGAACCGGAAACGGGTACCTTCCGGTACATCAAAGTCTAGTCGCAATGCTTCTTTTTCCCTATTGATCATAAAGGGAGTCCGGATCACAGGATTATTCAGATCTTCCATCAGGAAAGGATGATGAATTCCAACTTCTTCAAATAGCTTGAATTTATCATCGCCGGGTAAAAGTTTTTTTCCCAGATATTTCAGATACATTTCCAGAGCTGGCTGATCATCTATCTTAAGTATCCATCCATCTTCACATTTTGTTATGGTACGGGTAATACCCAAAGGCTTCCAGCCTGATATGGCTAATCCGTTCAAATTAATTTTTTCACTGTCCAGAACAATTGCTGCAACTCCTGAATCGGTTGTATGTTTGTTTGTAAATACATAGCTTCCTTTGAAGGTAGCATCATCACCTGCCATACCACCGTATATACTGACATCTGAACCTACTATTTTTTCCAGGTGATGAATCAGAGAGGCGCCGTCAAAAATTTCTTTATTTTCTGTTACACCGGTACTGCATATAATGAAAGCTGGTTTGCTGAATTTGTTTAAAGCGACAGAAGCCATGTGTTCTGCCACCTGGCTGATTTTATCGTTTGTTGCATCTTCAATAAATACAGTATAGTAATCCTGGTTTATGTCCAGCAGGAGAATTACAGCCGTTCCGTTTTCCTGCCGGCCGTTAATGAATTCACCACAGGAAGTAGCCCCAAAAACGTTCATGTCCTTTTGAAGTAATAAATCAATGATTGCTTTTCTATCTTGTTTAACAGAAATAAAAACAATGGCCAATGTGGGACTGAATCCATCGGACAGGACCTTATCCATTTCTGATTGGATTTCAGCAGTGGAATTTCCGATTATTGATTTTGCTTTCATTTTCGGGGGTTATTTTTTTTCTCCAAACACCACTATTGAACAGGTATTATTATGAAATTCCGTTTTGCCTCCCAGGTATTTACCAATTTCTCCAAAACAGAAAAATCCGGCAACCGGGCATTCCCATGTATTGATAATTTCGTCAATTTCATTTTTCACCATGGGCCCCAGAGACAGCAGCCTGGAGGCACAAGAGAATACAATTAATGCATCTGCCTCCTTTTGTTGTTCTTTAATGCTGAGACAATCAGATTTTATTTTTTCAACAATATCCCAATCTGGTGGCAATGAGAAACGGAATTTGGATCCCTGTGGTACAGGACCTGCAAAATTTACTGTACGGGTTGTGCTATTAAAAAAAGTTATTTCCCGTAATACAGATGAAGCATTATCCCTGTATAATTGGATTGGCCTGGCATCGTCGGAATAAATTTTTTCATTTTTGTCATCAGCGTCAAAAGATATTCCCAAATACTGTGCAATCATATCCATAGCCGGTTCATCATCTATGGTATATATTGTATTGTTCTCACTCTTTGTTACCATATGAAATGTTGCAATTGGTTGCCATCCGGAAGTGGCAAACCCGGTCATGTTTATTTTATCATGATCAATGATCAACGCAATTAATCCGCTGTTTGTAATTTTTTTGTTATCGAATACAAATAATTCGGTGCCGGAAATTGTGTTACCTGCCAAACCACCATAAATGAATGCATTTGTTCCAACCTTATCCTCTAAGCTGTTAATAATCTCAACAGCATTAACCATTCGCCCAGCTATTGCCAGTATAAATCCCGGGTTTGGAAACTCGTTCATACCCGACGCTGCAATAGAATTTGCTACTTCTCTGCTTGTATTGTAGTCAGCCTCCCTAAAGGTAATTTTGAAATTATCAGGATTGATATCAAGCAACAGTATAACTATTGAGTCTCTGTCAAAATCTGCATCAATAAACTCACCGGCAGTAGTAGCACCGAAAACACTGATATTTTCTTTATCCAATATGGAACAAACTGCTTCCCGGTCCTGCCTTGCAGATAAAAAGACCATAGCCAAAGTGGGTTTGAAACCATCAGCAATACTTTGTTCCAAAGCTGTTTGAATTTCTTGTTTAGATTTCCCTTTGATTGATTTTGCTTTCATGATGATCAGTTTTGGTTAATCAAGAGTTCTCCAATTCAATACAAAACCATTAGTTTGGCAAACTATATTTTGACACAAATTCTGTAAAAAGGTTCTTAGAGGAAATGAATCTTATTAGCTATTGTTTTTTTAAGGCAGGAAAATTTATTGAATTTATAACATTCTCATTAACAATCAAAAAGCCCCCTGATAAAAGAGAGCTTTTGTTTTTTTGAATAAAATGTTTACACAAATTCTTCTTTTGCATGTTTTGCATGTTCATCAATCAATTTTCTCTGGATGTCAAATGGAACGGGAGAATATTCCAGAAATGAATTTTTAAATTTGGCTCTTCCTTGTGTAATAGACCGCAGGGAAGATGAGTAACCATTCATTTCCGCTAAAGGAACCCGGGCAATTACTTTCTGAAAATGCCCTTCATTGTCAATCCCTTCCACTATAGCACGACGGCTTTGCAGGTCACCCATTACTGCACCGGTAAGGTCATCCGGGCAAAGTACTTCCACTTTATAAATGGGTTCCAGCAGTTGGGGATCAGCTTGCTGGAATGCCTGGCGAAATGCCTGCAAGCCGGCTATTTTAAAAGAAATATCATTGCTGTCAACAGGATGCATTTTGCCATCATAAACGCAAACACGGATATCACGGGCATAGGATCCGGTAAGCGGGCCGTTATGCATTTTTTCCATAACCCCTTTTAATATGGAAGGAAGAAAGCGGGCATCGATAGCACCACCAACAATACAATTATAGAAAACCAATTTTCCGCCCCAATCCAAATCATGTATATCTCTTCCTCTTACATTCAGATCTTTTGGTTCTGGCATGCCTTCGTACCAGGGTTCTATCCGCATGTACACTTCTCCAAACTGGCCGGCGCCGCCACTTTGTTTTTTATGCCGGTAATTTGCATCAGCCATTTTGCGAATGGTTTCCCTGTACGGGATTTTTGGCTTTTCAAATTTTACGCTCAGGTGATGATTATTTTCTATTTTCCATTTTGCAACGGCAAGGTGCATGTCGCCCTGGCAATGGATCAATGTTTGTTTTAATTCCGAAGAAACTTCAACGATAAGGGTTGGATCTTCTTCTTTCAACTGGTGCAGGGCCTGAGAAAGTTTTTCCTCCTCTCCTTTTTTTAATGATTCTATTGCAACGGTCATATTGGGTGAAGGAAATTCTATTTGAGGCAATTCGTAATTTTTCCCGCGGATATGTAATGTATTATTGGTATGTGTGTTTCTTAATTTAAGAGTGGCCCCAATATCTCCGGCTACCAATTCATTGACTGCTGTTCTTTTATTTCCTTCCACCAAAAACAACTGATTAATTTTTTCTGTTACCCCTGTGGTTTCATTCTCAAGTTCCATTCCGGTCTTGATAGTGCCGGAATAAACTTTAAAAAAGGATAGTTCGCCCACATGTGGTTCGCTGATCGTTTTATAAATAAATATACAGGCCGGACCTTTTGCGTCGCAGGTTAGTTTATCACCACTTTTAGTTATTTGAGCAGGCATTTCATCAGCACTTGGGCAAACATTATCTATAAAACCCATCAGGCGACCGCTTCCCATATTTCTTTCTGCTGATAAACAGAATAGGGGAAAGAGATCATGATTGATCATTGCTTTTTTCAAACCCATCTTCATTTCATCTTCCATTAATTCTCCTTTATCAAAATAGGTTTCCATCAGGGTTTCATCATTGCTGGCTATGGCTTCAATCAGTTCCTTATGCAGTTCTTCCGCTCTTACTTTCTCTTCATCCGGAACTGGCAGTTTTTGGGGTTTTCCACCTGCATTACTGAATTTATACATAGTCATTCTCAATACATCAATGATTTCATGAAAACCGGCTCCAATCTGATGAGGGTATTGAACCACCACCACTTTGTTTCCAAAATGTTTTTTAGCTTCCTGTACAGTTTTTTCAAAATCTGCATTATCATCATCTATTTTATTTACTGCAAAAATCATCGGGGTTTTAAATTTCTCCGTGTATTCCCAGATAATATCTGTACCAACTTCAACACCCATTACCGCATTTAATAACATAACACCGGTATCCGCAATCCGAAGAGCGGAGATCACTTCACCTACAAAGTCATCAAATCCGGGTGTGTCAATTATATTTATTTTATATCCCCGCCATTTGGTGTGCAGGAGCTTGCTAAAAATAGAATTACCACGATCCTGTTCCAGTTCGTGGTAATCTCCTGTAGTGTTTCGCTCTGCAATACTGCCTTTCCGGGTAATCAAACCAGCTTCATATAGCATGCATTCCGCTAAGGTGGTCTTACCGGAGCCGGCATGGCCCAGCAAGACAATATTTTTTACGTGTGAGGTATCAAATTCAATCATGGTAAATATTTTTAGTTGTTAAAAATTGATTTTCCAGGAAAGGTGAATCAAAGAGACGGCGCAGTGCAAACCATTCAGGTTTGAAAAATCAGATAAAGAGATTTAAAAAATACCAGGCTGATT
Organism: Chitinophagaceae bacterium; assembly: GCA_035292525.1. GTDB lineage: Bacteria > Bacteroidota > Bacteroidia > Chitinophagales > Chitinophagaceae > VBAS01. Next base: position 5,164 of record DATDPZ010000329.1, read on the forward strand.
CTGATTTACAGAAAACGAATTCCTTGTCTTATTCTCTGTTCCGGTTTTTTAAGAAGCACCCTGAATAAAATCGTCAAATTTTTCACGAATATGCTGAATGGTATGATTGAGTGTCTGGTACTCATCATGAAGATTTTCGTGTTCAGCAATCGTAGCTTCATTTAGTTGTCCGCTATGAGCAACCAATTCAAAATTTATCCTTCGGTCATGTGCTTTGATTGATTGTTTCAGGTCGTGAACATTTATCAACTGTATGTGAAACTGGTTGTGATAATGTTCTACTTCCTGCAAATGTTCTTTTGAATGAAGTTGGCCTGCAACTTGTTCTAAACGGTGTTTTAACTGATTGATTTCATCACGGGAAGAACGCAACGAGTCTCTCCAGGTGTTGCACTCCCCTGAAAGCTGTGAGATGTCTGCCTGAACCATGGGTTTAAAATTTTAAAAGTGAAAGAATTAATTACTAACCATTTTTCCGGGGTGAACCGGATATGCCTAAATTAAATATTCTTTATTGTAAAAACAGCTTATCAGCAATATTTTTTATGAAAAGTGGAAAAAAAATATAATTTTTTAAAATCGGCAGGAACCTGGAAAATTCATAAATATTAAATACCAGCTCAGGTTTTTTATTGGAATTGCCATTAAATTTAAGCTTTGATATTTCGGATTTAACAGTTTTATATTCAGTAATACTTCAAAAGTTTTAGCGATATTCGTTGCCCCAATGTTTATATTTTGATTTCCCAAAATACTATACAACAGATTCTCAGCCGTATTGATATTGTCGATACGGTTGGCAGTTTTGTAAAACTGAAAAAAAGGGGGGCCAATTACCTTGGTCTTTGTCCATTCCATAATGAAAGGACACCCTCTTTCACTGTTTCTCCGGCAAAGGAAATATATAAATGCTTTGGTTGCGGTAAAAGCGGAAATACGATCAGCTTTTTGATGGAGCATGAAAAGTACAGTTATGCAGATTCACTGAAATGGCTGGCCAATAAATACGGAGTGGAAGTGGAGGAAACTTTTCAGACGGATGAACAGAAACAAACCCAACAAACGGCAGAGAGTTTATTTATCATCAACAATTTTGCACAGCAATATTTTTCACAAATCTTGTTTGAAACGGAAGAAGGAAAGGAAATCGGATTATCCTATTTAAAAGAAAGAGGTTTCAGAGAAGATATTATCAAAAAATTTCAATTAGGCTATTCTCCCGAAAAAAAAGATGCCTTTACAAGCGAAGCCATTGCAAAACAATACAACAGTGATTTACTCTTAAAAACAGGACTGGTTGTAAACAGAAATGACCATTTAACAGACAATTACCGGGGAAGGATCATTTTTCCCATTCATAATCACAGTGGCAAGGTGTTAGGATTTGGAGCCAGGATACTTAAAAGCAATGACAAAGCACCTAAATATATCAATACACCGGAAAATGAAATCTATGTAAAAAGCAGAATCCTTTATGGTAGTTACCTGGCCAGAATGGCTATTGATAAAACCAATGAATGTTTGCTGGTGGAAGGGTATACCGATGTGATTTCCCTTCACCAGGCGGGAATTGAAAATGTGGTTGCCTCCGGAGGCACTGCATTAACACCAGATCAGTTGAGGTTGTTAAAAAAATACTCAAACAATCTGACCATTATTTATGACGGAGATGCCGCTGGTGTAAAAGCGGCACTTCGCGGACTGGATCTTGCATTGGAAGAAGGATTGAATGTGAAGCTGGTACTTATTCCCGGCAATGAAGATCCGGATAGTTATGTAAATAAAGTGGGTGCATCTTCCTTTATTGAATTTATAAAAAAGAATAAAAAAGATTTTATTCTTTTTCAACTTGAAGTTTCCCTGGCAGATGCCGGTGAAGACAGTACTAAAAAGACGGAAGTAGTAAACAGGGTAGCTGAAACAATTTCCAGGATCAATAAAGCGGAAGATTTCACCAGGCAGCAGGATTATATCAAGCAATGTTCCCAGCTATTAAAAATAGATGAGGGGGGAATGCATGCACTGGTAAATAAATTTATCCGCAACCGGATATCTGTATTGGAAAAAGCATTGCCTTTTGAAGAAGCAAAGCACCATGAGGAAAATGCAAAGAAAGCGGCAGGCACTGATTATGATGATGCCACTTTCACACTTTTATTTAAAGATGACTTGCAGGAAAAGGAATTTGCCCGTGTATTACTTGAGTATGGGAATAAAGTTTGGGAAGATGGCCTGATGGCAGACTATATGTTTGAAGAAGTACTGGATGAAAGCCTTTTTGACAATATAGATGTAGTCAGGCTGGTAAAAGAATATAAAAAGACAATTAAAACTGACCGGGAAAATATTTCAAAAAACTATTTTGTTTATCATGCGGATACTTCAATCAGTGCATTTACTGTATCACTTTTAAATTTTCCGTACGAAGAGAGTGAACATTGGAGAAGAGAATTCAGCCAATCCACCGGTTATCAGGACAAACTATTTGAACAGCGTTATGAAGATTTCCTCAAATCAGTGGCTCCGGGTAATGAAACTGAACTGATGAGTTTTTTAAAAACAGATGAGGATAAGTCTTTTCACGAGGTGCAATCAGCAGTCAGCTATCTGAAACTGAGAAAAATTAAAAGAATGATGCTGGAGAACCAGTTGGATATGGAAAAACCTCATACTGCAGAAGAATTCCGGACCCTGGGTCAAACTCATGAACATTTAAAAAAAATGGAAAGAGAAATTTCAGAAAAACTGGGCACGGTTATAATCAGGTAATTTTTCTCTTCTCTAAAAGCAAATCACTGTAAGATCCGGCAACCAGGTCTTTCGTATTGATTTCAAATTCTTTTAAATAATATTTACATTGCTTCAGAAGTTCCTCCTCTGTTTTATTGGCCAGGATATTTCCTGCTTCAATTTCAACAAATGATCCTAATCCTTCCAGCTGATCAATATGAAATTTCACATTTTCAATATAAAAGATTTCTCTTTTTTTATGAACTATAATTTTGATGCCACATGATTTTACCAGTATTTCTTTTAATGCTTCCGGATGATCCGGTTTCAGCAGTTGAAAATGAGAGCTTTTGGGACCGGCCTTGTTGTTCCTGTTATAATAAATGAGATTGTTTTCAATTTTTCCTTCTCTTAATTTCAACCTCCCCGTAGTGACATTAAAATAAGTATCTGTTTGTTCATCGGTGCCGATAAATTTTGCATCATGATCCAGTAAATATTTTCTGATAAAGGCTGGATTAGTAGTGCTGGCTTTTATTTCAACGTTCAGATGGAACATAAAAAAAAGTAACCATGCAAATATCATGGTTACTTTACTTTTTCCATTAAAATTTCAGACTTCAATTACTGTTTCTCTACGGCTGGTCCTTACTTCTTGTTCTTCGCAGGCATTGCTGTAGCGGGTGGCAATCCAGACATGATCCAGTGTAACTTGTTCAACACACTCATAGCCGGCAGACGTTAATTTGTGCCAGCTGCATTCACGTGCCAGATCTGTTACAATTTTAGATGTTGATTTTGGTGATGCTACCCAGAACTTAGTGTCATCTTTTAATGCGGGCATTACTTCTTTCAAAATGCTGTTAAGCTGATTTTCGTTCACAGCAAATACAAGAGCAAAATCAATTTTACGTGTCTTTAGCAGAGGCGTAACATTTTTTGCAAATGAAAGTTTACTGAACTGTTTTTCGATGGAAGAGGGTAATCCCTGAATTAAAAGATGTTTTTCGTCTTCTAATTGAAGCTTTTCAAAAATCGTTTGTGACATACTTTAAAAACTTGTTTAAGAGTTTCCGAAACCATCCTGGTTCGTGAACTGGTTGCGGTGTACACAAAATTGCGGGTCACAAAGGTAATAAATATAAGCCGGCTATTTCAGCTATTTGAAAACTAAATTGATTATTTTGAAGAAATGAAATAAATAAATTTAAGCAAAGAATATTAATAAGAACGGCTAACTATTACTTAGTCACTGGCTTATAGTATTTCATTGCCTCCGCCATAAACTTTCTTAATTGATGAATTCTTCTACCCTCGCTGGGGTGTGTACTCAGAAATTCTGGTGGTTTTGTTCCATTTCCGGCTTTCTCCATCCGATTCCACAATGCAATTGCTTCATCGGGATTGTATCCTGCCATGGCAGACCACCATAAACCATAACGGTCAGCTTCTAATTCATGTTTTCTGGAATAAGGCAATAATAAACCTGCCTGAGCCCCTATTCCATATGCATTTAAAAAAGCATTTTGCGGTTCTGCCGGCTCATTAATTAAAGCAATCTGTAAGCCTGTACCAACTAACTAAGCACCTAATTGCTGGCTTATTCTTTCATTTCCATGCTGAAAAATAGCATGGGAAACTTCATGCCCCAAAACAATAGCCAATGCAGCTTCATTTTGTGTAATAGGTAATAATCCGGTATAAACTACAATTTTTCCCCCTGGCATACACCAGGCATTAATTGCTTTATCAGCGATAAGATTATATTCCCAATTAAAGCCTTTTAATATTTCACTTTTCCCTATCGATTTATAATAATGCTCAACGGCGTTGGCAATTCGACGTCCTATCCGTTTTACCATTTCTGCATCTTTACTTGATGATGTACTCACAATTTTATTGGAAGCCAGAAATTGGCTGTATTGATTCGAGGCCATTGTTTGTAATTCTGACTCAGGCAATAGTTTGAATTGGTTACGGCCTGTCACGGTATTTCTTCTGCAGGAAATAAAAACTATTGTTACCAGCAATAAGAATAATAAAATTCTGGTCATAATCATTGCTTTTCCTTAAGGTATTCAATGATTATACCAATTTCCGGATTGAATTTTTCCGGCAGGCATTTAAAAGTTAATATTATTTAAAGCTTGTTTCTGAAAGAAGCATCACGACGACGCTGGCGACGACGATCCCTGTTTTTGAAAATAGGAACTTTGCTTTCATCGCCCTGTAATATTCTGCCGATATTTTTCTGATGAGTGATCAGCACCATTAAAGCTACTGCAATGGCAAAAACCCTGTAAAGATCTTCGGGTTCATTAAAAATTACAAGAATAAAAATCGGGAAGGCAATACTTGCCAGTATGGAACTGAGAGAAACGAATCTTGTTAAATAAAGGACCAGTAAGAAAACGCCAACACAACAAATGGCCACAAGGGGTTGAATGCCCAATACCATTCCGAATACAGTAGCGACTCCTTTTCCTCCACGAAAATCTGCCCAGATCGGAAAAATATGTCCGATGACTGCTGACAGGCCTAAGCCAATCTGCAGGTTGGTCATTTGAGTGGAATGGTCAAGATAGAAAGGAAGAAGATAAATCAGGTTCACGGCAATGATACCTTTCAACATATCTGCGATCATGACAAAAGTACCCCATGAAGGGCCTAATACACGGAATGTATTAGTAGCTCCTGCATTGCCGCTACCATATTCCCGTATATCAATGCCAAAAAAGTATTTGCTAACCCAAACAGATGAGGGAATGCTGCCAATAAGATATGCGAGAACGATTAATAAAACTTCGTTCATGAAAGCCTGGTTATAGTTGGATGACAAATATACAATAATTGCCCAAAACGCGGATAAATAAAATGGCGGTTAATAACCTGTCAACTTCAAAATAACAGGTATCGCTATTTTGGGTTTACAAACTTTATGTTTTTAAAAATAATGTTTTTTATTGTTGACATCTGAAATTAATTATTTATAAAATTTTGAAGAAGAAACAAATCTGCAAATCTTATTATTGGAAATTATAAGAAGCCGGAAAAAAAATCCCCCGATTTTAATTCCGGGGGATTTCATTTATCAGTTTTCTGAAGGTCTGTCCTGTCGTTCTGGTTTTGGTATCAACGCCTTTCTTGATAATTTAAATTTTCCGGATTTAGGATCAGTGCCTATCAGTTTTACTTTTATAACATCGCCTTCATGCAAAATTCCATCAAGCGACTCAAGGCGTTTCCAACTTACCTCACTGATATGAACCAATCCTTGTTTACCAGGTAAAAACTCTACAAATGCTCCAAATGGCATAATAGATTTTACAGTGGACTCATATACATCTCCTACAACCGGAACGGCTACCAAACCTTTAATCCAGGCCTCTGCTTTTGCCACTCCTTCTTTATTTACGCCAAATACACTCACCTCTCCCATATTATTAACTTCTTCAATGTTGATAGTAGTACCGGTTACTCTCTGCATTTCCTGTATCACTTTTCCTCCAGGCCCTAT
>DATDPZ010000330.1:0-8218 GCA_035292525.1 Chitinophagaceae bacterium
AAAATAGATATGGATGGAGCAATGGTGGAGGAAGTAAGGGATCAGATCATAGACCTGGTGGGTTGCAAACCGGAAGATATTCTGCTGGCCAGTGCAAAAACAGGAACAGGCGTTCCGGAAATACTGGAAGCCATTGTAGAAAAGATTCCCTCTCCAAAAGGCAATCCGGATGTGCCACTTCAGGCATTGATTTTTGACAGTGTGTTCAACAGCTTTCGCGGCATTATTGTTTATTACCGGATATTAAATGGGAAAATAAAGAAAGGAGATAAAGTAAGATTTGTTTCTACCGGCCAGGAATATACTGCGGATGAAGTAGGTATTCTGAAACTAAAAATGACAGAAAAGAAAGAAGTAGGCTGTGGCGATGTGGGTTATATCATCACCGGTATTAAGAATGCAAAGGAAGTGAGGGTTGGAGATACGCTTACATTGGCCAACAATCCTCACCCGGAGATGATACAAGGTTTTGTGGAAGTGAAGCCAATGGTTTTTGCCGGCATCTTCCCGGTAGATACAGATGATTTTGCAGAGCTGAGGGAGTGTATGGACAAACTACAGCTCAATGATGCTTCACTTACTTTTGAACTGGAAACATCGCAGGCTCTTGGTTTTGGTTTCCGCTGCGGCTTCCTGGGGTTGCTGCACATGGAAATCATACAGGAACGACTGGAAAGAGAGTTCAACCAGACGGTGATCACCACCGTACCCAACGTAAGTTTTATTGCCTTTACTACAAAAGGAGAGAAGATTACTGTCAATAACCCAACCGAATTTCCGGATCCTGTGAAGACAGAAAGAATTGAAGAACCTTTTATCAAAGCACAGGTGATCAGTAAGCCGGAGTATATCGGCAATATCATGACACTCTGTTTGGGAAAACGCGGCATTCTTGTCAACCAGCATTACCTGACACCCACCAGGGTAGAACTACTTTTTGAAATACCATTGACAGAAATTGTTTTTGATTTTTATGATAAATTAAAATCGCAAACAAGGGGATACGCTTCTTTCGATTATCACCCCATTGGCTACCGGGAAAGTGATATTGTGAAAATGGATATTATGCTGAATGGTGATAAAGTAGATGCGTTGAGTGCATTGATCCATCGCAGCCGTTCGCAGGATTTTGGAAGAAAGCTTTGTGATAAACTGAAAGAGTTGGTTCCCAGGCAGCAATTCCAGATTGCCATACAGGCAGCCATTGGCGCTAAGGTCATAGCCCGCAGTAATATTTCTGCCATGCGTAAAGATGTTACTGCTAAATGTTATGGAGGTGATATCAGCCGAAAACGTAAACTATTAGAGAAACAAAAAGAAGGGAAGAAACGAATGCGCCAGATTGGAACTGTGGAAATACCACAGGAAGCTTTTCTGGCGGTGCTGAAGCTGGATGAATAGGGAAAGTGAAGGCTAATAAATAAATGGTGAATTTTATGTACAGGCAACGGAAATGTGGCCTGTTTTTGTTTCATTATATTGCAACATGCTCCGCAAAAGGGGATTATATTTTTACCTGGTTATTGGATTAGTTGCTGTTTATATAATAAATGGGTTGATTGCTATTCCCAAAAACTCGGTTACCTATGATGAAATGGATCACTGGAGCTATGGTAAACGGATACTGAAACTTCAACCGGAGAAAATTTACCCTTATGATGATGCCAGTGCGATGCCCGTTTCCGGGTTAAATGCTTTGCCAAGGGCCATAGAACAAGTTGCAAATCCCAAACTCCTTAAGACAGATGGAGGCTTCAGTGACATAATGCATGGCCGGTATATTACGTTGATCATTTGCCTGCTTACTGGCTTTTTTATTTACAAATGGTCAAAAGATTTGTTTGGAAAACATGCCGCTTTATTTTCTTTATTTCTATTTGTCTTTTGTCCCAACCTGAATGGGCATGGAATTCTTTTTACTACAGATGCCTACACTGCTTTATTCACAATTTCTACTGCTTACTTTTATTGGAAATTTAACAAGCAATCAGGTTGGAAATATTTCCTCCTGTTCAGTTTGAGCCTGGCTTTGGCGCAGTTGGTCAAATACACAATGCTGCATCTTTTTATTTTTTTGGCAGTAATTTCTGTTTTGCAATTAATAAAAAGAAAAACGATTTTTTCAAATTGGAAAATCAACGTTAAAAGACTTGGCATATTGACTGTTATTTTTCTGTTTGTAATTAATACCGGTTATTTTTTTAAAAACACAGGAATATCTTTAAGTGCAATAGAAACACGGAGTAAAACTTTTACAAATCTTAAATCTTCAGTGATTGGGAAAATTTCCATTCCGCTTCCCGGCCCTTATATCGAAGGGTTGGATCTGACAATGCACATGAATGAACTGGGTGCAGGTAATCCGAATGTATCGGGAGTAAATTATTTATTGGGAGAAAAAAGATCAGGTACGGGTTTCTGGTATTATTACATGGTTACTTTCTTTTTCAAAACACCGGTAAGCGTTTTGTTTCTTTTGCTATGTGTTATTTTGTTCTTATTTGTCAGAAAAAAAAAGGAAGGCCATCCGGGTTCAATACTCTTACTTTTGAGTATCGTATTTTATTTTCTTATCCTTTTAGGTCTTCAGGCTAATTCACAAGTGGGATTGAGGCATGTAATTCTGATTTACCCGCTTCTTTATGTTTTAGCCGGAACAGTTTGGAACATTTCTTTTTTCAAAAATAAACTAAAATACATAATACCTGCCCTGGTTCTTTATTCAGTTACCACATTTTATTTTTATTTTCCCAATCTGATATCTTATAGCAATGAGTTTATAACAGATAAAAAAAATGCCTATAAAGTTTTTGCTGATTCCAACCTTGATTTTGGACAGGGATGGTTTAAACTTGAACAATATTTAAAAAATCACCAGGAAGTAAAAATGGCAGATACAGTACCTGCAACCGGTAAATTTGCATTAAGTGTAAATGATTACCTGGATCTGAATGAAACCAGAAAATATAGCTGGTTAAAAAGGATTAAACCCGATGCTCATATTGATCATTGTTTTCTTTTATTTACTGTTTATTCAGAAGATCTAAATAAATAATTTAATAGTGGATAGCAGTTCAGTTTATATCATCATCCCCAGCTTTAATGAAGCAGAAGTGATCAGGCAAACAGTAGAGGAAGTACTGGGAGCCGGATTTAAAATTATACTGGTTGATGATTGCTCTACTGATCTTACAAAGGAGAAATTAAAAGACTTGCCGGTTATTTATATCCGGCACAAGATCAACCTTGGTCAGGGAGCAGCTCTGCAAACAGGAATTCAAATGGCAAGACTAAATGGTGCAGAAATATTTGTGAGTTTTGATGCGGACGGACAACATGATGTAAATGATATTGCTGCCATGTGTGAAAAACTGGAAAAAGAAAACCTTGATATAGTTTTGGGCTCAAGATTTTTACCGGCGTCAACAACCAATATCAGCAGTAGCAGAAAACTGTTTTTAAAACTGGCCAGCCTGATCAATTTTACTTTTACGGGAATATTGTTAACAGATGCACATAATGGTCTTAGAGCTTTTAACCGCCATGCCGCTGAAAAAATTAATTTAATGGAAAACAGGATGGCACATGCTACTGAATTTTTAGTTCAGATAAAAAAACACCGGCTTATGTTTGCTGAGCATCCTGTTCATATCAGGTACACCGATTATTCACGCAAAAAAGGACAATCTTTGCTGAACGGCATCCGAATTTTTTTCGAACTTATACTTAATAAATTTTTTAACAAATGACTATTATCCAATTAACCCTTACAGTTTGTCTGATCCTGATCGGAATTTATATGTACACCCGATTGCGAAGTACATTGCTTGATGTGATTCTGATCCTGTTGGCAACAGGCACCGGCATATTTTTCGTTTTGTTTCCTGATTTTACTACACAACTGGCACATTGGATGGGAGTGGGGCGTGGTGTAGATCTTTTGCTATACCTTGGATTTCTTTTCCTTTTTTTCCTGATTATTAAATTATATGCCCGCATCAGGAAAATGGAACATAATTTTACGGAAGTGGTGCGCAATAAAAGTATAAAGGATGCAGAAAACTTAGAAAAGAAAAATTAATTATTCCCTCCGCTCTTCTTTTTATTACTGTCTGATTTTTGTTGCAACTTTTCCTCGTTCTTCTTTCCTTTCAGATCCATGATCGGGTCATCTACCGGCGCCTGCCCATCTTCCAGTTTAAAATTAAATACTTTGTCGATATGCACCCATTTGCCATCCTGCCATTTGAAACCTTCATAATCTCCGTCAGGTACAAAGCTCCAGGGACTTTCCGGCTCATCTGTTTCTGAAATGAGGTGATCTACTAATATCATTTTCAGATCCGGTTCATAATTCACATAAGTACGGGCAGCTTTTTTATATTCAATGCTGAAGCGATGTAAAGTTGGTTTTTTGACACTGTCTTCTTCAAAACTGAAATACGGTCCGCCAAAGACGGGTTCATTCTTTTGGTCAAAGCTGAGTACTTCAATCCACTTTTTTGTACTCTGAACCGAATGGCGGTCCAAACCGAATAAAGTGTAATAATTTTTTCCATGGTATTGTGTTTTAATAATATTATAATAAACAGCGCCGATCCAGGTAGAATCTCTGCAAACCATGTCGTTTGGATTTTCTGCGTACTCTGAATTATCAAACAGGAAAAATCCTTTTAAAGACCCATCCTTTGTTTTCATCTGGATAAATCCTCTCTGAAAACCCTGGTAATCGTCCACCTCCATGTACCAGGTAAAAATTCTGAAAGAACTATCCGGTGCATAAAGTTTTGAAATGCCCAATACAGAATCAAAAGGAAAATAAAATGAATTTTTAATTTTTAATCCACGGATCAGGGTAGGCACAAAATCTTTGTAAGCTAATAACCTGCCGGCAGCAATGGTATCCAGTATCATGAACCTTGCTATTTGCAACAATGAATCTTCTTTTATTTTCAATTGTCTTTTGTCGGCAGCAGAAATGGATTGTGCCTGCAGGGATACTGTGATAAATAAAAATAAAAAAGATGTGAAGTATAATTGAAGTTTTTTCACAGAAATTGATTCATTTTAATCTGTTTCAAAGTTACATGCTTTAGGCAGACGAATGATAACGGGAAATGGTTCCGGAAATTTTATAATGTTTTATTAAAGCCTGTCTGCCAATTGGCAGGCTTTTGCAAAATCAGCCAGGGAACCGAATCGTAAATCAATATCCGGGTGTGGAAAAGCAGTTTCCGGATGAGTAGTGGTCAAATAAACTGTGTACATACCCGCATTTCTTCCAAAAAGCATATCACCCGGTTTATTGCCGACCATAATTGATTTGGTGAAATCTATCCCCGGAAAATCAAGCTTTGCCATATAGGCCATCCCCGGATTGGGTTTTCTGCCGGGATCGGTGGTTTCAACCGCTGTGCAGTAATAAATATTATCAATGCGGCCGCCTGCTGATTCCACTTCTGTTTCCAGGTGTTTGTTAATTTCCAAAAGGTCATTTTCAGTCATCAGTTCTTTACCAACACCTCGTTGATTACTTACAATAACAATTTTATAAAACTTTTTATTAAATATTTTCATGGCCTCCAATACTCCTTCATAAAACCTGAACTCTTCCGGCTTCCTGATATAGTCGCCTTTTTTTTCATAATTAATTACTCCATCCCGGTCAAGGAACAGTGTCCAGCTTTTATCAATTGATTTTAAAGTTAAAGCTGCCGGCGTTAATTCTTCAATGGCTTTTTGATAATCTTCGGGGATACCAATATCAATAAAATATTCATCCTGTACAGAAGCAACTATGCTCCTGGTGGAATGATATTTTTCTAAAAAATCCTTTTCAAACGAAAATTTAGCAGGCAGTTCTTCTTCTAAAAATTTGCGGACATTCAGGATATAAACACCACCATTGATGAATCCTTTTTTGTAAAATTTTTTTTCAGAAAAATGAAATATGGAACCGTCTTCGTTTAACTCAACGGTACCATACCGGTCAAATTTCTCCATGGGTTTCAAAATAAGACTGTAATCGGCCTGCTTCTTTATATGAAAGGAAAATGCTTTTGCGATGTTTGCTTTAAACAAGGTATCTCCGTTAACCACCAGTACCTGTTCGTCCGATGTTTTGTAACAGGCAGCCAGTATTCCTCCACCGGTTCCTAAAGGTTCTTTCTCAGTAGAGCATTGATAATCCAGTGTAGAAAATTGTTCTTTTAAGTAGGCTTCAATTATTTCATGCTTATACCCAAGAGAAAAAATAAATTTTTGAATACCCTGGCTGCGCAGATAATTAATAATATAAAAAAGAAAAGGCCGTCCATTTACCGGCGCCATACATTTTGGCAAATCCGGAACTGCTGATTTTAACCGGGTACCAAATCCACCTGCTAATATGATTGATTCCTTAATTTGCATTTGCTTAAAAGCCCCTATCAGGGGGTTTGTGAGTAAAGATTCTCCTCTACGAGTTGGCAGATAATATGTCCAATCATAATATGACATTCCTGGATGCGTGGTGTATCAGCAGAAGGAATGTTTACCAGGAAATCACATTTATCTTTCAGTTTGCCTCCGCTTTCCCCGGTAAATGCGACGGTGATCATTTCCTTTTCTCTGGCAGCTTCTATTGCCTTCAGGATATTTACTGAATTTCCCGAAGTAGAAATGCCAATTAACACATCACCTTTTTGGCCGATCCCATCGATCATCCTGGAATAGATCATATCAAAACTATAATCATTGGCCACGGCAGTCAGGTAAGATGTATTACAATGCAGGGCTTCAGCAGGTAATGCTTTTCTGTCTGTATAAAAGCGACCGGAAAATTCAGCCGCCAGGTGCTGAGCATCGGCAGCGCTGCCACCATTGCCACAGAAATAGACTTTCTTTCCATCAGCAAATGCTTTTGTAAGTGCTTCCACTACATTTTTTATTGTGTCGATCAGACTTTTATTTTCCAAAACCAGTTTTTTGGTTTCGATGGAAGCTGTGATAATATTTTTTATTTTTTCCATTAGTATTTTTTAATTATAAATTAACCTATGGTCCAGGTTGTCAATCCATGTTCTACAAATTGATAATTCCGGTGTTCACCTCCAAATTTTACCAGACTCCTGATCACTTTATGTTTTGTAGTGCCAGGACAATAGAAAATCATAAAACCTCCGCCGCCTGCACCGGAAATTTTTCCACCCGTAGCACCGGCCGCTTTTGCAGATTCATAAATTTCTTCCATCTGTGAATTACTGATCCCCTCAGCCATTTTTCTTTTTTGTATAAACCCAAAATCAAGAATTTCACCAATTTCATTCAATCTGCTTTTTAATAAAGCCTCTTTCATCAGTTGTGCCTGTTGTTTCAATTGATGCATGGCCTCAATCGAACTTTTATTTTTATCTGTCACATTTTTTGCCTGTTGTTCTATGATCTTACCGGAATCCCGGTCAGTAGAAGTGTAATAAAGCAAAAGATTATTTTCCAGCTCAAATAAAATTTTCTGTTTTATCCGCAAAGGATTTACCACCACTTTATCGTCTGCATAAAACTCCATGTAGTTTACGCCACCGAAAGTAGCTGCATATTGGTCTTGTTTTCCACCGGCCAGTTGCAGGTCTTTTCTTTCAATTTCATAAGCATAATGTGCCATGTCGTATTCACCCATGGGTAATTTCAGCATTTCAGTAAAGGCGCCAATGATTGCTACCACAAGTGTAGATGAAGTGCCCAATCCCGAACCTGCAGGAGCATCAACAAATGTGGAAAGCCTGAACCCCTTGCCGGGCATTCCGTGATCTTTCTGAACCCGGTTGTAAACACCTTTAAGAAGGTCCAGCTTCCCATCAAGAGATAATTCTTTTTCAAAATCAAATACCTGTTCTTCTTTTCGGTCTATCGCATTTAAAATGATCCGGGGATGATCCAGCAGTTCAATAGATGCATTTGCATAAAGTGAAACGGTGGCATTCAAAATAGCACCACCGTATAAGTCGCTGTACGGACTCACATCTGTACCGCCACCGGCCAGGCCTATTCTTAATGGAGCTTTACTTCGGTAGATCATGGTGATTGTGGAATTAATAATGGAGCCGTCTGTATTGCTGCTATTAAATTATTGTTGTGTCGTTCAGAGGGAACACTCCCGGGACACTCTTCAGCGTTCTGCAATTCCTTCAGCAAGTTTTGTAATAGCATGTACAATATTATTCCAGCTATATTTTTGTTT
>DATDPZ010000331.1:0-19028 GCA_035292525.1 Chitinophagaceae bacterium
TAACAAAAATAGAAATATTTTTTAGAGGGAATAGCAATTTTCAGATTTATTGTGTGTTATTGTAATGAAAAAACCCCGCATTTGCGAGGCTTCTTTGTGGGAGTTGACGGGTTCGAACCGCCGACCCTCTGCTTGTAAGGCAGATGCTCTGAACCAGCTGAGCTAAACTCCCTTGCAAACGATGTAAAGAAATCGTTTTTGGGATGGCAAAGATAGGGGGTGAGTACCTCCCAGACAAAAAATTTTAAAGCTTAATTAAGCTGAACTGCAGGAAATCGATAGAGCTGTCCATCCAATACAAATAACTCATCAATTTCAAAAGTCCAGCGTTTAAATAATGGTGATTTTATAAGAATTTTTTCTACTTCTGTTTTGGTTGCTGCATTTAAAGTTATCCAGACCCTTTTACTTTCTGTACTCACCACATAATGATCAATGATGTTTTTATTGATCAGCATATTGATATAAGTGCGGTGAGATGGAATTAATCTGATAAACTCACGTTTTAACTTGAAATATATAGTAACCTGGTATTTTTTCATAAATCGGATTGGTTAAATAAATGTAGGAAAGATAAATGAGGGAGAGTTATTTTGTGAATAACTAATTATTTTTACCAACCCGGAACGTTAGCTCAGTTGGTTCAGAGCACTACTTTGACAGAGTAGGGGTCACTGGTTCGAGCCCAGTACGTTCCACTAGATATTTGTTTTAACTTCTTTTAATTCCTGCTTTATAAGATAGTCAATTAATTCATTAATCTCCTGCTCGCTCAATTGTTCATTATATTTTTTTTCAATTTCAAAATTGTTATTTATGTTTATTTTAAAATCGGTAGAGTTAAATGTGTATTGAATGGTTGTTATATAACCAAAGCCTTTATGATCTGCCTTTTTAAATTTTTTATGTTCATAATTAAAAATTATTATTATAGGCAGGTTTTTGCTCCATAGCTTTTCTGTTATTTCTTCTAAATAAACTTTTATTTTATCCGGAGAGAAAATGTCAGTTAAAACATATTTATCCGAAGTGTTGACAACCTGTAAAAAACTAATTTGCCGATTTTCAAATAAATCATCGAAAGATGAAATCTTGGCAATTAAGTTAGAAGTCAGATAATAAATGTCCGTAGTTAAAATTTCATTAAGTCGGTTTAAGGAGAATTCTATTTCATTTTTTTCATTGCGTCTGTCTATCGTTTTTTTAAGTATTTGTATTTCCTTTTCAAGATCATCCGGATCTTCAACTTTTTCCCCTTTAATTGCCTTCAAGAAAATTTCCTGCCACCTGAAAGCAACCTCTGCAATATATTCTTCAAATGCTCCAATATCACCTACATCGGCTTTGTTCAATGCTGTCAGATAATCCTCTTTATTTTTACTTTCAATTACTAACGGCGCATATCCGTTTTGCATTAAAATAAAATTCATAATAAGCCTTGTAGTCCTTCCATTACTGTCATCAAAGGGATGTATACGTACCAGTTTGTAATGTATCAGTGCAGCTAACCGAACCGGATGAATTATTTTTTTGTTTTGATTGTACCACTCAATCAAATCTCCCATCAAAGCTGGTGTCTCTTCGGGAGAAGCGTAGTTGAACATATTACCATCAGGTAAAAGCACAGAATTTGGATGTTTTTTATAAGACCCCGGTGTAATTAATCTTTTTGTAGGCTGACCATCAGGAGTAATGGCATTATTATAAAATGGACGTACAAGGATTATTTCATTTATTTCTCTTATAATTTTTTCAGTCAGAGCAGTTTCCGGATCAGATGAGATATCAGTAACCATTTTTAATGCTACATCATGTGCTTTCATCTCTTCAATTTCACGTCCCTTGTTATCACCGCTTGTTCGGTCAAATAAAAGAAGGAGTTTAGTTTGACCATAAGTCAGGGTATTCCCTTCCATATGATTGGAATTGTAATTAAACTCAAGCCGGAATTTTTCCCAAAATACCCGTTCCCACTCAGGTTTGTAAGGTCTGAGAGAGTCTGAGTCCTTTTTAAGGGAGTCGATTTGCTCAAGCAATAAGTTTAATTCCATGATTTAAAGATAGAAAATAGATGTCAAGTGTCAGATTTTCCACTCCACAATTTCATTCACCCATTCTTTCCGGTAGGGAGTGGTGACTTTGATATAATTGTCCGTGTATCCTTCCATCATTCCCTTGTTCAACTGTCCTTCAAACAAAACTCTTCTTGTTTGTCCGCAATGTAGTTCTGTGAAGTATTGCATTTTCATAAAAGAAAGATTACGAAGTGTTTTATTTCTTTCATGACGGATATGCACAGGCACTACTGGCTTTATGTTTAATGCATGTGTATTATCTCTTTCAGAATAAGTGAATACATGCAGGTAAGAAATATCCAATGCATGCAAAAAATTAAAGGTCTCTTTGAAATCATCATCTGTTTCTCCCGGAAAACCAGTAATCACGTCCACACCTATGCAGCAATGGGGCATCAATGTTTTTATCAGCGCCACTCTCTCTGTATATAATTCTCTTTTATACCTTCTTCTCATCATCCCCAGAATCTTATTACTACCACTCTGCAGCGGGATATGAAAATGCGGCATAAACTTATCACTGTTTGCCACAAATTCTATAATCTCATTAGTAAGTAAGTTTGGTTCGATAGAAGAAATGCGGTAACGATGGATTCCTTTTTCCTTTTCTAATTCTTTAATTAATGAAAAGAAATTTTCTTCTTCCGGTATTGGAGTGCTTCTTAAGCCTCCCCCGTTGGGGAAGGTTTGGAGGGGGCCAAAATCTCCCAGGTTCACCCCAGTCAATACAATTTCTTTTACGCCATGAGCAGCCAGGTGCCTGACATTTTTCAATACATTCTCTATAGTATCACTCCTGCTTTTACCTCTTGCCTGCGGTATAGTACAGAAAGAACAATTATAATCACAACCATCCTGCACTTTTAAGAAAGTTCTTGTCCGGTCGTTGATTGAAAAAGATGAATTGAAAGCTGTTATATCTTCCACATCGCAACTGCAGATTTTCGCTGAGTCTCCTTTTGTAAATTCTTTGATATGATGTACCAGGTTAAATTTTTCTGCAGCACCCAGCACTAAATTCACTCCGGGAATTCCGGCAATCTCTTTTGGTTTCAGTTGTGCATAACAACCGGTGATCACTACAAAACTTTCCGGGGCTTTTCGCTGAATGCGCCTTACCAGCTGGCGGCATTCTTTATCTGCATTATCAGTAACAGAGCAAGTGTTGATCACATACACATCGGCCAGGTCAGTAAACTCTTTTTTTTCAAATCCTTCGCCTTCCAGCATTCTTGAAAGTGTGGAAGTTTCGGAATAATTGAGTTTGCAACCCAGTGTATGAAAAGCTACTGTTCTTGCTGCTGCCATGGGGCGGCAAAGATAACAAAAAGCCCCTCTAAATCTCCCCAAAGGGGAGACTTCTCTGCTGCACAGGGCCAGCTTATTTGAAATGCTTGATTGATTTTAGAATTATCATGAATAATTTTTTTAAAACCTTAATTAAAAGTGTTCCTTGGATACAAAGATGATCCTTTTAAAAGTGAGGTTTATTTTCAGCTTTTTTCTGGATGACATCAATTGTCGGTTGTTTGATACAGGCAAACTCACAATTCATTATTTAAGGTTCACGAATGTTGAGTAGAATTGTTGCAGTACAGGAGTGTGACACCCGTCCGAATGGATTCATGCGGGCGGGCAAGGGACGATGATAGTAGTACCCAAGCCAACTCCATAAAATAAACTATACTTGCATAAGTAACTAACGAATGAAAAAAGTTTCTCCCTATATTTTATTGCTGCTCATGGCTGTCCTTCTTTTTTTCTTAAAAAGATGTAAAGAAAATAATGCTGCTGAGCAAAAACAGAATTCTACAGCCTCCACTTCAAAGCAAAAAGCATCTTCTGCTGATGTAAACCGGGATCGTGGGTTTGACAGAAGAACTGCTTACCTTGATTACAGTAAACATGCGTCGTGCAGAATGGAATGCCGGCACATCACAAAATCAGAAGTGGAGGACATTATGCAAAACGGGAAGATCAATTATAATAAAAGTGATATTAAAAATGCCCGTTGTCCCCGCTATGCAGTGGAAGGCATTACGAAGGATGATCAGAAAATAAGAATTGTTTTTGCACAATGCAACGAAAAAACCAATGTAGTGACGGTGATTGACCTGGACACTGACTGGAGCTGTCTATGTCCAGGCGATGATGATAAATATGAAAACAGGAATTGATGAAAATTTTATTGAAGCCCCTGCAATGGATCTACTGCCTCTATGCACTGGCCCTGTTTATCGGGATCATGATTTTGTTGTTCCCCTTTGTAATGATGGCTGCTTTATTTGGCCGCATCCGCGGTGGAAATATGGTGTACCGGCTTTGCATAATCTGGGGCGATATCTGGTTTTTTCTCGTTTTAATTTATCACCGGAATTATTATGAGCAGCCACTGGACAAAAACAAGCAATATGTTTTTGTGGGCAATCATATTTCTTACCTGGATGCCCCGATACTGGTAAAAACAATCCGCCGGCCTATCCGGGCACTGGGAAGAATAGAACTCAGCAATACTCCTGTCTTTGGTTTTATTTACAGAATGGTAGTAGTGATTGTGGATAGAAGTGATGCGGCACACCGTGCAAAAAGTGTAAGAAACCTGAAATCCATTATTAATAAAGGCGTTTCCATAATTATCATGCCGGAAGGAACATTTAACAAAACTTCCAGACCGCTCAAAGATTTTTTTGATGGCGCCTTTCGGGTGGCTATAGAAACCCAGACTACTATAAAACCATTTTTATTACTGGATGCTTACGATCGCCTGCATTATAAAAATCTGTTTACCCTTACTCCCGGAAAAAGCAGAACTGTTTTCCTGGAAGAAGTGGATGTGGATGGATTAACCATAGAAGATATTCCTGATCTGAAACAAAAAGTATATACATTGATGGAAAAAAAATTACTGGAGTATAAAGCGAGTTGGATTAAAACTCTCAGTTCCTGAAAGAGCCCGGGTAAGTCGTTTATTTAAGTTCCTATCTTTAATATATTCATGGAAAAAATTGATTTCGAAATACAAGAAGCCGGCTCTCCTTTAACGACCGGGAGTTTTTATGCTGAGATCATCATCCCACTGGCTCTTCCTAAAAATTACACATGGCTTGTTCCGCATCATTTAATGGAACAGGTTCGTGTGGGTTGCCGGGTGGAAGTAAACCTGGGAAAAAATAAAAAATATGCCGGCATTGTGAAGCGGTTGCATAAGGATAAACCGGATTTTTTTGAACCCAAAGAGATCCTGAATGTACTGGATGCAGAGCCTGTAATTTATGAAGAGCAGTTGAAGTTGTGGGAGTGGATGGCTTCCTATTACATGTGCAGTGAAGGCGAAGTGATGGCGGCGGCCCTTCCTGCTCACTTTAAACTGAGCAGTGAAACTATTTTGATTTTTAATGATGAGTATGGCGAAGATTTTTCTGCTCTTGATCATGATGAATACCTGGTGGCTGAAGCACTGCTGATAAAAAAAGAACTGAAACTGACAGAGGTGCAACAGGTACTTGACTCTTCTCATGTGTATCCTGTCATCAACCGGTTGATACAGAAAAGAGTTTGTTTTGTATGGGAATCGTTAAAACAGACTTATTATCCTAAAAAAGAAACTTATGTTTTGCTTAATCCCCAATTTGATAACGAAGACGAATTATCCCGTTTACTAAATGAAGATAAAAAATTGCAACGGGCAGAAAAGCAAATGGAACTTTTACTCAGTTACCTTCATTTAATAAAAACAGACGGAGAAGTAACAAAGCAGGGCCTGCTGAAAAAATCAAATGCTTCTGATGCACAATTAAAGGGGCTGGTGGATAAAAATATTCTCTGGCTGGAGAAAAGAGTGATAGACCGTTTGAAATATTTACCCAAAGATATTACCATAGATTTTGAATTAACTCCCTTACAGGAAGAGGCACTGGAGAAAATCAGTCAATCGTTTTCAGAAAAACCTGTTTGCCTGTTGCATGGAGTAACCAGCAGTGGCAAAACACTCATCTATATCCGGCTGATCGAGCAGATGATCCGGCAGGGGAAACAAGTATTATATATGTTGCCCGAAATTGCTCTCACCTCACAGATCATCAGGCGGCTGCAGGTACATTTTGGCGGGTATATTGGTATTTATCATTCTAAATTTTCACAAAATGAAAGAGTAGAAATATGGAACAAAGTTAAAAACGGCGAATTGAAAATTGTGTTGGGAGCCCGGTCTTCTGTTTTTCTTCCTTACCAGCATCTTGGCCTGATCATTTGTGATGAAGAACATGACAGCTCTTACAAACAACAGGATCCGGCGCCCCGGTATAACGGACGTGATGCATCCATTTATTTAGCCACCTTATTTAATTCCGGAAAGAGCAGCACTGGCGCAAATGTTTTATTAGGTAGCGCTACACCTTCCATTGAAAGTTATTTTAATGCCGGCACGGCCAAGTATGGTTTGGTGGTACTGATGCAGCGTTTTGGTGATTTCCGTTTGCCACCCATCGAAATCATTGATACAAAAAAAGAGGCGCAAAAAACGAAAGGTAAAGTAATGCTGTCTGCTCCGCTTACAGAAGCAATAAAGATGGTGATGGAACGGGGAAGACAGGTGATACTATTTCAGAACCGGCGGGGCTACACACCTTACCAGGTTTGTAATACCTGTGGTTGGATTCCCCAATGTAAATACTGTGATGTATCGCTTACATTTCATAAATTTTCCAATAAACTGATATGTCATTATTGCGGTACTACCTACCCGCCGCTGCATACCTGTGCCGCCTGCGGTGGTCATAATTTTATACAGCGGAATTTTGGTACAGAAAAGATAGAAGAGTTGTTACTGGAAACATTTCCAGATGCAAAAATTGCACGAATGGATATGGATACAGTGCGGGGTAAAAATGCACATGATGTACTGATCCAGCAATTTGAACAAAAACGAATTGATATTTTAGTGGGTACACAGATGGTGGTTAAAGGATTGGACTTTGATAATGTGGACCTGGTTGGGATTCTGGATGCAGACGGTATTCTGAGTTTTGCTGACTTCAGGGTAAATGAAAGAGCTTTCCAATTGATGGAGCAGGTGAGTGGACGTGCAGGCAGAAAGGAAGCAACCGGGATAGTAATGATACAAACCATTCAACCCACACACCCGGTATTGCAATTAGTGCAGCAACATGATTATAAAAGAATGTTTGACACAGAAATTGAGAAACGAAAACAATTTCATTATCCGCCATTTACCCGTTTAATTCATGTTACATTCAAACATAAACTAAAAGAAGTGGTATCAAAAGCCGCTTATGAATTTGCAGACGGCCTGCATACCAGGTATGGTCAGTATTTTGTTGGCCCGGCAGAGCCGGTGATCAACAGGGTCCGCAATCAGTTTCTGATGGAGATGCTGGTCAAACTTCCCCGTGACGGGAAACTGATTGCTCAGTGTAAAAAAGATATGCTGGATCAGGTGGCTGTTTTACACCAGCATAAAAGTTTTAAAAGTGTGACAGTGGTGAATAATGTGGGGCCCCTCTAAATCTCCCCAAAGGGGAGACTTGCCCTCACACAAACCAGAAAGTTGAAATTTCTTTTATGCCTGGATTTATTCCTATGATTATATGGCATGGCACCTGTCTTTTGTCCTGATACAAGACTTTACAATCACTTTTTTGTTATTCGTATAGCTGAATGGTGACTTACAACCGGGCTTTCTGTTTTTTTTGAATATGAAGGAAAGTGAAATTTTATAATAATGTTTTTTATTTTTCCGTCACTATCCATTTTTGTGTCCAGAAAAATTCCCCTTCTGTAATAATGAATTGTAAAGAATAAGTACCGGCTTTTAAAGGCTTGAATTCAAAATCACCTGTTTCGCCAACACCGAAATACTGGCTTTCTTTCAGATAGGTTTGTTGCCTGGGAGGTAAATCAGTTCCATCCTTTGCAATAAACTTTATGGGTACTGCGGTACTGTCTTTCAGCATTTTTATTTTTACAACACCTGCCGGGGCTATATGAATAAACCGAAGGCGGTGTGTTTCACCTACGTTTGCATTTTGAATGGGTTGCTCAAAACTCCCATTCAGTTCCAGATCCTGAAGAGATTGTGGATTTGTATTTTTCCATCCAACAATATAACTATGATCTGTTTTTGGATTATAAACCTGGTTTTCCCCCAATACAATGATGGGGCCATAAAGCCCGCTGGCTATCTGGTGTACATCATCTAAATGGCTGTGATATATATAAGTGCCGGGTCTCATCAATGTCAGTTTATAAGTAAACTTTCCACCGGGTTGAATAGTGGGGGATATTTTACCATCCGAAGCACTCCAATCAGGTACGCCATCAGCCCAACTGTCCAGGTCAAGTCCATGCCAATGAACGCTTGTAGGAACAGACATTTGGTTTGTGACAGTAACAAAAGTTGGTTGATATTGTTTCAATAACAACAAGGGTCCCGGTGTTGATAAGATATTAGTGTCTGGATTAAAATCAGGCGAAAGAGAAAAACCTTTTCGTGGCCACTTTGCCGGTTTATATTCATTTGCATAAATATTTAACTCTCGCAAAGGTCCTTTTGAAATCAAATCACTGGGTCCTGGTTTTATATAGATGCCCATTACGAGGCCCGACATATGTTGTTCTTCGCCGGGGGTATCCAATTGAGATGCACCAGGCAACCTGATTTCTGTAGAAACATGAAAGGACAGGTGACAATGAAACAACCAGTTTCCCGGCCGGCTTGCTACCCATTGCATATTCATGGTTGATTGCGGGTTCATATATTGTGTTACAACACGGGGTTCATAGCCTGGTTTAAAAATGTTATCTGAAAGTAAAGACCCTACGGATAACGTAGTAAAGTTAAAACCGTGTAGATGCATTGGATGGTCGCGGATTGAAGCATTGATAACACGCCAGCGCAATGTATCGCCAACGGAGGGAGTAATAGGTTCGGTATAAGGCCAGGATCTTCCATTAATTGTTAGTGCTTCCAAATAACCGTTTTTAAAAAGAGCCGTATC
Organism: Chitinophagaceae bacterium; assembly: GCA_035292525.1. GTDB lineage: Bacteria > Bacteroidota > Bacteroidia > Chitinophagales > Chitinophagaceae > VBAS01. The sequence continues at coordinate 9,092 of DATDPZ010000331.1, forward strand.
AATCGGAATTCCGAAAATATTTATCACCATAACACGATCTGGCTTTGACCCGCCTTTGGGATCAATAATAAAGGCCCCGGCTAATTGTTGTTCTTCATGATCCTGATTTTGCTCACCTAATCTTATCCGGTACATAAATGTGCCTTCGTTACCGGCTTCAAAACTTATATCTTTAGTTTCACCAGGTTGCATTAAAATACTATCCGGGATTAAAGATGGACGCTTCTGAAAACCAAATATGGTAACTGTTGAATCGGTCAGTGTATTGTGCAGTTTAACATGTATCCTGGTTCCGGTGGGTACTCTTATCAAGGGAGCTGGTATAGTAGGTGCTTTACCTTTTTCAGCAATAGTTACTAATCTGAGACCGGGATGATTCCTGGTTTCCGGATAAAAATCACTCCATACTACTTCAAGATTGAGTTCCAGAACATTATTCTCAAGTTTACCGGCTGGTAACCTGTTGTCATTGGCTTCAACCCTTGGGTAGTCTGATTTATCATCGGAGTAAATCAGTCGTGGATGCTTTATCCTTGGAAGGTCTTTAAGGGTATAATAAATACCAGGGTCGCAGGAAATGACCTGTTTCTTTATGTTATTATCATAAGCAAGGAAGATTTCGGGTGATTGAAAAACCAGTGACAGGATAATTATCAGGGCAAAAACAATGATGTTATTCATATATTTTTTTGGTTATATATGAATGTAAATAAAAGATACATTAATCTTTTTTTATTTGAAAGTTGGTTACAATATTTTATCCTAAGAATAAATTGCCGCAGATACTACTTTCAAACTTAATTCATTTTCAATACAAATTTGAAAAAATTTCTTTATTCTCATATACAAAATACCCTTCTTCATTTTTTTTTGAAACTGCCAGCATCGCTATTGATACGTCCCTGGCATGAATAGGCTTATATTTTGCGGGAATCAAAAAAGAAAAAAAGGTCATCACAGATTTTCCGATCTTTTCACCCAGACGTGATTCTTTTCTTTCTCCCAAAAGTATCGAAGGCTGCATAATGTGTACTGTTTTCAGACCCACTTCTTTTACTGCATTTTCCACTTCCCCTTTAAGTTTAAGATAAAAATTTTTGCTTTTACTATTGGCGCCAACAGAAGATACAAGGATAAATTTTTCACATCCGGTCATTTTACTAAAACGGGCTGCTTTTACAGGTATATCAAAATCCACTTTACGGTAGGCATCTTTGTCACCTTTTACTTTTTTTTGGGTAGTTCCCACGGTACAAAAAACCACATCGCTGTTACTGAAGGCTACTAACAGGGAGTCATTGTCATAAAAGTCAACGAGTTTTTTTTCCAGTTTGGGATGAGAAATATTCATGGGCCTGCGGATAAGAATCCGTACTGTATCAAATGCAGGATCAGTCAGTAATTCTTCCAGTAAATAACTGCCAATAAGCCCGCTGGCGCCGATCAGGGTTGCTGTCATAAAAATTAAGGATGTTTGCAGTATGCAAATTCAGGAAAATATTTCGCTTAAAGGCTATAATACTTTTGGCATGGATGTAAAGGCCAGGTATTATTCAACTTTTTCATCAAGCGATGAACTACAAACTATAAACTATAAACCACAAACTTTTATTCTCGGCGGTGGCAGCAATATTTTATTTACCAAAGATTACGATGGGCTGGTTTTAAAAAACGAAATAAAAGGAATTGAAGAACTGCATGAAGACAATGAATATGTATATGTAAAAGCAGGGGCCGGTGAAAACTGGCACCAGTTTGTTATGTATTGCATCAATCATAACTGGGCTGGGGTAGAAAACCTTTCACTTATTCCGGGCAATGCAGGGGCAGCGCCTATTCAAAACATCGGGGCTTACGGTGTGGAGTTGAAAGAAGTTTTTTATGACCTGGAAGCTTTTCATCTGGAAGAAAAAAAAGTGCACAGGTTTACTTTGAATGATTGTGAATTCGGATACAGGGATAGTATTTTCAAGAAAAAACATAAAAATGATTTTGTTATTTTAAATGTGACATTCCGCTTAAAAAAACATCCTGTTTTCAACTGCAGTTACGGGGCGCTGGAGCAGGAACTGGGAAAAATGGGAGTAAAAAAACTGAGTTTAAAAGCAATTTCACAGGCAGTCATCAATATCCGTACTTCGAAACTCCCCGACCCGGAGAAAATTGCCAATGCCGGAAGTTTTTTCAAAAACCCGGTAATCAGCCAGGATATATTCTCCAAACTACATGCTCAATATCCGGCTATACCAAATTACCCCCAACCGGACGGGAATATTAAACTTGCTGCAGGTTGGTTAATCGAACAATGTGGTCCGAAGAATGCAGTGAGTTGGAAAGGTTACCATAAAGGAGATGCGGGCTGCCATGAAAAACAGGCATTGGTACTGGTGAATTATGGCAATGCCAATGGAAAAGAAATATATGACCTGAGCGAAGAAATTTTACAAAGTGTTAAGGAAAAATTTGCGGTGACACTGGTTAGGGAAGTGAATATAATTTAATTTCACTTTATGCAACATTTCCGGATATACTGTTGTCAGCATTAAAACGATTAATCAAAACAAATTTTATGAAAAAAGTGATCTTATCCATCCTGCTACTGTTTTTTGTTTTCCATACTTCTTTTTCCCAGGATAAAATTTACCGCAAGAACGGTAAAGTAGTGGAAGCAAAAATTGTGGAAATAGGTACAGATGAAATAAAATACAAAGAGTTCAATAATCCCGATGGCCCGGTTTATATACTGGAAACTGACCGTATCAGTAAAATTGTTTATGCCGGTGGCAAAACGGAAAAATTTATAATGCATATCAAAGACCCGGAAAAATACCAGGGACAATTGACTAAAGCGGTTAAACTGGATTTCCTGGGACCCCTGATCGGGTATTCACAATTCAGTTTTGAAAAAAGCAAAGGAGTAGGCAAGGGATATGAAGTTTCATTAGGTATTATCGGGCTTGGTAAAACATGGTCAATTCATTATTATGATAATGCGTTTCGGGAAATGAAAAAAAAGCAATCAGGATTTTTTGTAAGTACCGGATATAAATTTGGCAAACTTCCTGACTTTTTATTATTTGGGAAAACAAGGTTTACTCATATCATGCAGGGAACTTATATCAAGCCTCTTGTATATTTAGGTAATTACAGTGAAAATCGTATAGCAAGAAAAGGCAATAATACATTTGTAGTGGAAAGACAGAATGTGACTTTTGGAGCTCTCCAGATTGAAGGGGGTAAACAATGGGTTTTTGGAGAAAAATTTTTGTTGGATATTTACCATGGATTAGGTTATGGATTTGATAACAAAAAAGATGTGGACGAATATTTCGGTTTTAATACTGATAACACAACAGCATATAACTATGCTAATGCCCGGCTAGGAAGAAGCCCCGGTTTGTCTTATACTTTTGCCATAAAACTGGGATTGCTCATAAAATAATAGAACGAAGGATGGGTAAAAGGCTAATACCATTTAAAATAATTTTTACAAATTTTATTTTCATCCTACTCCTGCATCCTGCTATTGCACAGGAAAAATTTTCTGTTCATGCTGCGCAGGTTCAGTTTGAAATATTGGGCCCGGCCGGTTTGTTCAGTTTAAATTTTGATTCAAGATTTGCAAAAAAAGAAAATGGCACTGGCTTCAGAATTGGTTTGGGGGGTGCTCCTCTTGGGTTATCAGGCAGCAATTCCTGCAATTCCGGAATACAGATTTCGGTGCCTGCCGGTTTGAACTATCTTATTGGTAATGGCCCACATTTATTTGAAGCAGGAGCCGGGGCTGTACTTTCAATAATATCAGCAACAAAAATTTATTGCCCTGGTTTTGATTCCGGTTTTTTTAGTGATGATACCGCACCCTACACCTATTTGCTGGCAGGATACAGGTATCAACCGGTAAAGAAAAAAGGAACTACATTCAGAATATTTGGTTCTCCATTATTTCAAAATGATTTCCCTGTTAAATTTTGGGGAGGGATAAGTGTGGGCCACCGTTTTTAATAATTTAAGTAAAATCTTCCCCGTCAAAATCCTCATCAGCTGTTTTGATGCCGCCAAGATTCAGCATGGATCCCATCAGGTCTTTAAATTCAATTCTTCCTTCAATTACTTTTTTACTGATCATAGAAAAAGATGACAAGCCATGCAATACAAATTCCATCAGCAGGGCCGATTCTTTTTCATTGGCTCCTTTAAAATATTTTTTTACCAGGGAATGTAAGCCATCAACTTTATAAAGCTGAACTATTTTTTCTTCATCTTTTGTATTAAAAAAAATATTCAATGTATTCCCTTTATCAAACCAATTGATCACTGAACGGTAAGGGTTGTCATCTCTTGCAGGTTCTTCCACATTTTTGGGTCTCATTCTTTTTTTCAGAATTTCCGGGTTGGGAAAATAATCAGCAAATTGCGTACGGATAGATTTGTCCAGTAAATTCATGGCTACCTGAAAGGGGCCTTCCTGTTCACCTTCATACACCAATTCTATTTTTCCGGTGATGGAGGGAATGATTCCGGCCAGGTCGCTGATCCAGACCTGTGTTTGTTTTTCATGATTAAGAAGAGCTCTTCTTTCAGCCGTGCTGATCACATTTTCGTAAGCTGAAATGGTCAGTCTTGCACTTACCCCGCTTTTTTTATCAACCAGTTCACTGCCTCTGGCTTCAAAAGCCACCTGTTCTATCAATCGTTTTACCAGGTCGCTGATCTTTACTTTTTCTCTTTGCACCTCATCAATTTTTGCTTCCTGTTCGGTAATCTCCAGTGCAGTTTCTAAATTTTTAGGATAATGAGTGAGAATCTGGCTGCCGATCCGGTCTTTTAATGGAGTAACAATGGAGCCGCGGTTAGTATAATCTTCCGGGTTGGCCGTAAATACAAATAAAATATCGAGTGGTAACCGTAATTTAAACCCACGGATCTGTACATCGCCTTCTTCCAGGATATTAAAAAGCGCTACCTGTATTCTGGCCTGCAGGTCGGGCAGTTCATTGATGACAAAAATACCGCGGTTACTTTTTGGAATAATGCCATAATGGATCACCCGTTCATCTGCAAAATTCAGTTTCAGGTTGGCCGCTTTTATCGGGTCAATATCACCGATCAGGTCTGCCACACTTACATCCGGCGTTGCCAGTTTTTCACCATAGCGTTCGCTGCGATGCATCCAGCGTATCGGAGTGTTATCTCCGTTGGCAGCTATCAGGTCTTTCGAATATTTTGAAACTGGATGCATCGGGTCATCATTGATCTCACTTCCTTCCACCACCGGTATATATTCATCCAACAGTTCTGTCATTATTCTGGCCATTCTTGTTTTGGCCTGCCCACGCAATCCCAGGAACAGGATATTGTGTTTGCTGAGTATTGCTCTTTCCACATCGGGTATTACGCTTTCGTCATATCCGATTATTCCGGGAAAAGCATTTTCGTTCAGTTTCAGTTTCTGAATAAGGTTTTGGCGTAGCTCCTCTTTAATGCTTCGTGCTTGATAGCCACTTTTTTTTAATGCTCCGAGGGTTTTGCCCCCAACCCCCCTAAAGGGTGCTTTAGATACCTCGCTCATATGTTGAATATTTTTTAAATTTGATTTATTTTTTTTGTTACCAGCTATTATCACCCGATAGTTATTGGGTCTATTTAGTATCTGTTGCACTTGTGCTGCATAAATTCAATTCAATAATCTATTTCACTTCTACGGTCTGTCAAACTTTATAAATAAGCTGGCATTGGGAGTTTGCAAGCCTCCCCTTCGGGGAGGTTTGGAGGGGCTAGTAAACCGTCTTCCTCTTCCCGCTTTCAAAATCTTTAAATATAAATGCACCCAGCTTATCCAGGCTGGCAAAGAATGCTTTTCCATTATTTGTTTCTGTAAACTCCTGCACAAATCGCTGCAAATACGGATCAGTGGCAATCATAAATGTAGTGATCGGTATTTTCAGTTTCTTACATTGAGCTGCTAAATTCAAACAACGGCTGGTGATCTTTCTGTCCAATCCAAAACTGTTTTTATAATATCGCTTTCCAATTTTTAAACAAGTGGGTTTGCCATCTGTGATCATAAAGATCTGCTTGTTCTGGTTTTTTCTTCTTCTCAGAATATCCATCGCTAACTGAAGTCCGGCAATGGTGTTGGTATGGTAAGGCCCAACTTGTAAATAGGGAAGGTCTTTGATCTCTACCATCCATGCGTCATTACCAAACACCACAATATCCAGGGTATCTTTAGGATATTTTGTAGTAATCAGTTCACTCAAAGCCATCGCCACTTTTTTGGCCGGGGTAATTCTATCTTCCCCGTACAGAATCATGGAGTGGGAGATATCAATCATCAGTACCGTAGAGGTCTGTGTTTTGAAATCAGTTTCCCTGATGCTCAGATCTCCTTCCTGGATATTGAAATTTTCAATACCATGATTAATCTGTGCATTGCGGATGCTTTCTGTAAAATCAATCTGTTCCAGCATATCCCCAAACTGGAATTGCCTTGTTTCCGGTTGTACTTCATCGCCCTGCCCGTGTTTAAAACTCTGGTGATCTCCCTTCTTTGTTTTTTTTAATTTTCCAAAGATCTCTTCCAGGCTTTTTTTACGGATGCTTTGTTCTGTTTTAGGAGTTATTGTAATTTGTCCCTGCTCATTATTGTTCGTAATAAATCCTTTCTCTTTCAACTCTTCAATAAAATCACCCATACCATATTCATCATCTGTCAACTCAAATTTTTTATCCAGTTCGTTCAGCCAGTTCAGTGTTTCAGCAACGTCTGCATTGGTGTAAGACAGTAGTTGCATAAAAAGATCAAGAAGCTGGTCAAATTTTGATTTGGCTCCTTCATCCGGGTTGAAGTATTTGAATTGATGGCCGATCATGCAAGGCAATTTACAATTTAATTACTGCATGGTTTGCAAAAAAAAATCTCCGGATTGGAGACTTTTTTTATAGAAAGGGATAATAAGCTGTTTAATTTGGTTTGAGTGTATCCGGATTTAAAGCAGTTGAATCAACAACTGGTTTTAAAGAATCTTCAACAGCCGCCGGTTGCGGTAAATATTTTGATTCCGTCTGTTTTATATATTGAAGGAAATCAAAAGTTCTGGCGATCTCCGCTGCCAGCCCGGTTTGATTATTACTTAAACTACTTATAAAGAATCCTTCGGCCTGGTTTCTTTGTTCATTACTTTGAGAAGAAAACCTCATTTGGTTATAACGCATTAATATTTCTTCCAGTTGTTTCCTTGACGTATTATCACCAAGAGAAGCATAATATTCCATTTGCTGATTCATATCGGTGGTCAGTGATTTACTGATCTTAGCTGCCACTTCTTTTTCATCACATCCATAAGCTGCTTCCAGTAAAATGTAACTGGCCTGGTTATGTAATTCGTACCGGCTGGGAATTCCATAGGGTACATTTATTTCAGGAACCAGGCTGTCAATCTTCCTGATTACTTTTCTGGCATCTTCCAACCTGTTTTTGGCAATCAGGTCTTTTGCAAGATCAGCAAAGGACTGTCGAATGCTGAGTAGGTGACGACGGTTCTCCTCATCAAAATAAACTCCTTTAATATCTGCATGGCCATTGGTGAATTTTGTCATCAGGACATTGTACATCCAGTCTGTATTTACACTGCCACCTGAATGGAATGGAAGAAGCCTGTAAGTAAGTCCATCTTTTCTCAGGTAATTCTGGAAACCCAGTTCACTGTAAGGTGAAGTAAAATAGATCGGTCTTTTCCATGCATTTGTAGCAATGATGTTCAGGATGATGAGCTGATCTCTGGTTAAATCATTTCCCGGCACTTCAAAAAACATATCACCGGTAAGCACATCATCAGGATTGACAGTGCCATTTTTTCTTACAAGTGCAGTATCTACCGGCACTTTAAATTTCTTTACCGGGAAGGAGCCCGTATTTTCTCCCTGTCCCAATACATTTTTCATCACATCGTAAAGGTCAAAATAACTATTAACCGGAATATTTGGAGCGGCTGCATATTGTACATACTGCCTGTTTTGTCCCATGATCTGTTGAGGGCTCCAGATGACATCCATCGAATCGCTATCGTTCACTTTATATCGTAGCTGGTTAATATACCAGTCTATACCAAGTAAACTGGTATTGATGATGCGGATATCTGTTCTCACTCTTTCTACTTCCTGGATATACCAAAGAGGGTATGTATCATTATCTCCAAAAGTGAAAAGGATAGCATTCGGGGCACAGCTTTCCAGGTAATTTCTTGCATTATCCCTTGCCAAAGTTTTCTTGCCGCGGTCATGATCGTTCCATTCCTGGTTAGCCATCATCACCGGGGCTATCATACAAACTGCAATGGCAATAACATTTACAATTTTAGTGTTTGAACCATTAGAAGAAGCTGCTTTCAACAGGTAAGTGATGGCTGCTGCAAGTAAAGCAAATACTGCTGTTACCATCAGGGCTACTTTTACTACAGCCCCACCGGGAAAACTCATCAGGCTGAAAGAAGTAACCACAAAAGTGAGAACCGATCCATATAATATGGTATTTAAGAAATTCTCTTTACTTTCTTTAACCAGTTTCACAAAAGCGACTACAGACAAACCAATCCAGATAGCATAAGCATAAAATGATCCGACAAATGCATAATCTCTTTCGCGGGGTTGATTACCCGGCATATTTAAATAAAGGCCAATAGCAATGCCGGTAAAAAAGAAAAGTAAAAAACTAACCAACCAGTCTTTTTTGTTTTTAATATACATGAAAACGCATCCTAATATTCCTAAAAGGAATGGAAGCAGATAAAGTTTATTGTTGGCTTTATTATTTTTTAAAGAATCCGGTAATTTACTTTGGTCGCCCAGCATTTGTTTGTCAATAATTGGAATACCTGTTTGCCAGTTACCATCTCTTCTGTTTCCCAGTCCTTGTATATCGTTTTGGCGTCCGGAAAAATTCCACATAAAATACCGCCAGTACATCAGGCCCATCTGGTAGCTGAAAAACCAATTGATATTATCGGCATAGGTGGGTGTTTCATATCTTATTCTTCCGGTTTCGGGGTCCTGGTATTGGCCTTTATTCAACCAGTTGGCATAAAATGTAGAATGTTCCTGTTGATTGGAAACATCCCATATCCTTGGGAAGAACATCAGATCTTTACTGTCATAAACAGGCTCCATATCATATCCCAGTTCTACATACCTGTTATTCAGTTTGCCCCATTTCATTGATTTTTTCTCATAATCATAATAACCGTTATTATCCTTATCAGCTGGTAAAGCAGCAAAATGTGGTCCCATGATGAGTGGTGCAGATCCATATTGTTCCCGGCCGAAATAAGAAGCCAGTGCTTTGGGGTTATCTACATTGCTCATGTCAATACCCGGGTTGGCATTGGATCGGATCATGGTGGTGACGTAGGTGGAAAAGCCGAGTAAAACGAAAATAAAACACCAGATGCCGAGTCGCAAAGTGGCCAGTCCTTTTTTTCCTGCATACCTGATTCCCTGCCAGCAAAGTATTCCCAATAAGATGAAGAAGACAGTAAAACCAGTGAAAAAAGGAAGACCAAAGCTGTTTACAAAAATGCGGTCGAAAAAGGCAGACCATTTTGGAATAAGGTACAGCATGGTCCATAAAATTAGCCCGGTAAGCACACAGGCAGATATGAATGCAATGATCGCTTTGTTGACAGAATAAGTATATTTTTTATAAAAATAAACCATAACCACTGCGGGAAGGGTTAGCAGGTTTAATAAGTGAACAGTGATTGAAAGTCCCAGCATGAAGAAGATGAAAACAATCCAGCGATCAGACCTGTTTTTTTCTGTAATGTCTTTTGCCAATTCAAATGCATGTTCCCATTTAAGGATGGCCCAGATAATTAACGCAGTAAAAAAAGAAGAAAGTGCATATACTTCTCCTTCCACAGCGCTGAACCAGAACGTA
>DATDPZ010000332.1:0-3253 GCA_035292525.1 Chitinophagaceae bacterium
ATTTTTTGAACTTCTAAGGCATGAGGATGCCAGATCTTAGCTTTATCAGCAGTACCGGCATCAATAAGTTTTGCCTGAAGTGAGGTCATTATCTCCCCGGTAGATGCGTTAACAACCTTGTTTGTTTCTTCCAAGCTATTATTAACCGTTTTAAAGGCATTGAGGATCTCAGATGATACATTGAGTGCCAGCATTGCTGTAAGCACCAGGTACATCATATTGATCATTTTTTGCCGCGGTTCACGAGGTAAAGCCATAATGTTTATGGTTTTGAAATCCGGGGCTATTTCTGAAGCCTCAGATTAGTTATTTAATAGGACAAAATATTTTACTTCTTATCCTCTTCCTTGCATAGCACTTAACATGTTGCCGTAAACCTGGTTTAATTTACCAAGATTACCTGCTAAAGTTGATATCTGGTCATGAGCTTTTTTAGCATCCTCCACACTTCCTGACATGGCATCTGAAGCCTGAACAAAACTGTTATAAAACTTATTCATCGCTTTCAGGTGATTATTTGTATCCTGAAGTTCAAGTTCATAAATTGTATTTAATGACGACAGATTTTTTGTCAGTGATTGAACCTGAGCATGAAAATGCTTACTATCCTCCGCAGCGCTATTGAAATGCTGAACCGTATCTGCTGCTCCGCTATAAGCTTCTTTCATTTGGCTTAACGCTTTAGTTGCCTCACGGGTTTTAGAAGAAAAATCATTGGTAGCTGATACAGCGTCGCTCACATCACTCATTTTTTCAACAGTAGTACCTAACTTTTTAAAATTTTCACTTAATCTGCCAAGATTAGCAGGAGTAATATCAGCAGCAGATAACATATCTTCAAACTTTGTCAGCGCCGGGTTGCCGGATGAACCCGGCAAAGTAAGTGGCGTAGGTTTAAAATCCGGGTCAAGATCTGGATGTTTATTAATATCCGGAAAATAACGTTGCCAATGTGGTTCTTCCGGTGGGGGCACCATAAAAGCCATGACAAAAAATACGATTACTTCAGATAAAAGACCAATCGTTATCATTTCGTCTGCAAAAGGCCAGTGGCGGATTTTGAATAGTGCTCCGAGAATTACAACGCCGGCAAAAAAAGCGAATATAAAGTTGAGGACTACCTGGCCTCTACTCGTTTTAAAGAACATCATAACGGACTTGTTTTATAGGTTATAAAAGATTTTACGATTTGTAAGAGTTAGTTTCAGTATATATGCATGCTAAAACATATTTCTTCTTTTTTATTTTTTTCTTTGTGGTGTTGCCGGCAAATCAATCACTCTGCGGAAACCAATATAAGATTTGGTTGAATCCTGGTACTCATATGTCCGGGTTCCTGTTTGTAAATAATAGCCAACATCTTTCCAGCTTCCTCCGCGGATTACTTTACGTTTCATCAAAGGGGGATCAGTATCCTTAGCATTCCAACGAACATCCGGGTTCATATCATGCTGAAAAGAAAAAGAACCTTCATAATAAATGGATGAAGTCCATTCAGCTACATTACCTGACATATTATATAAACCAAAATCATTAGGCCAATAGGCATCTGCTCTTACCGTATAGAAACCACCATCCTCAGGATAATTACCTCTCCCGGGTTTGAAGTTTGCCATCAAACATCCTTTCTTATTTCTTAAGTAATAATTACCCCATGGAAACATGGATTGAGCACGGCCGCCACGGGCTGCGTATTCCCATTGTGCTTCTGTCGGAAGATGAAAATCTGATTCCTGTGGTCTGTTCTTCCCAATTAAATAAGCGTTCATATAATGTGTACTCCACTCACAAAAAGCAGTGGCCTGGTGCCAGTTAACTCCAATGACCGGATAATTACCAAAAGCAGGATGACTGAAATATCTTTTGGTCATCGGCTCATTATACGAATAAGAAAAATCCCTGATCCAGGATAAAGTATCAGGATAAATAGCAGTTCGCTTTTCTACTATAAATTTTGATCTTGGCTGAGAAGCATTTTCCCTTTTAGCTGCTTCCTTCAAATCAAAAGTCTTTGAATGATAAATTATTTGCTTGGGGTCGATCTCCATTTTTCCAAAAATCCTGTCATCCGGAGGAAGAATCAACTTGGTTTGCCCCAGTTGTTCCAACACTTTTGGGTCATTCCATTTAAGGGTTCTCATTTTTGCCCAATCCACATATTCATTTCCATCTTTGCCCGGCTTTAAATATTTTAACTCTGTTGCTGCTACTGAATCCCTTACCCACCAAACAAACTGGCGATATTCATTATTTGTAATTTCAGTGGCATCCATCCAAAACCCACTGATAGAGACAGAACGGTTTCTGGCACTAAAAGCATAAGCGGGATCTTCATCGCTGGGTCCCATATGAAATGTTCCCTGGGGAATATACACCATACCCGGAGGCTTGGGTAAAACATACTTGCCACCCGGTGCAATTCCATATACCTGGCCATCATTTGGCAATACACTACCTTTGTTTTTTTTGTTTCCCAATATACCGCAACCGGCAAACATAAACATGGCTGCCATTACAAGAATGGGATTGTAGAGGTTTCTCATTTTCATACACTTAAGCGCTAAATGACAAATATAAGGTTTAGAAAATAATGATATCACAAGTGATTATGTTTATTTTTTTTAAATGTAAAGTCTCATTTATGAGGTAAAAGTTCTAACGGGTTTCAGCTTTGAATATTGTATCTGCTACCAACTAATTTTTAATTATTTAGGTATGATTAAGGCTAATAATTGATTAACTGTAGATACCGGTTTTTGACATTGATAGTCTTTGCATAAATAAAGGTTTTTCTTATGTAGCGGGTCTTTTCCTTTTAACAGCGGAAACGAATTGTTTTCATTGGCGGAACACATCATTATTTTGTGAGGGATATATTCATGTAAAACTTTGATATGTAAGTCTTCGGGATTAGATTTTACGATTGCAATCTCTGCTGTTCCTTTCGCAATTTCAAGCAATAACATAGCCCATTCTCCAAATGAACCTGGATAGCGGACAATTGCATTTCCCAAAGCAGACACGGTTTTTAATGCCTGTTCCTTCCACACCGGTAATCCAAAGTAGAGGGAGAGATGATATAAATTTTTTGCCATAACGGCATTACCAGATGGTTGTGCTCCGTCATAAACTTCTTTTTTTCTCAGGAGAATATCTTTTTGATGAAATGAGGTGTAGAAAAAAAATCCGGTATCCTCCTCCTTAAAATTTTGCAATACTAAGCCGGTAATTTCCTTTGCTTTGATAAGATAAT
>DATDPZ010000333.1:0-7461 GCA_035292525.1 Chitinophagaceae bacterium
TGATTGGCCTGGTAATTGCCCGTCCGCTTGAATTAAAAATTTTTGAAAAAGAGATCAATGTAAAGATGACAGAGAACCTCCATAAAAAGATACAGCTTAATGATAGCCTTTTAGCCATGGAGAATAAAGCGCTGCTGACAACAGCCGAATCAGAAAGACAGCGGCTCCTCGGTCGAAAGCTGGTGATCGAGGATACGCTGCACAATTTACAAACAGCATATGTGCAGGAAGCGGATGGTACCGGTGGCAGCCTTCAGCGTGGATTTGAAACAATCACCAGGCTGAAACAGGATGCTTTTCATCAAACAAAAAATCAATTTGAGCCCGAGTTGATCTTGCTTGCATCCTCTATCAAAAACCAGGACAGCATTATCAATACAGCAAAAGCGGTAATGGAAGAAAAGAGAAAAATGTACGAAACATCTGCTAATGCCAACATGGGATTCCTGGAAAGAAATAAAGCTTTGTCAGATCTTTCCGCCGAAGAAGGAAGTGTGTTTTGGGCAAACCTGCTGATTTCTTTATTGATCATTTTAATTGAAACCGGGCCTGTGCTTTCCAAACTAATTATGCCGGTGGGTCCTTATGATATTGCCCTTGCCAAAGAAGAGCTCCTGCAAATGGCTGCACATGAAAGTGAGATCAGAAAAGATAAGAATGATCGGTTTGAAAAAAGAAAAATTTTTTACCAGAAACAAAAAGAAATGTCGGATCAGCTGGCAGAAAAACTGACACAGCTGCAACAAAAGAATATTGATATAGAACTGGACAAATGGGAACGGGGTGAGTGGCAAGCACAGGATCACCGGGCCAGTATGGATGAAGTGGTGAAAAAAATAAAATCACAGTACCAGTTTAAGGACGAGGATATGCTGTAATTAAATTTTCAAACTCCCATTTTTTCAATCTCCACTTTGTGGAGGCTTTCTAATTTAGACAACACAAACTCCAGGTTGTTTTTTGGAATGCCGATTTCCAAAAGACAGAATAATTGCATTTCCTGTTTAACTACTTCACAAAAATGTTTTTTTACCAGGATCATCACTTCATTCATCTGAGTATAATCAAACTGCAGGCGGTAATTCACCAGTACAGGTTTTTTAATAAAGGGATTTAATTGCAAAGCGAATGAGGCAGCTGTTTTGTAAGCATTGATCAATCCGGGTACTCCAAGCAACGTGCCGCCAAAATAACGTACGACAACAACAGCAATATTGGTAAGCTGATGACTATCTATCTGTCCAAGTATGGGCCGGCCGGCTGTACCGGATGGTTCACCATCATCACTGCTCCGGAAATTGTTGCCACCGGTACCAATCCTGTAAGCAAAACAATGATGCACTGCTTTGGGATGTTCTTCTTTCAATTTTTTCAGATGTTCTTTAAATTGTTCTTTGGTTTCGATGGGGAATGCAAATGAAAGAAAACGGCTGCCCCTGTCTTTAAATTCAGCAACTGATTCCTTTTCGATGGTATAAAAAAAATCTATGGATAAAGGCTCACTCACAAGGGAATCCTGTTTTCTTTCCGGATAAAAAGATAATATACCTGGATGCAACTGATAAAAGCATTGGGAATGATGATGGGTAAATTCACGTTCAATAAAATTCCATAAATAATAAAAACCAGGGCCCCCAGCATATTGATAAACCGGATAACCCTTACTTTGGAACTGACCAGGAAACTAATGACGACCAGGGCTGCACCAACATAGCCGATAAACTCAATCCAGTTCATTTAAATTTTATTAAAGATTCAGTTGCGAATATAAGTTTTTACCACATCGTCACCGATTCTTGACTCCTCCATAGCCGGTATTCCGGGAATTAAAGGTGAAGAAAGTCCATTACCTATAATGAATTTTTCATTCTTAATTATCCTGATCTCATCCCAATAGTTTTTATCAATAAAAGATTGCAACAATTTTGCCCCGCCTTCAACAAGAACACTGGTAATGTTTAAATGATATAAAGATGAAACAATCTCCTGAACAGGATTTTTATTTTTATCTATTTTATAAAAAATGAGATTTTCTTTTTCTTCCTGTTTCCTTTTATTAAAGATGATCGTCTTTTTTTGTTGATTGAAAATTTTTAAACTTTCCGGCAATCTCAAATCCAAATCCAACACTAACCGGATTGGAGAGGGACCCTCCCAAAACCGGTTTGTCAGTTCGGGATCATCCAGTAAAGCAGTATTGGTACCTACCAGTATGGAGGCTTCCTCACTTCTCCATTTATGAACCAGCCGGTTTGTTTCTTCATTACTGATGAAAAGCCGGGAAGTTCCGGTTCCGGCCATTTTATTATCAGCAGATTGCGCCCATTTCAATATAATATAGGGCCGATGCTGTTTCTGAAACATATAGAACCGTTTATTTAATTCTATACATTCTTTTTCAAGAATACCATATTCCACATCTAACCCTTCAGTCAAAAGTTTTTCAATTCCTTTTCCATCTACAATGGAGTTGGGGTCTTTACATCCGATTACAATTTTCGGAATCTTCTGCTTAATGATTAAATCAGTGCAGGCAGGTGTTTTTCCAAAAAAATTACAGGGTTCTAATGAAACATACAGTGTAGCTGCAGAAATAAATTTCCGGTCTTCTGTTTTTACTGCATTCAAACAATTTACCTCTGCATGATCTTCGCCATATTTCTGGTGATAACCTTCGCCGATTATTTTATCATCATATACCAACACGGCTCCTACCATCGGGTTGGGAGATACATAACCGGCACCCTGTTTTGCCAGTTCCAGGCAGCGATGCATGTATTTTTCGTGAATGGTCAATTGTGATTAGTGAATTAATACAAATATACCCCAATCAGTTCTGCCTGCTTCTTCACCCAGCGTTGACAATTGATCATTGAACATTCCCCATTCACATCGTAAGTTTGCTCATGACTATTAAAGAAGCAAGATTAAAATTCATAGATGAATTAAAGAAGGAACTGGATCCCGGTGAAACGAAGAATATTGCTGAACTGGCGCTGGAAAAAATTTCCGGATTATCAAAAACAGAACAGATTAAATACAAAGAAACTTTATTTAATGCTGATCAAATTGATTTCCTGGAAAAGATCATTAGCCGGCTGAAACAACAGGAGCCGATACAATATATATTAGGAGAAGCATGGTTTGCCGGCATGAAATTCAAAGTGAATAAAAGTGTGCTGATTCCAAGACCTGAGACCGAAGAACTGGTGGAATGGATAGTGCATGAGGCCGGAGGCACAAAACCGGAAATCAGAAATATCCTTGAAGTGGGTACCGGATCAGGTTGCATCGCTATAGCTATTAAAAAAAAATTACAGCCTGTTTCCCTGTCAGCCATTGATGTTTGCAGTGAAGCAATTTTTACTGCAACAGAAAATGCCATTGCATTAGAAACGGATATTGAATTTATCCTGCTTGATTTCCTTGATGAAAAAAACTGGAACGGGTTAGGAAAATTTGATGTGATTGTCAGTAACCCGCCTTATGTCAGGCAAAATGAAAAACAAACAATGCATAAAAGAGTTGTGGATTTTGAACCTTCACTTGCATTATTTGTTCCGGACAACGATGCTTTACTTTTTTACAAAAAGCTTGCTGATTTTGCCAAAATGCATTTAACGGAAGGAGGAAAACTATTTGTTGAAATAAATGAAACCCTTGGAAAAGAAGTATCCACATTGTTTCAGACTAAAGGATTCAACTCAATAGAAATCAGAAATGATATGCAGGGAAAAGAAAGAATGGTGAAAGCGGTAATGATTAATGAATTGTGAATTCTGAGTCAGTAACCTTCACAAAATACTGAACTCCCGGCTGTCAACTCCTCTCTACTGTTTCGTATCTACCAATAAAGTTGTTCTGGCGCCTAAATCTCTTGCAACCCGCATTACAGCAACAACATAATCCAAAGGAACTGTTTTATCTGCATTGATGGCGATGGTAGCCTGTGCGGTGTCTTTGGCAAGATAAGGTTGCACTACATTTTTTATCTGATCAAAGGAAGTGGATTTACCGTTGATAATATATTCGCCATTGGCCCTGATGTTAACGATCACGGTCTGTTTTGCTTTTGTATCACTTTTTGCTCTCGGAGTAGAAAGCTTTACGACATTTGGATTGGCGAGGGTAGATACAATGAGAAAAAAGAACAGCAGTATGAACAGAATATCATTCAAGGCTCCTGCATGTAATTCGGGTTGTGTTTTTAATCGTTTTCTGAGATCCATTTCTGCTGATTCATTAATGATAACTAAATATTGATCTACCTTGTTGGTTCCTGCAGAACATCCATGAATTCTGCAGTAGAAGCTTCCATTTTATTAGCCACCTTACTGATCTGGGCATTCAGGTAATTATGTCCGATATAAGCCAGTAATCCAATCATCAAACCAGCTGCAGAGGTGATCATCTTTGTATAAATACCCCCCGCAATGGCGGCCGGTGTAAATTCTCCGGTTGCATTGATATTGTAAAACAATTGCAGCATACCGATAATGGTTCCTAAAAAACCCATCATAGGTGCGATGCCATAAACCAATGTAAGGATAGATAAATTTTTTTCCAGGTTATACATTTCCAGTTTACCTACATTTTCCATACTGTCTTCAATCACATCAATCGGTTTGCCTATGCGTTGAATACCTTTATTAATGATCCTGCCAACGGGGTTATTGGTATTCTTGGCAAAACTTTTAGCGGCAGAGACATTGCCGCTAACAATATGATCCCGTATAATGTTCATGAAATTGGGTTCTAACTTACCTGCTTTGCGGATGGCAATATAACGTTCAATAAAAAAGAAGATAGCCAGAAATAACAAACCGATCAGGGGGTACATCAACCAGCCTCCCATGGTAAGTAGTTCTCCCAGACTGATATTGCCGTCAAGATTTGTATCTGCTTTCGATACGGCGTTGTTGGCATTGGCTGCCAGTTGATTTACAGTGTCAGTAATTTGAAGGAAATGGATCATTTTTTTTTCTTTGGTTCGTAAAAGTAGGGTTATGTAAACATCTGCTGAGAATAATTTTTCAACAGATGTGAAAGAACGGCAAAAAACAATACCACATTTTATTCAACATTCAAGTTTTTGAATTCTTTAACTAAATAAAGAGCGGATGCTCCTCCGAATCAAAATTGAGTTCTTTTACCTGTCAATTGCTAAACTTAAGACTTCATCACGAATAGTTCTACCTTTAACAAAACGAATTATTATGACACGCAGCTCCAAAACCTTTATTGGCATTCTCAGTTTTACCCCCATTATTTTTACCGTTGTTATTATCATCATGGTCTTTAATATGATTCCTCAATTTATTGAATGGGATAAACAGGAACCTGACTTTTATTTGGTCTTCTCTACACTTATGCCATTTATCATAACAGCCATATTTGCCTGTTTGATTTCACTTGGTTTACTTATTTTTTTCCTTATTCACATGCTGAATAATAAACTAATGGAACCGGTGGAAAAAATAATCTGGATTCTTGCATTCCTGCTGGCAGGTACTGTAGGATATCCCCTGTACTGGTATATGAGGATATGGAATGAGAAGGTTTAAATTTTACCTTTAATCTGTTTTTTCTGCATTTAACATCAACAGGTGAGCCATTGTTTCAACTGCTTTGTTCATATCCTGTATGCTGATGAATTCTAATTTAGAATGGATAGCCTGTTCACCTGCAAATAAATTGGGGCAGGGTAAACCCATAAATGATAAGCGGCTACCGTCAGTGCCCCCGCGAATACTTTCCATTTTCAGATTCAATCCGGCTTTTGCAATGGCTTCTTTTGCAAGTGCCACCACCCGTGGATGCCGATCCAGAATTTCTTTCATATTCCTGTACTGTTCGGTTACTTTAAATTCAAAGCTTGCCTTTGGATAAGTACGTATCAATTCTTCTATCTGTGTTCGCAAATAATCTTCTTTCTTTTGAAGTCCCCTGGTATCAAAATCCCGGATAATAAATTCAAGGGTACACTTTTCTGCTATTCCTTCAATTCTCACAGGGTGAATGAATCCTCTCTTTCCTTCAGTAGATTCAGGCGAAAGACGATCTTTTGGTAATGCAGCCAGAATTTCGCCTGCAATTTTCATGGCATTTACCATTTTCCCTTTGGCATATCCCGGATGGGCTATCACTCCATGTATGATCACCTGTACTCCGTCTGCACTGAATGTTTCATCCTCCAGACTGCCAGCATCGCCGCCATCCAATGTGTAACCAAAATCTGCTCCCAGTTTTCCCAGGTTCACTTTTTCTGTACCTCTTCCCACTTCTTCATCAGGAGTAAATAAAATTTTTATTTCGCCGTGCTCTATATTCTTAAGGGTCATTAAAAAATTAGCCAGATCCATAATCTCAGCTACTCCGGCTTTATCATCACTGCCCAATAATGTTTTACCTGATGCAGTGATAATATCATTCCCGATCTGGGTTTTGAGATAAGGATATTCATTTAGTTTTAAAACCAGTGTTTTGTCATCGGGTAAAACAATGTCTTTGCCCTGGTAATTTTTATGTACAATGGGTTTTACACCTGATCCGCTGCAATCGGGTGCCGTGTCCACATGGGCACAGAAACAAATAACAGGTACTTTCCTGTTTGTAGTGGAAGGAATAGTGGCATACACATATCCCCATTCATCCATGTGTGCATCTTTTACACCCATCTGAATCAGCTCTTCAGCTAAAAGGCTGCTGAGATTTTTTTGCTTTTCTGTAGAAGGATTTGAGTTTGAAAGAGGATCACTTTGTGTATCAATTTGCACATAACGTAAAAATCTTTCTGCCGCAGTAAACTTGTAATTTTCAAACATAGCTTTAAAAAATGTCCGAAGGGCTCCTTCGGAGGGTAACGAATATACGATGAAAAGGTTAATAGCGAATGGTCAGATGAAAGTTTGGATTGGTCATCCCCCTCCACAGGAAAAATAGCGGAATTTTACAACTATGAAAAGCCGAATGGGGTGGGTTGATAAGTAACGAACAGAAAGTAAAAGTTTACCCTTTGACAAGCTCAGGGTAAACTTACAACTAAAGATTAATCAGGGTACCGGAGATTGCTACAAAAATCTTCTTGTTCAATTCAGTTAAAGTTTCTACCTTTTATTTCTAAACCAAAATCAACTGTTATGAAAAAATGGTTAATAGGCTCTTTAGTAGGCGCCATACTAGTCTTTGCATGGCAATTTCTTTCCTGGACCATGTTGGGTATTCATGATGCGGAAGCAAAATATACTCCTGCCCAGGATAGTATTATGAACTATCTTTCTTCCACACTGAAGGAAGACGGCATATATGTGTTGCCCACATTGCCACCCGGAGCATCAATGGATGAAATGGAAGCACATGGGGAAAAAATGAATGGCAAACCCTGGGCTACTGTTACGTATAAAACGGCATATGTAAATGGCATGACCATGCCCATGGTGCGTGGTTTTTTGATTGACCTGT
>DATDPZ010000334.1:0-4216 GCA_035292525.1 Chitinophagaceae bacterium
GACCCGAAAGAAGCAGCCAGAAAAGGGCTGGTAGTTACCCAAACATTTACAGCCTGGACCGGACCCTGGGGAGTAACCTACGCTCCAAATCTTACTTCAGACTCAACAGGAATTGGTGGCTGGAAGGAAGAACAATTTTTAAAGGCCTTGCAGGAGAAAAAATGGATGGGTCTTGAAAATACAAGACCACTTATGCCCCCTATGTCCATGATGCCGGCAGTTAAAATGAGTGATGATGAACTAAAAGCCATTTTTGCTTACCTCAAATCAACACCGCCTGTTAAAAATACTGCACCTGAGGCAGTGTTGTTACCGCCGCCAGCTCCTGCTCAATAATTTAAAAGAAGGGTCGTAAAACAGCAATAAGTATACGGCCCTTTTTTAAAAATATATTTATAGAAAAAGATCGGTGTACAATTGTGCACCGGGTACAACAGAATAATGACTTAGATCCGTTATTCCTTCTTTTGCAAAAACATCTTCATCAATAAAACAATTGCCGGTACATTCAGAGGAAAGTTTTGATAAAATAAAATAAGCTGCATCAGCCAGTACATCGGGTCTACGGCTCATTTTTGCCAGCACTTCTCCTCCCAGAATATTTCTTACTGCTGCTGTATCAATAGTTGTTCTTGGCCATAATGCATTCGAAGCGATCCGGTATGGTTTCAGCTCGGTAGCCCATCCCAGTGCCATCATGCTCATGTTGTACTTCGCCATGGTATAAGCAATATGACCCGACAACCATTTTGGATTTAAGTTTATGGGTGGAGATAGCGTAAGTATATGCGGATTTGCAGATTTTTTTAAATAAGGAATACAGGCTTTTGTCATGAAAAAAGTTCCCCGCACATTAATGTCATGCATCAGGTCAAAACGTTTGGGTTCTGTTGTCTCAGTAGTAGTCAGTGAAATGGCGGAAGCATTATTTACCAGCATATCAATGCCGCCAAAAAAATCTGCCGCTTTATCTACCGCCAATTGTATCTGGTCTTCAAAACGAATATCACATTGTACCGGAAAAGCTTTGCCACCAGCTTTTTCAATTTCTTCTGCCGAAGAAAAAATAGTGCCCCCGAGTTTTGGATTTTCTGTTACAGATTTTGCGGCTACTACTATATTGGCTCCTTCTTTGGCAAGCCGCAGTGCAATTGCTTTTCCTATACCCCTGCTGGCTCCTGAAATGAAGATTGTTTTGTTTTGAAAAGACATTTTTGAGAGTTTAAGAGGTGAAGATAGGTAATGCTACAAAAAAACTATGTGTGATTTTCTCGTAAATCTACGAGTGATACAGTAAAAAAGACAGTAAAAAAAAGGAGCAGTTTTGCTCTGGTATGGAATGAAAACAGGTGTTATGTTTGTATTCAGAAGTTGGTTGGTAAGGCAAAGAATCCAATATCCAAATGTCCAAACCGTCCAGAAAATTTTGATCCAATATCCGATAAACCAAAAGTAAAATCCGTATCAATCAACTTTCTTTTTTTAAAATTTCAAAGACCCGTTTAAGTCCAAAACCTTCTGAAAAACTAAAACCGCAGATCCCGTGTCCTTGACGCTTTAAGATTAATTACAAAAAAAGATTATCCCGCCCGGCTTGGTGGGATTTTTTTTTATGGATGCTTTTTAAGCGTACTTTCTTAGTGAAATACAAAAAATTATTGAGCAGGTACTGCTCCTTCTTTAAACTGGAAAGGACCCGTGGGGTATTTAAAAGTAATTACTTTGAGATCCTGTGTGGCTTCCAGTCCCTGGTTGCCAACAATATTCTTATCCTTTCCATCAAGTCTTGCCGGCTTATCTGTATAAAATTTTTGCTGATCCTGGTCCCACCAAAGTTCGGGACAACGTAAGGTATCGCCATTTACATTTATCACTGTTACACTATCCCGCAGGAACACTTTATTCATATTCTCAAAATATTTTCCATACAAAGCCGTAAGCCAGCTTGTCACTTTTACACTATCATCATAAAAATCCACATGCAATGATTTTGGGAATTCTGTGTACACCGTATCGGACTGGTAGCGGTACATCAGCGGGGAAGTCAGTTTTGCTTTCATTTTGCCGCCCTGGCTCAGATAACTTTCAATCATTTTACCTTCTTCCACCAGCACTTTTTGTTCTGTCCATGCTTTTATTTTTGCCGGATCATTTTCACAGGAAGTAAGAAATAATAAAAGGAAGAAGAGGGTAATAAATGTATAATAACTGAATCTATCCGCCAGCTTAAAAGCTGCCCGGTGAAAATCTGTCGTATGGTAATTGTTTTTTACCAAAAGAAATTTGTTGGCCCCTGCAGAGGAACGTTAATCATACTTGCGTTTGGTAAACCAAAGATCACTTAAAGAAAAACCAACAGAAACCCTGAACAGGTTTTCCCTTAAAATATTATCCTTGTTTCCTCTTTTAATATATTCTGCCGAAATATTGATAACAGAATACTGGGTACGGAATCTTCTTCCGGCATCTTTTAAATTGGCAATGGGCAGGCTGATGCCACCGGTAATTCCCAACTCAGGCAGTTTTTGATTGATGTGTATATAATCGTTTCCAAAAAACACACCGGCCCGGTAAGAAATCAGGTTCTTGTATTTTGTTTCTTTCAGGGAAGGTTTTAATTGTCCTCCTATTTTCAATTGCCAGTTACTTTTTACTGAATCCAACTGGCCATAAAACCGGTAATCATCCCAATTGTTTTTGGTATAATCAATACCAAACAGCCAACCAATTTTTTCCGCATCCGGAAGTTGTTCAAATAAAAATCCTGCCGTGAAAGAAGCCGGGTAGTTAACGATTCCTTTTATATCCAGCTGTTCAGATACACTATCCTGCCGGAACTCCCCTCCATCCGGAAACCTGAAATAAGTTTCCCGTATAATATCTCTCCGGGCATTCAGTTCGTGTTTTAAATTTCCGGTCAGTCCCAACTGAAGATATTTTGTTTTCCCTTTATTGAGATCAATGCGGTATTGCAACCCCATATTTAAAAATAAATCACCGAAGGTTGACCTGGTCTGGTGGTTGGATCTTTTATACGCAACCGAATCATTGAGGAGTGTACGACGTGTGCTGTAAT
Organism: Chitinophagaceae bacterium; assembly: GCA_035292525.1. Classification (GTDB taxonomy): domain Bacteria; phylum Bacteroidota; class Bacteroidia; order Chitinophagales; family Chitinophagaceae; genus VBAS01. Next base: position 3,077 of record DATDPZ010000334.1, read on the forward strand.
CTTTTTTGCCAAATAAATACCCGGCATTAAAACCCATGCTAAAATTCTTTATGGCATATCCCGCACCTGTGTTTACAAGATAGGAACCGCCATCTCCGTTAAATTGCGTGATGGCGCTATCAATAGGTAGTCCTGTGTTTGGATCGGTTAATCTTTCTTTTTTGAAAACATCATAACTGATTCTTGAAACAGGCCGTAACCCCAATACCATTCCCCAGTTTTTTCTGAGAGGAATGCCTATTTGCAAATAAGAAAAATAAGCGTTGGGTGCCGTAAATTTTTGAGGATTGTTGGGTTCTCTTAATGTACGATTGTCAAAATTCAATCCTACATCCAATAACATTCTTCCGTATGCTGATTTTTTAGACCTTGCTTCCTGCAGTGAATAAAAACTGGAATAGGAAGCGGGATTTGAAAAATTTACCGACAACTGATCGGCAAAACCTGCGCTTAACCCTGCCATTCCCCGATTTAAAATATGAGAAGTGGGATGTAGGTCTCCGATTCCATACCTGGAATAAGGAGAGTTGTCCTGGGCAATGAGAAAATTGCAAGCCATTAGCTGCAAACCGCAAACGATTAAAATCCGGGATAAAAGTCTGGATTTTAAAAATGAACATTGAAAACTGAACATTGAAAACTGAATAGTCAACTGCTTAAATTTTTCTTCTGAAACGCTGGCACTTCTATGGGTTATTAATTTCGCTGATAGCATACAGTCCTTTAAAGATTAGTTCGGGGTCTGCAAATATCTGGTTTTTAAGATGGGGCGCCAAATGCACTATATCACCCCCGGTTAAATGGACGTTAAAGTTGCTGTACCTCTGTTTATACGCAGAAATGAATCCATCGATCTCATTTGCCATTCCCATCACCACACCACTCAGAATATTGGTGGCCGTATCATAGCCAATAAGCGGAACATTTCCGTCCGGAATGATCACCGGCAGTTTGGCAGTGAATTGATTCAATGCTTTCATCCGCATTTCCATTCCCGGGGAGATACCACCCCCGAGAAATTCATGGTCTTTGTTGATAAAATTATAAGTAACACAACTGCCCAGGCCAATTACCAGGTTATGTTGATTTGGAAAAAAATAAACCGCCGCTGCTGATAAAGCCAGGCGATCTGCGCCTATG
>DATDPZ010000335.1:0-9081 GCA_035292525.1 Chitinophagaceae bacterium
TTAAAATGTTTTTTGAGTCGCAAAAGTACAATTATCCCTCTTAAATATGTAATTTGTTTCGTTTTAAATAAAGGTAAATTGCAGATATTGGGACAGCTGTACAACGATTTGTTTAGCGATGCCGTCAAATGAAAAATTTTAATTATTTACCATGAAATACATACGTTTTTTTCTACTTGCCAGTTTCTTAATGAGCAGTTCATTTGTTTATGCACAAAAAGACAAGGGGAAAAAGGATGAAAAGTTTGATAAAAGTTTGCTTTGCCCGTTTGAACATGGTATGGGACGGGAGCCCAAAGAAGCTTTTACCTGGGATCCGCCGGATCAGAAAGTCATTATGGTGAGTAAAATAGATACGGCTATTCGAAGCGCTATTGACGCTAAAGTATTGTCTATTAATCCTACAGAAGATGGCCGTTTTGAAATGGTTGTTTATTATAAAGAATATTATTTCTGGTACTATGGCATTACCAAAGCCCTGGTGAATATCAACCAGACTATCAAAGCCGGGCAGGTAATAGGCACATACACTTTTGGCCATGAAATGGAATTCAGGATGTTTAAAGATGAAATGCCAATGGATCCGCGGGAATTCCTGGACTGTATAAAAAGAACAGATTAGAATTAACATCAAAAAATTTCATCAAAATAGAAAGTTGGTGCATGCTTATGAAACGATAACCAGTGCCATTCAAGAGCTGAAGCTTCGGGGATATCAGCTTGATTTTAATCTGAAAGAAAATTGCATAATTTGTGATGATGAAAAATTTCATCCGGAAGATTTTGAGATAACAGAAGTTTACAGGTTTGAAGGAGATACTGATCCCGCTGATGAAGCCGTGTTGTATGCTATTGAATCTAAAAACGGGCAAAAAGGTCTTTTAGTAAATGCTTTTGGAATTTATTCTGATCCGATGAGTGACAGTATGATAAAAAAACTTTCCTTTCAAAAAAAGTAAATGAAACTATTGAAACGAGCCATCCTATTCCCAGTTTTATTTTTGTCTGCCATCTTTGTAAACGGACAAGTGGATAGCCTTATTTTGGGATGCCCCCTTGCAAATGGTGTTCCCCGCATCATCAGGTCAAGCGACAAAGATTACCAGCGATCATCTGAGTACGGAGTTATGCTGACCAGCAAAACAGATACGCTTGTACAAGCAGTTTATGATGCTTCGGTGGTAATTGTGACCAGAACAGAAGACGCAAAATACGATGTAGTGCTGAAGTACAGGGGATATTATTTCTGGTATGCGGGTGTATTATCTCCTGCAGTAAAACAAGGGAAAAAGGTTAATAAAGGTGATATTCTAGGTACCTATAAACCAGGAGACCTGCTCGAGCTTCTCATGTTTGACAAAGAAGAGCCGGTAAACCCCCGTAAATTTTTGAAGTGTAACTAAAAAAAGTGCAACCGGATATCAGGCATCAGACCTCAGTTTTTTCTCCATCACGTAATCATTCATAAAATAACCTTTACCAATATCAAAGTCGGCATTTTTTATAATTGTGAAACCCAGTTTTTCATAAAAATCCTTTGCTTTATTGATACGGTTTACCTGCAATTGAAGTGCATTTGCCTTAAGCAGCTTTATAGCATTAATGATATAGTCAATCACAAAGCTTCCCGTACCCTTACCTTGCTGGTTTTGTAAAATATAGAGTTTGTGTAGTTTCCAGATTCCTGCTTCTTCTTCTCCATAACTGGCAAATCCTACCGGGTGGCTGTTTTCATAAACGATTAAAAATGTACAACCCTCATCCATCATTTGTTTTGTAAGTGAAGTTTCACTGTACATTTTATCCAGCATATAAGTGATCTGTTCCCGGGAAATAATAGATGCATATGTTTGCGGCCATACGCTGAAAGTTAATTCACGTATGAGAGGTATATCTGCCAATGTTGCTTTCCTGATTTCCAATACTTTTGGTTTATTTAAAAAAAGTTGTTTTGATAATTGCTGGTGCAGCTTTATATGCTTTCTGCTCAGGCGGATTGCGATGATGTAGGAAACAACTGCTCCAGCAAATAATAATCCTTCGGAAACGTAAGGTTTAATTTCCGGTGATTTCTGGAGGAATAAAAAAAAGTCAAATGTGCCATGAAAAAACACTGCCCAGAATAAACCGGTTATCATATATTTTAAACTATTGGCCTGATCAAACTTTGCTTTGCCAACAAAATAACCCATTACTATTGCAAAAGTGGCATGGGCTGGAACACTTAAAAACATTCTGACAAAGGCCGTATGATAACCGTACTCCAAAACATAGCTGATATTTTCAATGGTGGCAAATCCCATACTCACCATTACACTGTACACAATTCCATCGAGCGGTTCGTCAAAGCTTTTCCGGTTATAACAATAATAGCGTAGTACCAGGAATTTGCTGAGTTCTTCACTGAAAGCAACAACAGCATAAGCATATATACCCGTATGAATAATGCCATTGCCCAAAAAGGTGATGAAGTTATATTCAATAAAAAAAGGAGGAATAATGGCAAGTATTCCCAAAAGAAAACTGGCCAGCAATAATCGTTTGGGTTCTTTGTTATGCGTGTCTTTGAGAAAAATATATAAACAAATGGCAAGGCCCGGAGCAATTGCAAGTGCCAGCAGGGTCATAGATATTCTTTCAGGAAAGATAATGAATCAATGGTTTTGTTGAAACCCGCATGTCTTTTATCCTGCAAATATTTTTTTTACCGGGTTTAAATTTTGTATTCCGGAGAATTAACAGGTTAATTTTTTTTCTTGTCTTTCCTGTTAAATAATTTTTGCAAAAGCCCTTTCTTTTTGACACTGTCAGCAGGCAACGGGTCGCCTATCTTTGGTAATACCGCTGAATTGTTTTTAGAAGAATCTTTTTTTGATTTATCCTCTGGCACCGGTTTACTTTCCGGACCTATATATTCATTTGATTTTATAATTTCAAAATCTGATTCTCTTCCCACACCCTGGTCTACCCCTTCAGCACCCGGAGGCGGCAATGCATCAATCAGGTCCAATACATTGTCGGCGCCATTAATTTCCAGGTCAACATCTGCCGGCTTAGAAAACCGAGCATCTTTTTCAATACCTAATTTTTTATCAGCATACACTTTTTTGTAAAATCTTTCCCAGATAGGCATGGCAGCATAACCACCATAACCTCTGCCATCATTTTTATTTAAGCGTATAAACCGGTCATCACAGCCCACCCAAACTCCGGCCAATAACTGAGGGGAATAACCCATAAACCAGGCATCACTGTTTTCATTGGTAGTACCGGTTTTGCCGCCCATTTCCAAAGCTCCCAATCTGTTTCTTAAACCGGCAGCGGTTCCCCTGTCAACAGAACCCTGCATCATGCGGACCATTTTATAAGAAGTGACTTCGCTGATGGCTTCTTTACGATTTACACTGTAGTCAAATCTTACAATAACATTACCGTTTCTATCTTCAATCCGGTTGATATACCAGGGCCTGGTAGAAAATCCCCTGCCTGCAAATATGGTATAGCCCCAAAGCATTTCATACAAGGAAAGATCGCAGGCGCCCAATGCATTGGAAGGATGAGGGCCAATATCCGTTGGAATTCCTATCCGGTTTATAAATTCTTCAAAGGGCCCCGGGCCCACTGATTTCATGATAAAGGCACTGGCACAGTTATCTGAATAGGCCAGTGCGCCAGCCATGGTAATGGTTCCACCTTTACATACTTTTTGCGCAGGCACCCATCCTTGACCGGGAAAATATTGTGCTTCACGATCACAGACGGTTTCCTCTGAAAATCCTCTTTCCTCCATCGCTTGCGTGTATAACAAAGGTTTGATGGACGATCCAACCTGCCTTTTTGTTCTCAGGTTTACATGATCGTATTTAAAAGTTTTAAAACTAACGCCACCCACCCATGCTTTTACTTCCCCGGTTACCGGATCCATCGCCATAAATGAAGCCTGCATAATTTGTTTATGATAAATTATGGAATCCATGGGCGTCATCACAGAGTCTTTTTCTCTTTTTGCATTCCAGGCAAAGATTTTCATCGGTATTTTTTTCCTGAAGGCTTTCCGGATCTCTTCATCGGTATATCCTTCGTCTTTCATATTCCTCCATCGGTCACTTTGTTTCATGGCTGCTTCCAACACATTTTGAAAACTCTTCCATGCCGAACCATTTTTTATACTGCCGGTTCCATCCAACGCTTTTTGCATGGTAGGCATCCATTCCGCAACAGCCTCTTCTGCATATTCCTGCATCCTGGGATTGATCGTGGTGTAAATTTTTAATCCATCATCGTAAATATCATAATGATCACCATTTGCTTTTTCAATGGTTTTTAAAAGTATTTTTAATTCATCACGAAGTATTTCGCGGAAATAAGGTGCATAGCCGGTGTTTTCATCCTGTTTTTTATAATTAAGTTTTATGGGCTGTGCTTTCAGTTTGGTAGCTTCCAATTCACCCAGCTTATTATTTTTCACCATTTGGTTAAGTACTACATTTCTTCTGTCAAGGGATGCTTTGGGATTGCGTACCGGGTTATACAGGGTATTTCCTTTCAGCATACCAATCAGCATAGCTGCTTCTTCCACCTGTAAGCGATCAGGTTCTTTTTGGAAAAAACTGAGGCTGGCATTGCGGATACCATATATATTATTACCAAACGGAACGGCATTTAAATAAAGCGCTATGATTTCTTCTTTTGTAAAATTTCTTTCCAGTTTTATGGCAATAATCCATTCTTTCAGTTTTTGGATTACCCGCATGGCTTTGCCAGTTCTTTCATGATCCAGCAATGCTTTGGCCAATTGCTGGGTAATAGTACTGCCACCACCTTCCCGGCCTAGCAGCACCAGGGCACGAAGGGTTGATTTGAAATCAATACCCGAATGCTGGTAAAACCGTTCGTCTTCCGTAGCTATTAAAGCGTCAACCACGTATCCTGACAGATCTTTATACTGAACATTGCTTCTGTTTCCTTTTTCCAGATAATATTTTCCCATCAGGGTGCCATCATCAGCATATACTTCTGTAGCCTGCAGGATACTGGGATTTTCTAATTTTTTTAGAGAGGGCATAGGTCCAAATACCCCGTAACTGGCACAGAGCAACAAGACAATAAATCCAATAAAAGCTAAAAAAAACAAACGCCAGAAAAATTTTACGGATCCGCTCATTCTGATTGTTATTTGGTATTGATCTTATAATGAAGTTCGAAATTAGAGAAAGCAAAAGGCAGATTAAGGTTTTTTACATTAATTTTTTCCCAAAACCACCCTCTCCATTTATAGAGAGGGCCGGAGTGAAGTTAAAAATTTTCCGGCAGGTTCTTTTCAATAAACTGCCTGTAAGTGTTCACTTCCTTATTTGATTTCAGCAATTCCAGGTTTTCATCCGATATAATGGTAAAACTATACCTGTCGCTTTTTAGCCAGGGAATAATCTGGGATGTACTTACAGCTTTTGCAGCCAGCATATAATCAAGGGCAGCCTGTGCGTTTTCAAATGACCCTATTTGTAGTCCTTTATATTCTGTATTAATATCTGTAATGCGGAGATCGAACTGCCTGTTAAAATATTTTCCCCTGTTATAAATATTAAAAGCATTTTTAGTTTCATTCATCCAGACCATGTCAATATTAGTTAAGAAAACCATCACCGAGTATTTATCTGTTGGGTTAAAAACAAATGGTGAAACGGAAGGTTTACTGAGGATGCTGTCAGGTTTTGATTCAACAGTTTTGGGGATCACCGTTATGACCTCCTGTTTTTTGGGTTGTTGACTTACCGTTTCCGTTTTGACAGGAACAGTGACTGTTGTCATCGTATCAATATATTTAGGAATTTCTTCTTTAGGCCTTTTCACCTGCAGGTTTCTAAGTTCGTTTTCAATTTCCTGTCTGCGACTCAGCACTTCCATAAGTGTAGTCGCTTTATTTGCCATCACCGTGCCGGGGAAACTCTGAATGATCGTTTTCAATGAACTGTTAGCCAGGCTATCTTGTTTTTGTTTTATATAATAAACAGATTCAATATAAAGCAACTGTGGTGTCCAGTAATGTGAACCATACCGGGTATCAGCTTTTGTTTTTTCTTCTATGGCCTTCTCAAATTTTCCTTCTATGAACAGGTCATAAACCTGTTCGTAAGTTTTTGTGGCTTCGGGGTTGTTTTCTTTATTTCTGGGATCTGTTCCGGTGGTAACAATAGTAGTGAGCGGATGGCCGGCAAAATTTTCTTCCATCATTTTTTTTGCAGCATTTGCTTTTCCAGTTTGCCCGGTTTTTTTATAGCAATAATAAAGAGTAAATAATACATCTTCCATTGTTTCAAAAAGAGGGAAACGGGCTCTTAATTCTTCAAGTTTTTCAATAGATGAACTGCAATCTTCCAGTTCTTCAGCCAGCGATTTTCCAAGAATGAACAAGGCAGTTTTGACAGAATCGTTTGAAATGGTTAATAATTCTTCCGTCAGGGGCAGTCTTTCATAGAGTGCTTCAAAAGTAATTTCTGCAGGTTCATTGGAAACGGTAATAGCGGGGTTGTCAATTCCGGTAAGTGAAGGTGTTCTTTGAGTAATATTAATAGCAACGGCCCTTCGCCAGTTATCGGCATTGGAACGGTTTCCCCATTTGGTCTTAAACTCAGTCAACCCCTTACTTCGAAGTGCTGCATTATAGAAATACCATTCACCTTTGGTGGCAGCATTGCTAAAAAGATCGGGAATAACGGGTTGATTATTGGCGCCAATAGGCAATAAAAATCCCGGTTCCTCTTTAAGTCCCTGGGCTTTTCTTAATTGGCGGGTAATTTTTTTTACAAAATCCTTTCTTTCATCTTCAGGCATCCGGGCAACCCATTGCAGGCTGTCCTGCCGGTAAATGATGTCCATTTGCATGGCAATTTTTTTCAGCAGTTTTTTCCTGGTAACAATATTATCTATATCTTTTAGTAAAGGGTCATTGAGGTTAAGGCTGTCATAGCCGTTGTGTGCAATCCGGTATTTTTTCTGCCGGAAAGCAATTTCTGCCAGTTGAAGCCAGGCTTTATTTTTCAGGTTTGTATTAGAAGTATTGAACTCAGCACTTTTGGAAAGATATTTTTCTGCTGCGGCCAGATCGCCTCTTTCCATTTGCATTTGCGCTATGGTAAAGTAGATGACATCCCGGTAGTCAACATATTTATCCCGGTTGGCCATCTTTAAAAGGTCACTGATATTTCTATCAATATAATTATCGCCACCTTCTTTATTGATCCGGATTGAATGTAACCGTGCATATATTTCCATCACCGGGTCAGTAGTATGACTGATTACTTTTTCAAAAAATGTTTTTGCCAGATCGGGTTGATGGCTCAACTCATAAAGTTGGGCGACCAGAAATTCCCATCTTGCTTTTTCAATTTTTGTAGAAGCATTGCCCAGCGCATTACTTAAATGCAATGCGGCACTGTCAAACATATTATTCCTGTAAAACCAAAGGGACTGTACTTCTTCCAGGTCGGTTTTTAACCTTTTGGGAAATAATGGATCGTTCTTCAATGCCACTATCAATCCAGCGGACTCAGCATATTCATTTTGTGCAATCAGGGTCCTGATCTGCCAGATAAATGCATCATTACGGCTGGGGGGCTGTGTAAATAATTTCCTGGCTAAACTCTTTTTTTCTTTCGTGGAAATGGACAAGGCATTGTTGCCATCCAGGTTGCTTCCGATATTTTTATAATATCCATCCTTTTCTTTTTCAGCAAAAGCATAATTGATAAACTGGAAGGTGAGATAGGCAGAATCAAATTGCTGGCGAAGGAAATAGGCAGCACCGGTGAGCAGGTAGAGATTATCTATCCAGTCATTTCGCAGATCATGTAATACAATGCCGGTATTGGATTTATAAATAATAGAATCCAACTGGGTTTTATTTTGAGCTGTTACATCCAGGCTGTAATTGTAAAATGAGAGTAATTCAGTATAATCGTCCCTATGCTGAAGCTTTGCCATCTCCAGCACTTCGTTCAGCTTATTATTTGCGTTGAAAAAATAGTTGTAATGAGTAAAATTATTCTGGATAAAACGACGGGGCAGGGTAAATTTCTTGTTTTCCGATTTTTCCGACCCTAAAACCCTGTCATCATATTCCTGGGGTTTCTTTATATCGAAAGAAAATCCTTGTTGGGTATAGCCGGGTAATACCGAAAAACAAAGAAAAAATAATAGTGCTGCAGATAAGTTATTCCGGGTCATTGGCATGCCTCGCATTCTAAAGTCTTAATAACTGAAAATCATATAATTTATTTCAAAAATAGGCAGATTTTACAGTAAAATAATAGCTTTAAGGCTGACTTAGCATAATTTTAGTATCCAGTAAAATAATTTAAGTGAAAATTGATCCAGGATCTACACTGAAAAGACTCAGAAACCGCTACCGCCTGGTGGTGATGAATGATGATACTTATGAAGAAGTGGTGACATTTAAACTTTCCCGTTTAAGTGTTTATATCATGTTGAGCACAATTTTTGTATTACTTGTAGGTCTTACAGTAGCTCTTATTGTTTTTACGCCTTTGAAATATTATATCCCCGGGTCGGGGTCTGACTATCAATCGGCCCGTGAAAACAGGGAAATAAAATACAGGACCGATTCGTTAGACAAGCAGGTTTTTTATAATGAACAATATCTTGAATCAATCAGGAAGGTTTTACAGGGCGATTTGGATACCAAACTGGATACTTCAGTAATTGAAGTGCCAAAAGACGAATACATCACCAATTAAAAATACGTCTATGTTTAACTCAAAAAAACCAACTACAGAAATGATTACAGAAAAAATTAACGGAGGAAATGGTACCACACTCATCAGCGCAGGCACCACTATCAAAGGCGACATCAGCAGCAATGCCGATCTCCGGATTGATGGAACCATTAACGGCAATATCAATTGCAGTGCGAAAATTGTAATCGGTACCAGCGGCCTGGTAGAGGGAGATATTTTTGGTAATCATGCAGATATTGTTGGAAAAATTTCCGGTAATATAAGAGTGAAGGAACTTTTACAATTGCGGGATGAATGTGTGGTAAACGGTAACATTTATGCAGGA
>DATDPZ010000336.1:0-4756 GCA_035292525.1 Chitinophagaceae bacterium
ACTCATTAATAATTACAGCAGCAGACCCTTCCCGCATTTGATACAAATCGTAATGCTGATTACAACATTTTAAGTGATGAAGAGACAACTTCCCCAAAATAAGAGCTATAAAATATTTATACTCGGTTTGTTTTCTCAAACAGTTTGTATCAATTGAAAAAAGAAAAGATTTTAAATCTGAAGATATCGAACTGTTTAGGTCTATTGTTGTAGGGGTAAATTCATCTGCATATTTAAGCAACAAGCTATCATAATCCTGGTTGCAAATTATTTGTCTTATCTCGTTGACATTATTATCTTTTACAACAGGCTTGTTGTCTGTGGTAGAGTTACATCCCCACATACTAATAAAATTGAAAAGAAAAATTACATGTCGCATACAACTTAATTAGATTTTGGAGGAATAAGTTTAGCGGGGTCTATAGTTTTACCTACAATAGTCGTTCCCACCCCTGTTCTCCTTAGTTTATCACTCTTTCGAAACAAAAACGAATATACAAATTATAGAATGTTATGGTTAGTCTGCGACTAACCATCAGCTCCAAAGGAGCTGGCTTTATAAAAATGCTATATCCAGCAATCCACATTTTTTTGTATGAAAATAATCTTTCCTCCCTGTTCTCCTTAGCAAAACGAAGCATAACATCCTATAATTTTTATTTTGATTACTGTTTCGATGAACTGAAGACTAAGGAGAACAGAGAAGTTAGTCCAATCTCGTTTTGTTGGTACGCTACCCTTATGTCATGAGCCAGGCGGCATACCAATAGCGTGTTGCTTTCCTGATGACTCAACCAACAGCGGCAAAAAAATCCTGTACAACTTTAATACGGTTTTTATTTCGCCAGGTAATCTACTTTCAGCGTAATTGACGCTGTCTTTTCTTTGCTCGATGTATTAAAAGCCCCACCATAACTATAATCTTCATTGGCATTTTTACCTGTAATTTGAAACACTCCCATGGTTGCTTTTTTAATACCTCCCAGGGAACCGCCACTGTTCCTGGCAATGGTCTCAGCTCTTGTTTTTGCGTCTTCACTTGCTTTGGCCAGCAGGTCAATCTTTAATTCATTGAGCCGGGTGTAATAATATTCCGGCGTATTGGAGTTTAGTTCAATCCCTTTCTCCAGCAATTCGGTGATTTCTCTTGAAAGTTTTTCAACACGGTTAATATCTTTTGATTCAACCCTTACATTTCCGGTTAAGGTATAACCGCTGAAATCGGCGCTGATCTCATTACCTTTCTCATCATATTTGCGCTGAAAATTTTTGGTGATGTTGATTGATAAAAAAACAATATTACTGTCTGCAATACCCCTTGAGTTGAGATAAGATTTTATGGCAGCTTCATCCTGCTTTAAAGTGGCGTAGGCTGTTTTCAATTCAAAGCCGTAGCGGTTGAAGGATCCGCTCCATACAATTAAATCGCTGGTAAAATCTTTTTCAGCCAGGCCTGTCACGGAAATAGTTTCTGCTGATTTGAATTTGTATTTGTAGGCATTACCCACAACCCATAAACCAATAATTACAGCCAATGCAATGATAGCTGCTCCGATATAATTTTTCATTTCTTTTTTTTATAAGATTAAGTAAAAGAAAAAACAATATATAATTCCGTTGTCAAATGAACTGCTAACTGTTGTGATGATTCACCAGTTTATTCATTAATTCCGTCTCCACAGCTTCTGCCAATTCCCTGTCTGTTTCGCTATTGATCAGTAAGTGGTGAAAGCAATGTGAGTAGCCTGCCCAAAACCAGGTGGCGATGACAGCATTTGATTTCACTTTCTATTTAAACTCATTTATATCATGCATCAGCCTGGTAGCAATATTTTTTGCCGTGGTTTCAAAATTACTTTCGGCATAAATGCGTATAACAGGTTCTGTATTGGAAGAGCGGAGATGTACCCAGTCATTGTCAAACTCTATTTTCAATCCATCTTCCGTGTTGATCGGGTACCTCCTGTATTTTTCTCTTATTTTTTCAAAAATTAAATTCATATCTGCTCCATTACCCAATTCCATTTTATTCTTTGAAATAAAATAGTCAGGATACTGTCCCCGCAGTGATTTCATACCCATCATATGATTGGCAAGATGACTCAAAAATAACCCTATGCCAATGAGAGCATCGCGGCCATAATGAAAATCCGGAACAATGATTCCGCCATTGCCTTCCCCGCCAATGACGGCATTCACTTCTTTCATCTTCTTCACCACATTCACTTCACCAACAGCAGACGGAAAGTATTCGCATCCGTGTTTTAAAGTAATATCTTTTAATGCACGGGTGCTGCTCATATTACTTACGGTAGCTCCTTTCTTTTTTGCTAATAAATAATCAGCAATAGCTACCAACGTATATTCCTCACCAAAAAGCGAACCATCTTCGTTGACAAAACAAAGCCTGTCCACATCCGGATCCACCGCAATGCCTAAATCAGCTTTTTGCTTTACAACTTCGCTGCAAAGACTATTCAGATTTTCCGGTAAAGGCTCCGGATGATGAGCAAACCTGCCATTCACTTCTTCATTGATAACAATCACTTCATTTACACCCAACGCTTTTAATAATGCAGGAACAAAAATGGAGCCTGTGGAGTTAATGGCATCTACTACAATTTTCAATGGCTGGCTGGCAATCATCTTTGCATTCACCAACGGATAATTTAAGACGGCATCAATATGTTTTTGTAAGTAAGAACTATCAAGGGTTATTTTTCCTAAATTATCAACAACAGAAAAAATAAACCCGGCCTGTTCTGCTTTTTCCAATACCCTGGCTCCGGTTTCAGCTGAAATAAATTCTCCCTCGCTGTTCAGCAATTTCAGGGCATTCCATTCTTTTGGATTATGACTGGCCGTGATGATGATGCCGGCATCCGCCTGTTCCATTTTTACAGCAAGTTCTACTGTGGGGGTGGTGGAAAGTCCAAGATCAATTACATCCATACCCAATCCCGACAAAGTGCTGACAACAAGATCCCGGACCAATTCTCCGCTGATGCGTCCATCTCTGCCCACAACAATTTTTGCAGTCTTTTTTTGTTGCAGGATCATGCTCCCGAAGGAGGCTGTGTATTTTACAATATCTACCGGTGTCAGGTTATCGCCGGGTTTACCGCCTATGGTTCCCCTGATACCAGAAATGCTTTTTATTAATGTCACAAAGTGAAGTTGAAAAGATTAAGTTTACAAAAGTACAGAACTAAGTGTACAGCAAAAACTAGTTTTAAAAATATTGTTGGTGATAAAATGATTTCTCTCACTTCATGAATCACTGTGATCAACGGTTATATTTGCGTAATGACAGATAAGGCATGGTATAAAGACTGGTTCAATTCTCCGTATTATCACAAATTATATTTTGAAAGGGACCAGGACGAAGCAAGTGTTTTTATCCACAACCTGATCAGTTACCTGCATCCACCGGCCGGAAGTAAAATGCTGGATGTGGCCTGCGGACGCGGCAGGCACAGTGTGACACTTGCTGAAAAAGGATTTTTTTTGACCGGGATAGATATTTCCCCCTCCAGTATTGCCCATGCCAAACTATCTGAAAATGACAACCTCGAATTTTTCCAGCATGATATGCGATTGCCATTCCGGGTAAACTATTATGATTATGCATTTAATTTCTTTACAAGCTTTGGCTATTTTAATACAAGGAGAGAGCATGATGATGCCATCCGGACAATTGCCAACAGCCTGAAAGAAAATGGAATTTTTATCATTGATTACCTCAATGTTCATTTCTCCGAAGAACATTTTATTCATCAGGAAGAAAAAATAATTGACGGTGTTCATTATGAAATACACCGCTGGCAGGATGCCACTCATTTTTATAAAAAAATCACGGTCAGGGATGCCTTATTAACTTACCCGCTGGAGCATACGGAAAAAGTGGCCAAATTTTCGTTGGGAGATTTTACGGATATGCTGAGTTACCAGCGCCTGCAGGTACAGGATGTTTTCGGAGATTACCGGTTGGGAAATTATCATATCAGAAACAAACCCAGGATGATTATAGTGGCAAAAAAGTAGCCCCTCCTACTTGTTATTCATCAGCATCCATTTTGCTGTTTCGTAAAAAGCAGTAGTCACTGCACTCATTTTTTTCCGGATGGAATCCTGCTGTGGCAGACTGAAAGAAAGCACCGGGTCTTTTACAGGAAAAAGCTGTTCATTGGGATTGTATTCATCTGCATTGCCGGAGAGATCTATATTCATGGTGAAATAAAAATCATCGGTGATCATGCCTATTCTTCCCTGGTTATTGGTGATGAAAGCAAAATTTCTTTTCTTTTCTTTTTCCAAAAGATCCCTGCCCAGTGTATAATTAGTATAAGGCTGATGAATAAATCCGGCAATGGTGGGTAAAACGTCAATCAGCGAAACCACTTCCTCTCTTCTTTCCGGTTTCAGTAACTGTGGCGCATAAAACAACAGGGGCACATGCTGGTCCGTCAACCGCTGATTTGTCCAGGTAGCCGGATAGAGTGCACCGGCATTTCCAGCAACCCCATGATCCCCAACAAATACAAAAATGGTATTATGAAAATAAGTTTCCTGACGGGCCGCTTCTATAAATTTTTGAAAACAATAATCTGAATAGCGGAAGGAATTATACTCTTCCGGCGAATCAAATCCAAATTGTTCCAGTGAATCTTTTGGGGGATTGAGTTTTATAAATCCATTTTCATCTTCAGGTATCATAAACGGCCGGTGGTTATTGGCGGTTTGAATAATGGAAAAG
>DATDPZ010000337.1:0-5018 GCA_035292525.1 Chitinophagaceae bacterium
GATGCTGAAAAAAGAGGGTTACAGTTTATTGCCGACCGGGATGCCCGTGCACCGGGTGGCCTTCATCCGGATGCGCATCTTTGGGATAATGGAAAGGATGCTGTGGCGGAATTAAAAAATGTAATGCAGGTCAGGGAAAAAGCTCTTTCTGATTTTGGAACAAAAAACATCAAACCCGGAATGCCCATGGCGATGCTGGAAGATGTACTGGTACCTGTTTATTTTTTTCACAGATATCAGTTGGAAGCTGCAACAAAAATAGTTGGCGGCATGTATTATACTTATGCACTACGTGACGACGGTCAAATAGTAACGAGGAATTTGTCAAAAAATCTTCAGTTAAGTGCATTGAATGCGTTGATCGACTGTATGGATCCTAAATTTTTAAAACTGCCGGATCATATTGCAAAACTCATTCCGCCAAGACCGGCCGGTTATGGTTTTTCCAGAGAATTATTCCGTAAGAGAACCGGCCTGGCATTTGATGCTTTATCTCCGGCGGAGACAGCCGCTGATCTTCCACTGTCATTTTTATTTAATACCGAAAGGCTGAACAGGATGGTGCAATACGAAACCATGAATAAAGGATTAGGCGCCGGTGAAATGATTACCACATTAATTAATAAAACCTGGAAAGGTCCAAGGCTAACAGGTACGGAGGCGTTGATTCAGATGCAAACAGAACAGATCCTGCTTACTTACCTGCTGGCGGCCAGTGTAAATGACAACAACTCTTTTGCGGTGAAATCAATTTTACAATCAGCTTTACAGGAGCTGAAAATTTTTATGGAAACAAAAGCCAAAACAAATTCCGATATGACGTATAAAGGCCATTTACTGCTGGCACTGGAAAGAATGAAAGAGCCGGAAAAAGCCAGGCCAACTATTCACAGGGAAATTCCACCCGGTGCGCCGATTGGCTGTGATGAGTTGGAATAGATAACGGGTTAAATTGTTTATAAATTAATTGAAGCATCACCGGGTAATTCTTTATCCAGCTCTTTTTTTAAAGCCAGGTGTGTATCATCACAAAACGGGGGCGTCTTTGTATGCTTGCACTGGCAAAAAAAAATTTCCTCTTCTTTATCAAACACTACTTTGATACTTCGGTAAGGCATGCCTTCAATCGTTCTGTGTGTATTATCACAAAATGGTTGCGATGCACTAAGCCCACAGGTACACCAGGAGTACACTTTACCGGGTTGTACTTTTATTTTCTGAGGAAAGCAGGCTGCTGTTTTTGGTAAATCCATTACGGACGGGGTTTATTTTTTAATTGATAATTCATGCAAAACTAACATAACTATCTTTGGTTTTATATGAACAATACGTCATCAGCAAGGTTAGTTTTTTTTTGCGGATACTATTTGCGGAAAATATTTTCATTAAATAAAGAAGAAGACCTGTTCAGGAAAAGATTCTACCGCGTCACAAAGAACACGGCTCTTTCCATTCCTGATGAAAACGAGCGGGAACTGACCGTTAAATTAACCGGTGGCGATCTGCAGGGGCTGCAGTGTGCTGTCAGGAAAAAAAACAGCAGCGATATCCAGGTTTTCGGACAGGTGTTTGTTGAAAAAGAATATGGGGCGCTGGTAAAAAAAATAACGGACCAGGGCAAGCGTTCCGGTATCAAACTGGTTATAGATGCCGGGGCAAATGTGGGATACACTTCACTTTTTTTACACCACTATTTTCCCGACGCTTTTTTCGTGGTTATTGAACCGGATGAAAAAAATTTTGAACAGGTCACAAAAAACTTCCTGATGAATAAACTAACCCATACAAAAATGCACCTGGCAGGACTCTGGTCCGCCGACCGGTATTTGAAAATTAACCGGGATGCATTTGAAGGAAAAGAGTGGGGCTATTATGTAACAGAAACTGACCATCCCGGCAGCCTGAAAGGAATCAGTTTGTCAACGTTGCTGGCACAAACTGAATTTTCAGTAATAGATATTCTCAAAATAGATATTGAAGGGGGCGAAAAAGAAATTTTCCGTAAGGAAGAAATCATTTCGCCGGTACTGCAAAAAACAAGATTCATTGCCATTGAAATTCACGATCATCTTGCTGATCGCCTGCATATCATTTCCCTGCTGGAAAAAAATAATTTCAGCTGGTTTGATCATGAAGAGCTTACGATTGCCAGCAACCGTTCATTTACGGATTGAATAATTGCTGCTGAATTTGTACAGGTTGAAATTACCCGATTGAGCAAGTTGTTCAATTTCTTTTTTCAATAATTGTTTATCAATTCCCCGCATCTTTTTTTTCTGTATAAGCTGAAAAGCTCTTTCAGCCAGCAGCCAGTATTTTTTTTCTCTGGAATGAGGATGTTTTTGTAAATGCTGTATTTGTGAAAATAATTCTTCTACGCCTTTGTTGGCAGAAGCCACAGTCTTGAGCACAGGCACTTCATTATAATGACTGCGAAAAGCCGGTGCCAGCATCAGCAGCAGATTTTTTACAAACAAATCCGCATCGGGGCGATCGGCTTTGTTCACAACAAAAATGTCAGCAATCTCCATCAACCCTGCTTTCATGGTTTGAATTTCATCCCCGGCTTCCGGCACTACTACCACAATAGTCAGATCAGCCAGCCCTGCAATTTCCACTTCGCTTTGCCCCACACCCACTGTTTCAACAAATATAAAATCGAAGGCTGCTGCTTTCATCAATTCAGTGATCTCAATAATTTTCGGATGCAGCCCGCCCAGCGAACCTCTTGTTGCCAGCGACCGGATAAAAACATCAGGATGGTTATACCAGTTGCTCATCCGGATGCGATCGCCCAACACAGCGCCGAGATTAAAGGGGGAGGACGGGTCAATACACAATACACCAACTTTTTTTTCAGCCTGAACAGCTATGCCGGTTAAAGCATCTGCCAGTGTGCTTTTGCCTGCACCGGGCGGACCGGTGATTCCAATCACCGGTACAGTAAGACCGGGAGGTAATGATTGCAACAACTCTTCGTATCCATTCACTTCATTTTCCACCAGCGAAATGCTTCGGGCCAGCGATTTTCTGTCACCTTGTATTATTTTAGAAATAATTTCTTCAGTCATCAGCCATACAGTTCAACCAAAAATACTCTTTATCATAAAACGAATGGAATATGACTGATAGTTTTATTTTCGTGCTATGCAAAAACTGTCAGTGGTAATTATTTGCAAAAACAGTGCATCAGTGATCAGCAATACCTTATTGAGCCTGGAAGAACTTACGGACGATATGGTTATTTATGATAATGGCAGTACTGATCAGACACAGGAAATAATTAAAAACAGCGCTGCCCGGTTATTTGAGGGAGACTGGGAAGGATATGGTAAAACAAAAAACAAGGCGAATGCGTTGGCGAAATATGACTGGGTGCTCAGCCTGGATGCGGATGAAGCCATTGATGAACAATTGAAGAAACATTTATTGCAGCTGGAACTTAATAACCCCGCTTATGTGTATAAACTCAGGTTTAAAAATTTTATTGGAAACAGGTGGATCCGGTTTGGCGCCTGGCGAAATGACAAACACATCAGGTTATTTAACCGTAAACAAATTTCCTGGAATGATGCAGCAGTACATGAGATGCTTAACATGCCGGCAGGTGCAACCATTCAAACTGTTCAGGGGTATGTGCTTCACCATACGGCTGACAGCATAATGGAGTTTGAAATTAAAATGCGGAACTATGCCAAACTGAATGCTGAAAAATATTTCCGACAGGGAAGGAAAGCAGGAACATTAAAAAAATATTTTGCTGCTTTTTTTTCTTTTGTAAAAAATTATTTTTTCAAATCGGGATTTTCAGATGGCATGGCCGGGTACGACTGTGCCAGGGTAATCGCATTGTATACTTTTTTAAAATATAAAGAGTTGAATGAGTTAAACAGAAAAAAGTGAGTTGACTATAAAACCATTCAACACTCACAGCTTACCTTTACAGCATGACCAATTTCATTCCTATATTTCCACTTGAAATTGTTGTGTACCCGGGAGAAAACCTGAACCTGCATATTTTTGAGCCAAGGTATATTCAGCTTATAAAAGAATGCCAGGAAGGGAAAAAACCTTTTGGCATTCCACCGGTAATTGAAAAACAGCTTCGGGAAAATGGCACGTTAATGACGGTAACAGAACTAAGTAAAATTTATGAAACCGGGGAAATGGACATCCGGACAAAAGGGGAAAAAGTTTTCCGGGTGCTGGAAGTGATAAAAGAAGTGCCGGATAAATTATACAGCGGCGCTATTGTAAATTATCCGGAAAATAATGAGCGGGGGAATATAGAACTGATGCGAAAAGTGATGAAAGGAATAAAGCAACTTCATCAGCTGCTTGACATTTCAAAAGAGTTCAAGAAACCGGATGAAAACCTGAGCTGTTATGAAGTGGCACACCATATCGGGTTAACACTGGAGGAGGAATATGAATTACTCGGACTGATGGATGAAATACACAGACAGGAATACCTGAAAAGACATTTAACAAAAGTGTTGCCATTGGTAGCCGAAATGGAGGGATTGAAAGAAAAAATAAAACAAAACGGGCACTTTAAAAATCTTTCCGGATTTCAATTTAATAGTTGAAAATTAAAAAAAAAGAATGAACACACTATGTTTCGACCTGGGTAATACGAGAATGAAAGCGGCGTATTTTCAAAATGGAAAACTTACTGACTTAATTATACTCGAAAATGATGCTGTGGAAACAATTGACAATCTGCTGAAAAAATTCAACCCCCAAAAAACAATTCTTTCTTCCGTTATCAATCACCATCCTGAAATAGAAATACTGCTGGCTGCTAAAACAAAATTTCACAAACTCAATCATCTTTCTATACTTCCATTTAAAACAGCTGTGGGCAAGCCCGAAACCATAGGCGCAGATCGCCTGGCTTTATCAGCAGCGGCGGTTTATTTTTTTCCAAATCAACATAACCTGGTAATTGGCCTGGGCAGTTGTGTTACTTATAATTTTATCAACAAAGACCATGAATTTCTCGGGGGTGGTATCTC
>DATDPZ010000338.1:0-10140 GCA_035292525.1 Chitinophagaceae bacterium
AAATGCAAGCAACAGCAGAATCCGTTCAACTTTCCTCTTTATTAGATCGTTTTGCCGAACCAGAAACATTAAAGATGGCCAGGCTGGGCCGTGAACTCAGGGCCAAAGGAATAGACATCATCGATCTTAGTTTGGGTGAACCTGATTTTGATACACCCGGTCATATTAAGGAGGCGGCTAAAAAAGCAATTGATGAAAACTGGAGTCACTATCCGCCGGTAGCAGGTTTTCCTGATCTGCGGGAAGCCATTTGCCGGAAATTTAAAAGAGACAATGACCTGGATTATAAACCGGAGAACATTGTTGTTTCTACAGGTGCCAAACAAAGTTTGGCCAATGCCATACTTGCCCTGGTAGATGAAGGAAATGAAGTAATCATTCCCACTCCTTTCTGGGTTAGTTATTCTGAACTTGTAAAAATTGCAGGCGGTATTCCGGTGCTTGTAAGAACAGCGATGGAAAATAAGTTTAAGATTACTCCTCAGCAACTGGAAGTTTCCATCACGGAAAAATCAAAAGTATTTTTATTTTCTTCGCCTTGTAATCCAAGCGGTACTGTTTATACTAAAGAAGAATTAAAGGGCCTATCCGTTATTTTTGAAAAACATCCGGAAATTTTTATCATATCTGATGAAATTTATGAATATATAAATTTTAAAGGGGCCCACGAAAGCATAGCGCAGTTTGAAAATATTAAAGACCGGGTGATTATTGTAAATGGACTGAGTAAGGGATTTGCCATGACGGGTTATCGCCTGGGTTATATAGCTGCTGAAGCCACCGTAGCTAAAGCCTGTGAAAAATTACAGGGACAATTTACCAGTGGAGCCAATGCCGTTACACAAAGAGCAGCTATTACAGCATTGACCACCGATCTGCAGCCCACCATAGAAATGACAAAAGAGTTTTCAAGAAGAAGAGAGAGAATTCTTCAATTATTAAAAGAAATTCCCGGTACTCATGCTGCAGAACCGGATGGCGCCTTTTATATTTTCCCGGTAATTAAATTTTTTTTCGGAAAATCTGATGGAGAAGAGACAATCAATAATGCTGATGATCTTTGTATGTATTTGCTGAATAAAGCGAATGTTTCTACCGTTACCGGCCGTGCTTTTGGGGAACCGGATTGTATTCGCATATCCTTTGCCAACAGTATGGAAAAAATTGAAGTGGCGATGGAAAGAATTAAAATAGCTTTGGGAAATCTGAAGTAATATTCAATAATCATCAACAAATTCTTAATGTGGCTTATCGGTGGATGAGCCATTTTTATATTGCTGAATAAAATTTTTGATAAGAATGTTCTCTTCGTTTTTAATTCGTTTCAATATTCCGGCTTCATGATTGATGATCGTTGTATCCTTATCAAAAGGCATTCTTTCATACATTTTACCTCCGGTAAAATGACAGGGAGAACAATTCTTTACAAGTATTGGCTGAATCTGTGTCACGAAATCAATTTTTTCTGCAATGGCCATGTGAGAAGCAGTAGTTGTAGCAGGGGATATTTTTTTATGATGGCAGATTTGCCAGTTCAGTAACGGAAAAAGATAATATAGAAGTTGTGCTCTCATTTCCATTTATTAATTACTGGTTTAAAGTTACAATAACTGTTTATACTTCGTCTTACGGGTTAAACAATTTATATGTACTAAATTAGATTGATCAAAACCAGATTAACATGAAAAAAGTACTTTATTCAGTATTCATTTTATTTGTTGCTTGCAGCAGTAGAAAAGAAAAAGAATTTTCATTTTCAGAGCTAACCTCTTCAGGGAAATGGATAGATCTTAGTTATGACTTTTCTGACAAAACTATCTATTGGCCTACGGCCGGAGGCTTCAGGCTCGATACCGCATTTAATGGCGTAACGCCTGCCGGCTTTTATTATTCTTCTTATAATTTTTGCGCTTCAGAGCATGGTGGCACCCACCTGGATGCACCGGTTCATTTTGCCGAAGGCAAATGGAGTGTGGATCAGATTCCGCTGGAAAACCTGGTTGGAAATGCTGTTGTAATTGATGTTACTGAAAAAGCTTTAAAAGATCCGGATTATTTAATTATTCCAAATGACATTGAAGACTGGGAAAAGAAGAACGGTAAGATTCCTGATGGTTCCATTCTTTTTTTCCGAACGGGATTCGGTTCTTTTTATCCGGATACAAAAAAATATTTAGGAACGGATGAAAGAGGAGCTGATGCTGTTGCTAAACTTCACTTTCCTGCGATTCATCCGGATGCAGCTGAGTGGCTGGTGAAAAACAGAAAAATAAAGGCGGTGGGAATAGATGTTGCCAGTGTTGATTATGGTCAGTCAGCCGATTTTAAAACCCATCAGATCCTGTATACTCAAAATATTTCAGGTTTTGAAAATGTAGCTAATCTTGATAAGCTTCCTGCAAAAGGAGCATTTGTTATTGCATTACCGGTAAAGATAAAAGGAGGGAGCGGCGGGCCTTTAAGAATTATTGCCCGTGTACCTGCTTAATATTAAAAAAATAACCGCAAGTATAATTTGCTAACCAGGTATTTCTTTTTCTTCCCTCATATATTTAAAAGTGAGAACCCCGGCAGCAGCATCTACAACGAAATGCAATATAATAACCAGCCACAACGATTCTGAACGGATAAAAATATATCCGAAAAGGAGTGAAAGTATAAAAATTTTAAATACTGCTTTTATCCCCTGGTAATAATGTGCAATACTGAAAACAATTGCCGGAATGATCACGGCCCATAAATACGGATCCTTAAATCCGGAAAACAAATAAATACAATACGTAACAAGAAACCCCCGAAAAATTATTTCTTCAAACACCGCAGCACTGAAACACATCAAAAAATAAAGGGGAAGCTCCTGCCGCTTCGTTGGCATAAAAGGAGTTTTTGAATCAATGGCGCTGAAATTTTTTTCAAAATTTTCTTTAGAAACTATTGCTGTCACTGTATCCGTGATGTAAAGTGTCATAAAAATTGCAATCAGCCACCACCAGTCACTTATATTACTGACCTGCTTAAAACCAAGAGCAGCCAATGGTCGTCTGAATATAACCCAAGCAAGAAAAACTACAATCGCCATCACCAAAAGAGAGAGGCTGTTGTTTATATAAATCTGTTTTTTCTGATGACTTTCAAAATGCTTTCCGGAGAGTTCTTTGGGTCTTTTGTACGCAGCATATAAAGGAATGGCAATGCCATAAAGAAAGGCAATGATATGATCTGCCCAGAGCGGAAACTTATCCATTCTGTTGCTGATTTGATAAAGTCAGTAATTTTTCATGGAGTTCCAGTACCTGGGGAATCAATAATTGCTGTTCATCATTGCTGATAACAAAATCACATAGCTTCATTTTTTTTTCTTCATTCATTTGCCTGTTTAATCTATGTTGAATCTCTGATTCACTAAGCTGATCTCTTTCCAGTATTCGTTTTATCCTGATGGTGATGGGGGTAAAAACACCAATCACCCGGTCCATTTTTTTGTTGATGCCTGCTTCAAAAATCAGTGCGGCTTCATGAATGGCATACGGGGTAGTTTGCTGATTAAACCAGTCTTCTCCGTCTTTCATGGTGGCAGGATGAACCAGTGAGTTTAACAAATCCAGTTTAGACTGATCATTAAAAACTATAGAGGAAATATAGGTACTGTTTAGTTTTCCGGCTTTATAGGCTTCTTCACCAAAGTTTTGAAGGATTTCATTTTTCAAAACTGTATTTGTATTCATCAGCCGCTTCGCTTCCATGTCAGCATAATAAACAGGAATGCCCAGTACTTCAAAAATCTGTGCCACAGTAGTTTTGCCGCTGCCGATGCCGCCGGTAAGTCCGATTCGAAGCATATGTAATCAGATTTAATAAGCAATTATTTAAAAAAGTAATTGGGAATTAGTTAATCGGAATTGGGTAAGCCCCTAATCCCTGATTCCTAATTCCCAATTTCTGCCAATTGAAATCTATTTTTTCTCTGTCGCTGTCGGTTTATTCAGGTTGGCCGTCCATTCCATACTGATTGCACTTTTTTCAATTTTAATATAACTACCAGGGTTCACTTCCAGGTTAACAGTGCCGTCTTCATTTACTTTATTAATAGTACCATGAATACCGGCAATGGTTACAATTTTTGCACCTTTCTGCAACTCTTCAATAAATTTTTTCTGTTGTTTTTGTTTTTTGGCTTGCGGACGGATAAAGAATAGCCAGAATACAAGGATGATCATCCCCATAAAAATTATTGATGTCATTCCCCCAAAAGGACCTGATGGTTGTGCTTGTAATAAAAAAATATTCATTATTAGTTGTTTAAGTATATAATTATTATCCTTTTTTCTTAACGTCTACTGTAAATACCAGTACATTGGTAACCGGGTCCGTATTGGCATTTACATAAACTTCTTTGGTATTTAATGTGCCGCCACGACCCTGACTGTCAAAAGATGCTTTAATAACACCTTCCTGACCCGGGGCATAGGGTTCTTTTGGCGTTTCAGGAATTGTGCATCCACATTGAGCCCACACTTTTGAAATCAGCAATGGTTTTGTGCCGGTATTTTTAAACCGAAATGACACTTCCAGTTTTTGTCCTTCTGTTATTTTTCCCATATCCTTTTCCTTTGTATCCAGCCATTCAATGCTGGTGAGATTGGCCGGATCAGTATCCGGATTTTCATTGTTGCTTGTAATTGTAGCTGAATTATTCTGAGCTTCTGCAGAAGCTGTACCGGCAGTACCTTCATTTGCCCTTTTGTCTGCCTGTTCGCAACCGCTGATCAGTGCCAGGACGAAAAGTCCAAATAATATTTTTTTCATATATAAAAATTAATGAGTGCAAATGTAAGAGAAAGCGGTGAGTACTGAGCAAACACAAGGAGGAACAATTTGCATCAACGATCATAATTATAATAAACCGGGGTTTTAGTGCTTATATTTTTTTATAAACAACTTTCTGCATCAGCCCTTGCTGAACCAGCTCTTTATGAATATTGTCCAGGATCCCGTTAACAAATTGTCCGCTTTGCTGTGTGCTGTAATCCTTGGCAAGGTCGATATATTCATTAATTGTGACTTTGGGAGGGATGGTTTCAAAATAAAGAAATTCTGCTACTCCCATTTTCATAAGAATCATATCCACCAGGGCTATTCTTTCCGGATCCCAGTTTTTCAGCTTGGGAACTATTAAAGATTGCAGGTGTTCATTTTTTTCTTCTACAGCTTGTAATAACTGCAGGGCAAACTCTTTTTTATCCGGACTGATGATCTCATTAAAATTTATACTGGAAGGTTTATGCAGGTAATTCACCAGGAACATTACCAGCATTTCGCCATCATCGTCCCAATTAGGAAAAAGTTCTTCCAGGTGCGAAGTGACGTTTTCATTGGCCAGCATCATTTTATCCAGGATAAATTCCATAATTTCTTTCTCGTCTTTATTTTCTCTTTCCGTTTTGTTGATGTAGGATTTATATTCCGGTGTTTCTGCCAGCGACAGGTAAACTCTTTTTACCAGTTCATTATCGCATTTCAGCTGTGGTTTGGTTTTAAGCAAGGCTTCTTTTAATGAGACGTCTTCCAATATTCTCCACAATGTTTTATTGCCTGAAATTTTTGTATTGATATGCAGATCCTCATAAGTAGTGATATGCTTGCCTGCCCGCCTGTGGGCATAGGTTTCTGCATAGCGGCAAACTTCTGTTAAAAAATAAGTGAGGTAAACTAAAAGGTCAAGTGTTTGGGAAAAATGGGTTTGTAAAATTTTTTTGTATTCATCGGGCTTCATCCGGTAACTGTCAGACTCATTTTCAGATGAAACTACAGTGTACAGGGTCTGCATCACTTTCACCCGGATATTTCTTCTGCTAATCATTCGTAAGAACTTTTTGGGCTGCGAAGATAAGTTATTGCAACGGATGACATGAAGGTAAACACAGTTCCTTTTTCATTTATCAGAAAAGTTTTGCACAACTGAATAAAGTCATAGTGCAAAAAAAGCGATTATGAACGTAACCAAAATTATATTCGAACATCGAAATCCAAAACGTGAAATTTTGACACAATAAACTGTATAATCTGTCTGCCAATAAATGGAAGAAGACAATGATTAAGTTAGAAAACTGAAAATATTTCCGTTTACACAGATGCGGCACAGTATTTACTATACCTTTGCCGTCCCCCGATATTTCGGGACAACTTATTTCAAAAAATTAAAAATCAATACAATTATGGCTAAAAAATTAAATGTTACCCCACTTCATGACCGGGTAATTGTAAAACCAGCTCCTGCAGAAGAAAAAACTGCTGGTGGGATCATCATTCCGGATACAGCAAAAGAAAAACCACAGCGTGGTGTAGTAGTTGCTGCGGGGCCTGGAAAAAAAGATGAGCCTATGGCAGTAAAATCTGGCGACCAGGTTCTCTATGGCAAATATGCAGGCACAGAAATACAAATTGGCGGAGATGATCTGCTGATCATGAGAGAAAGCGATATTCTGGCAATTGTATAAATAGTGTTTGACTGTTAACCATTAGCTTTTAGTAAGATTTGCTAACGGTTTATAGTTAAAGGTTAAAAACTTAATTCATTAATTAAAAAATTCAAACCAAATATTATGTCAAAACAATTATTCTTCAATATTGAAGCCCGCAATAAAATGAAAAAAGGGGTTGATATATTGTCAAACGCAGTGAAAGTAACCCTGGGGCCTAAAGGACGTAACGTAGTCCTGGAAAAAAAATTCGGTGCACCCGGAATTACTAAAGATGGCGTTACCGTTGCCAAAGAAATTGAATTGGAAGATCCCATTGAAAACATGGGGGCGCAAATGGTGAAAGAAGTAGCAAGCAAAACCGCTGATGTTGCCGGAGACGGAACTACCACAGCAACAGTGCTGGCTCAATCCATCATTACTGAAGGATTAAAAAATGTAGCTGCCGGTGCTAACCCGATGGACCTGAAGCGTGGAATTGAAAAAGCGGTAAGAGCCGTTGTAGAAAACCTGGCTGCCCAATCCCAGAAAGTTGGAAATGACAGTAAAAAAATTGAGCAGGTGGCTTCTATATCTGCTAATAATGATTCCGAGATAGGTAAGTTGATAGCACAGGCAATGGCTAAAGTAACTAAAGATGGAGTGATCACGGTGGAAGAAGCCCGTGGAATTGAGACTACTGTTGAAGTTGTGGAAGGAATGCAATTTGACCGCGGGTATATCTCTCCCTATTTTGTAACCAACAGTGAAAAAATGGTTGCTGAGCTGGAAAATCCTTATATCATGATCTATGATAAAAAGGTGAGCAACATGAAAGACATTCTTCATATACTTGAAAAAGTAGCTCAGCAGGGATCTCCTTTAATTATTGTATCAGAGGATCTGGAAGGTGAAGCATTGGCAACACTAGTGGTAAATAAATTACGGGGTACTTTGAAAGTAGCAGCTGTAAAGGCACCCGGCTTTGGCGACCGCAGAAAAGAAATGCTGCAGGATTTGGCCATCCTGACTGCCGGAATTGTGATCAGTGAAGAACAGGGGTATAAACTGGAGAATGCCGACCTTACTTACCTTGGCAGGGCAGAAAGAGTAGTGATTGATAAAGACAACACAACCATCGTAGGCGGTAAAGGAAAGAAAGCAGATATCACTGCACGTATCAACCAGATCAAAGCACAGATAGAAACTACCACTTCAGATTACGACAAAGAAAAATTACAGGAGCGTCTTGCTAAACTTAGCGGAGGCGTGGCTGTATTACAGGTTGGCGCTTCTACTGAAATGGAAATGAAAGAAAAAAAAGATCGTGTAGATGATGCACTGCATGCAACAAGAGCTGCCATTGAAGAAGGAATTGTTCCCGGTGGTGGAGTAGCTTTTGTTCGTGCTATAGAGGCCCTTGAGAAACTGAAAGGAAGTAACACTGATGAAGGAACAGGCATTGCCATTGTAAGAAGAGCATTGGAAGAACCCCTTCGCCAGATTGTTGAAAATGCAGGATATGAAGGTTCCATTGTGGTTCAGAAAGTGAAAGAAGGCAAAGGTGATTTTGGATTTAATGCGAGAACAGAAGTGTATGAGAAACTCATCTCTGCCGGTGTTATTGATCCAACTAAAGTAACCCGTATTGCACTTGAGAATGCTGCTTCTATTGCCGGCATGTTGCTGACGACAGAGTGTGTTATAGCCGACAAACCTAAGCAAGAAGAAGCCCCTCATGCTCACGGTGCACCTGATATGGGAGGAATGGGATATTAATTCCGGAATTTTTTAAAAAACGTTATACAAATCCCACTTTAAAATTAAGGTGGGATTTTTTTTATCATACCTGTTAAGAACAATAGTTATCCTACCTTTGCCGCTCGAAAAAAATCAGCAAAAATGATCAGTGTAAAAGACCTGAAACTGGCTTACGGTAAAAGAGTGCTATTTGAAGAGGTGAATCTGAACTTCATAAAAGGGAATTGTTATGGAGTAATAGGAGCCAATGGGGCAGGCAAAAGTACTTTTTTAAAAATATTAAGCGGTGAAACAGAACCTAACAAAGGCACTGTTGAAATTACTCCCGGAGAAAGATTGGCTGTATTAAAACAAAACCAGTTTGAGTTTGATGAACAGACAGTTTTAAATACGGTAATGATGGGCCATACCAACATGTGGGCCGTTATGAAAGAGCGGGAATCCATTTATGCACTTTCAGATTTTACAGAAGAAGACGGCATGAGGGCCGGGGAGCTGGAGGGTGAATTTGGTGAAATGGGAGGTTATACTGCCGAAAGCGATGCTGCTACTTTACTCAGCGAATTAGGGGTGAAAGAAAATTACCATAGTTCACTGATGAAGGATATTCCATCTAATTTAAAACTGAGAGTACTTTTGGCTCAATCACTTTTTGGCAATCCTGATATTCTATTACTGGATGAACCTACCAATGGTTTGGATATTGAAACCATCAGCTGGCTGGAAAACTTCCTTGCCGATTATGAAAATATTGTTTTGATTGTCAGCCACGATCGTCACTTTTTGGATGCCGTGTGTACACATGTGGCAGATGTGGACAGGCAGAAAATAAAAATTTTTACAGGAAACTATACTTTCTGGTATGAGAGTTCACAATTAATGGCACGCCAGTTAAGCGACAAGAATAAAAAAACAGAAGATAAGCGGCAGGCCCTGATTGATTTCATTGCCCGCTTCAGCGCCAATGCCTCCAAAAGCAAACAGGCTACATCCAGGAAAAAAGCCCTGGAAAAACTAACCATTGACGAGATAGAACCCAGCTATAGAAAATATCCGGGAATTATTTTTCAGCAACTGCGGGAAGTGGGAAACCAGGTACTGGATATTGATAAACTTTCCAAATCAACAGATGACCGGGGTTTATTTAGGGACGTAACTTTTACAGTAAATAAAGGTGATAAAATTGCATTACTTAGCCGTGACCCGCTGGCCATCACCAGTTTTTTTGAAATAATCACCGGCGAAACAAAAGCAGACAGTGGTTCGTTTGCATGGGGTACCACTGTTACATATGCTTACCTGCCTCAGGAAAATAGCCGGTTTTTTGAAGAGAAAAAAAACCTGATGGATTGGTTAAGACAATATGTGCCTGACCATGTTACAGAAGTAGATGAACCTTTCTTAAGAGGTTTTTTGGGTAAAATGCTTTTCAGCGGGGACGATGTACTTAAAATGACGAATGTGCTAAGCGGGGGAGAAAAAGTACGCTGTATGCTCAGCCGTATGATGCTGCAGAATCCCAATGTTATTTTGCTGGATCAGCCTACCAACCATCTTGACCTTGAAAGTATTCAAAGTTTCAATGAACAATGTACCGATTATAAAGGCATTATTTTGCTCACCAGTCATGATCATACTTTCATGCAAACGGTTGTCAACAGGGTAATTGAATTGACACCAAAAGGGATCATTGACCGCCTGATGGAGTTTGACGAATACCTGAATGATGATAGAGTGAAAGCGTTGAAAGAAGAGATGTATAATTAATTATCGGGGAGATCCATAATTACCGGATCAGTGTTGTAATTCCCTTTTGTGTATAAATTTTATTATCCAGGCCCAGGCCCTGTACGAGCCATACAAATGTGCCTGATGGTTGCAGCATTCCCTTGAATGTGCCATCCCATCCCCGGTCGGCAGA
>DATDPZ010000339.1:0-10971 GCA_035292525.1 Chitinophagaceae bacterium
GTTGATAGAAATCTGGGAAAAGGATGGACTTTCACTATGGAAGGAATGTTCTCAAAAAACCTGAATGAAATTTATTACCAGAATATAAATATTATCCCACCGGCATTGGTTTCAAATGGTCCCGGATCCAGAACAGTTTACTCCTTTAGCGGCACACCAAGCCGTATTCCAATGCGTGCAGGAGGTATTAACCCTTATGCAGGTGGTGAGATTTTCCTTCTGTATAATAATCCTGATAAAAAAAGCCGGGGATTTGCATATAATTTCTCTGCCATTATTGATAAAAAATTCCGCAAAGGGTTTGCTGCTACTGTAAGCTATAATTATGGTAGTTCTGTAGTAACTAATGAAGGAAGCAGTTCTCAGAATAACTCCCAATGGCGCTTTATGGAAACAGTAAATGGCCGCAACTTTGTAAAACGTTCTACTTCAGATTTTGATCTTGGACATCGTATTTATGGCTATGTTTCCAAAAAATTTAATTATGCAAAAGAAAAATTTGCCACAACTGTTACCCTCGTTTTGAACAGCCAATCAGGGAATCCATTTAGTTATGTTTACAGTGCCAGTTTGGTTGGAGATGTATCCAGATTTGAAACAAATGATTTGATTTATGTTCCAACTTCAGCAGAAATAGGTTCTATGATCTTTACAAATAATACAGTAAATGGTGTAGTTTTTACTCCGGCTGAACAAAGAATTTTGCTGGATAATTATATCTCAGCTTCCCGTTACTTAAATAAACGCCGTGGTAATTTTGCAGAACGGAATGGTGATCGTTTACCCTGGCAAAGTATCCTTGATCTGAAAATTCAGCAAGATTTTAATATAAAACTTAGTGGCAAAACTTACACGATTCAGTTGAGCTATGATGTTTACAATTTCACTAATATGCTTAGTAAAAAATGGGGACAGACTTATTTCTTATCTAATGATAACTATTCCCTGATTCAGTTTGCCGGATATGTGAGTGCAACCAATCTGACTCCTCAATTCCGCTTCAACCCGCAAAATGGTAAACCATGGAACCTGAGTAATAGTAATTCTCCAGGTTTAAGTGCCAGATACCTGAGTCAGGTTGGTGTTAGAATTATATTTTAATTGAACAAACTCTTATAAAGTAAAATACCTTCCCGTAATTATCGGGGAGGTATTTTTTGTTCTTTAAGTGAAATATAATTTGTTAACCACATTATCCACTGAGCATCGACTACTAACTCCTCCCCCATCCCCATTTTAAAAAACCCGGCATGGCCTTACCCCAGGTTTCCACATCATGTTTTCCGTTTTCGTAATTAATATAGCGGATGTCGGTCTGCTTATTATATCCTTTTTTTTCCAGTTCTTCAATCAGGCTGAGTGTATCATCTATGGAATCAATAATCCCATTACGGTTACGATCCATTTTTTCATCCAGGGAGCCTGTGGTAAAATAAAATTTCAGGCCGGGTTTATAAATCCCTTCCCGGATCAATTTATGCATGATCCTGTCAGTTTCCTCAATGTATCCTTTATCCAGTGCCCGCAATCTCCACCACAGGGATCCGGAAAAAACACCTGCCCTGTTAAATTCATCCGGGTGAAGCCAGGTAACATCCAGCGCTGAAAGGCCTCCCAATGAAAATCCCGTATAGGCTTTATCTTCAAATTCATCCAGGTTAAATCTTTTTTTAATAAACGGAAGCAATTCATCAAATACGAAATTTCTATGACAGGCGGCTTTGATTCCCCTTCCATTGTAGTCAACATAAGAAATAGTGCCATACTCCATCCGCCTCTCCTTACCGCAATGAATACCTACACAAAGCAAGGGTTCAATTTCCTGTTTACTTTGTAACGCATCCAGCATATACTTAAAATTAAATTTCACCAGGTCCTGCCCGTCATTTATTAACAAAAGCCTGATAGACTTCCGTTCAGCTATATGTTGAGGAAAATAAAGATCAACCCTGACCACACGATCGAGATGTACAGAAGGCAACAAAACATTTTCAATCAGAATACCCGGACCCTGTGCAATTTGCATAAGTTGCAAATGTAGGGATTTGAATCCTTTGGTAATTGACAAATTAAATCGGGTACGGATTTCCGGATTTTCTTAACTCCTGCTTTTGTTTGACAGGAACCTTTATTTCACGATCTGTTTATTTTTTTGTTTTTTACCCATAAAAAAATAGATTTGATTATCTTCCGAACAATTTCAATATTAAATCTTTCACTAAAAAAAGTATCATGAAGAAAATCGGAATACTGCATGGAAAAGAAAGAAGTTTTCCTGAATCAATTATAGAAAGAATAAACAGTAAAAATATTCCCGGCATCATAGCCGAACCGGTGCATATAGATAAAGCCATGCAGGGAGAACCAAGCGGGTATGCCGTGATCATTGACCGCATTTCACAGGATGTACCCTTTTACAGAACCTGGTTAAAAAATGCAGCGCTTTGCGGAACGGCGGTTATCAATAACCCTTTCTGGTGGAGCGCCGATGATAAATATTTTAATAACTGCCTGATGACAAAAATTGGCGTGCCCGTTCCAAAAACTGCCATTCTCCCTTCCAATGAATTGCCGGATGATACCGGTGCAGAATCTTTTGCCAACCTTGCTTACCCGCTTGACTGGGATTCAATATTTAAATACGTTGGTTTCCCTGCATACATGAAACCATTTGCCGGTGGCGGATGGAAAAGTGTTTACCGGTTAGAAGACAAGGAAGATTTTTTTGCAAAACATAATGAAACAAAACAACTAGTGATGCTGCTGCAGGAAGAAATAGTTTTTGAGGAATATTACCGTTGTTATTGTATCGGACGAAAACATGTTCTTATTATGCCTTATGAGCCAAGAAATCCGCATCACCTCCGTTATGTTGCCAACTTTTCACCATCAGCGGAAAAACTGAAACAAATGGAAGAAATTGTACTTCGCATTTGTAATTATCTGGGTTATGATTTTAATACAGTTGAGTTAGCTTTAAGAGATGGTGTCCCCTATGCTATTGACTTTTGTAACCCCGCTCCCGATGCAGAAAGAACCAGTGTGGGTGAAGAAAATTTTGCATGGGTAGTGGAAACGGCCGCCAGTTACGCCATTGAAAGAGCCCTGGAAAATGTTGAAAACGCTGATAATTTAACCTGGGGAGAGTATGTGAAGAGGAGTTCTATGAAAGTAACCTTAGTATAAATTTGTTTATGGTTTATCGTTTTTAGTTTATCGTTCTTTATAAAAGTTATATTTTGATTTTATGGCCACAATTCAGCAATTCGAAGATCTTGAAATATGGCAATTAGCCAGGAAACTTTATAATAAAATTTCTGTAGTTGCTGAACGATTGCGAAAAGTAAAAGAATTCCGTTTTGCTGAACAAATAAAATCAGCAGCAGGCTCAATAATGGATAATATTGCTGAAGGCTTTGAAAGAAACAGCAGACTGGAATTTCTTAATTCATTGAGTATTTCAAAAGGCGAATCAGGTGAACTTAAATCGCAGCTTTACCGGGCAAAAGATGATAATTATCTGGAAGAAAATGAATTTTTAGAATTATATGAGGATACAGATAAAGTATCAAAGAAAATTGCAAGCTTTATTAAGTATCTGAACAATTCAACAATAAAAGGGCTTAAGTTTAAAGACAGGAAATGACCTATACCGGCAGGTTCGGTAATAAACGATAAACTACAGACCAAAAACGATTAACTCCCAATGGCAACCATCAACTACAAAAGCTTCACTCTCGGTGTTGAAGAAGAATACATGGTAATGGATCCTGTTTCAGGAGAACTGAAAAGTCATGAACAGCAGCTCGTACATGAAGGACAAAAAATATTTAAGGATAAAGTAAAAGCAGAAATGCACCAGGCCGTGGTGGAAGTAGGTACCGATATTTGTGCCGATGTGGATGAAGCCTGGCAGGATATTGCAACACTCAGAAAAACAATTTCAGAAATTGCAAACAGTCTTGGGTTTGCTATGGGTGCCGCCGGTACTCATCCTTTCAGCCATTGGGAAAGCCAGCTGATCACTGACCATGACCGTTACAATGAAATAGTAAATGAATTGCAGGAAGCAGCCAGGAGCAATTTAATTTTCGGACTGCATGTGCATGTGGGAATGGAAACAAGAGAAATGGCCAATCATATTGCTAACAGCACCCGGTATTTTTTACCCCATATTTTTGCGCTGAGTACCAACTCTCCTTTCTGGGAAGGAAGACTAACCGGCTATAAATCTTTCCGCACAAAAGTTTTTGATAAATTTCCCAGAACAGGAATACCGGAAGCATTTGACAGTATAGAAGCTTATGAAAACTATGTGAAGTTGCTGGTAAAAACCAATTGCATTGATAATGCAAAAAAAATCTGGTGGGATCTGCGGGTACATCCGTTTTTTAATACTGTTGAATTCCGTATTTGTGATGTGACAATGACTGTGGATGAAACAATTACTCTTGCTGCACTTTTCCAGGCAATCTGTGCCCGCATTCATATGCTGCGATCAAAGAACCTGAACTATATTCAATACTCCCGTGCCCTGATCAATGAAAATAAATGGAGGGCCAGCCGCTATGGTATTGATGGCCGCATGATAGATTTTGGAAAAGAAGAAGAAGTGAATACCCGTGCCCTGCTGTATGAACTTTTGGATTTTTTAGATCCGGTAGTGGATCATCTGGGCAGCCGCCACCGGTTGGCACATATTCATAAAATATTAGAGAATGGTACCGGTGCCGACCGGCAGTTAAAAGTGTTTGAAGAAAAAAAGAACCTGGTAGCTGTTGTAGATTATATCAGGGCGCAGTATTTAAAAGATACCTGACACTTATCTCCTTTTATTAAAACCTCCCCTCATCCACATCCCGTATAAACTTTATCACTCCATCCATAAACACTTTCTGATCATCCCACATGGCAAGGTGACTTCCATTTGGACAATATAAATAACGACCCTTCTGCACCAGCTTACTCTGCTCTTCCATGGCTTTGGGATCCATGGTGTCATGCTTCGCTCCTATCATTAGTGCAGGTATTTTTATTTCATTTAACCTGTCCTTTACATCCCAATTGGCAAGCCTGCCGGCGATTCCAAATTCAGAAGGTCCCTGCATCATAGTATAAATCTCCCCATTCAAATGAGCGAAAGAACGATTGACCGGCTCGGGCCATTCCTCTAATCTGCACAAATGTTTTGAATAAAAATTCGGCATCAATAACTCCATATACCTTGGATTGGCAAAATCCCCTTTTGCTTCAAGGTCTCTTATTTCCTGCAGCACTTTAGGGTCCATCTGTCTGGCCAATACTTCTTTTGCATATTTTCCATACTCCGGGCAACTGGCCATCATATTGGATACAATTAATGCTTTCATATTATCCTGGTACTTCAATGCATAACTCATTCCCAAAATACCACCCCAGGAATTTCCCAGTAAATAAAAATTATTTTTATCAGCACCAATAGCCTGCCGGACCTGCTCAACTTCTTCAACAAACCGGTCAGTGGTCCATAAACTGCTGTCTGTTGGTTTATCTGAACGGTAAGACCCTAACTGATCATATTCATAAAACTCAAAACCTTCCTTCGGAAAAAAACTTTGAAAGCATTCCATGTATTCGGCCGTAGCTGCAGGCCCACCATGCAACAATAAAATTTTTATCCGCGGATTATTTCCAATACGTTTTGTCCAGACTTTAAATTCTCCCAACTCCGTTTTTACCGGGATCATTTTGATGCCGGCAGATTGCACACCGGTTTCGCTGTAATTAAAATAGTCGGCTACTGTTATATTGCCATCCAGCTTATTATCTTTTGCATTGCAAGAAAAAATAAATGCGGAAATGACTAACAGGAAAAATAAATTTCTCATATCCTGGGTTTTAGAATTAAAAGTTAATGATTTTATTTCTGTAATTTCCCACTCTTAAAAAAAAAATATGAAACTTTTTTTTCTCCTGATGCTGGCTTACTCAGTTAACGTTTTTTCTCAATCTAAAAAAGACAGCATTCAACTTATTCAGCAGTCACTAAAATTATATGATCTTGATTTTACGGAAAATGAAGCAGACTCTATGATGAGAAACCTCAACTCCTTCCTGCAGGTGTATAAGGGTATGCACAAAACATTGCCCACTAATGATATTCCCTACCCTTTTGCATTTAACCCCGTGCCCAACGGCATGAAATTTCCAAGAGTAGCTCAAACAGTTAATATGCCGATCCGGGCAGACATGCAATTACCAAAAAATCTAAACGATCTTGCTTTTTATTCTATCCCTGAACTGGCTGGGCTCATCAAAGCAAAAAAAATATCCTCTGTTGATCTTACTAAATTTTTTATTGCCCGGCTTCAAAAATGGGGCGACACACTGGAATGTGTTGTCACTTTAACAACAGACACTGCCCTGGCACAAGCCAAAAAAGCTGATGAAGAAATTAAAGCTGGCAACTACCGTGGACTATTACATGGAATCCCTTATGGATTAAAAGACCTGTTTGCCGTAAAAGGATATAAAACTACATGGGGCAGCACTCCCTATAAAGACCAGGTGATTGATGAGGATGCATTTGTCTATAAAAAATTAAGGGAAGCCGGCGCCGTATTATGTGCCAAACTTTCCATGGGGGCATTGGCACAAAACAATAAATGGTTTGGCGGTGAAACAAAAAACCCCTGGGATCTGAGCCAGGGATCAAGTGGGTCATCAGCAGGATCGGCAGCGGCAACTGCAGCCGGACTTTTACCATTCACCATAGGAACCGAAACATTGGGTTCTATCGTTTCACCTTCTACAAGATGTGGTGTTACGGGATTAAGACCAACTTTTGGAACGATTAGTCGTTCCGGTGCGATGGTGCTCTGCTGGAGCCTTGATAAAGTGGGTCCTATTTGCCGCAGCGCTGAAGATGCAGCTATTGTATTTAATTATATAAAAGGAACTGATGGCTACGATGCAAGTGCTGTTGATAAAACATTTAATTATAATGGAAAAACTGATTTCAAAAAACTCCGTGTAGGATATGCTGAAAATTATTTTAAAAGATTAGATACTGCTGCCACGGAGTGGAAAGTGCTGGAAATATATCGTTCCCTCGGTGCTGATCTGAAAGCAGTGAATTTTCCCGACACTTCTGCCTATCCGGTTAATTATATCAGCCTTATTTTAAATGCAGAAAGTGCGGCAGCATTTGACGAATTAACAAGAACCAACCGGGATGACCTGGTGGAAAGACAGGACCGTGGCTTCTGGCCAAACACTTTTCGTTCCGGAAGAATGATACCGGCAGTTGAATACATAAATGCCAACCGCTACCGGTCAGAATTGTGCAAAGCTGTTAATGAATTTATGAAGGATTACGATGTCATTATCACACCATCTTTTGCCGGCAGGCAACTGGCTATTACCAATCTTACCGGTCATCCTGTAGTTTGCATGCCAATGGGTTTTAATAAAAACGGATCGCCGGTCAGCATTACGTTGATTGGAAATTTGTATGACGAAGGAACCATACTGGCTGCAGCAAAAGCCTACCAGGACAAAACTGATCATAATAAAAAGCATCCGGAGAAATTTAAAGAATAAACCGGAATCAGGACTTTGGAATTTGGAATCTGGAATCTGGAATTTGGAAGGGTATATGGTTTTGATTTCTTAGCCAAATAAATCCAATGTAATATTTCAGTAATTATTCCACAAGTGTGAGTAAGATTGTCAATAATACTACAATTCTGTATGTTATTTAATAATAAGTTTGCCGCTATGATTATTGAATCGAAGAAGATTAAAATAGCCATACTGGATCTTTATGAAGGCCATGCCAACCAGGGCATGCGTTGTATCCGGGAGATCCTGGCCTTGTTTTCTGAAAATAAAAATATTGATTTAAGCTGGGACGAATTTGACGTAAGACTGCAAAATCAATTGCCGGATATGAGCTACGATATATTTATTTCCAGTGGTGGTCCGGGTAGCCCGCTGGAAAGCCGCTATACCGATTGGGATAATGCTTATTTCAAATGGCTCAACGAAGTAGAAAGATGGAATGCAAATCCCGGCAATCTGCAGAAAAAACATGTACTTTTTATTTGTCATTCCTTCCAGTTGGCCTGCAGGCATTATAATGCAGGATTGGTTTGCAAACGTCATTCCACCGCTTTTGGCGTTTTTCCTGTGCATATGCTGGAAGGTGGAACGGAAGAACCTGTTTTTTCCAGGTTAAAAAATCCATTTCATGTGGTGGAAAGCCGCGATTACCAGGTAATACAACCCAACCATAAAGTACTGGATGAAATGGGCGCCAGCATACTTTGTATAGAAAAAAACCGTCCGCATGTACCTTATGAAAGAGCCATCATGGGTATCCGGTTCAATGAATACATGATCGGCACACAGTTTCACCCCGAAGCAGATGCCGTAGGTATGAGTATGTATTTGCAAACGGAAGAAAAAAAACAATCCGTCATTGAAATGCATGGTTTTGAAAAATGGGAAAGCATGCTGGAACACCTCAATGACCCGGATAAAATCATGCTGACCTACTCGCAAATACTTCCTAATTTTCTTACCCTCGCTGCAGAGCACCTGGTAGCAGAAGTAGTTTAGTTAAAAAAATATTTTTTTGAAACCATAAGCCTATTGCAATAAAATTCCTCACCTCGGAAAAATACTCAGCGGCAAAATAAATTCAAACACCGATCCTTTATTTCCCGTAGCCAGGTCATCGTCCAGCAAGCGGCTGATGCGAACGCCAAAAGTCAGCGGGTATTGATTCCACCAGTTAGTATCAAAGAAAAATTCTAATCCGGCGCTGCGCTGATCCGCCGTCACCCGTTTATTCCTGGAATACACTTTTGTAAAATCATAAAAACCATTGGCACGGATACGGTGTATGTAAAGTAAATTTCCAAAACCCCAATCCGGCAGCCATATTGGAAAATGATAATTGGCGCTCAGGCGCCACATGCGGGAAAAATAAAATTCATTAAACCCTCTTGAATATGCAAACCGGTTACTGAACAGCTGGCGCAGTGTATCCCGCTGCTGAAAAGAACCATTCAGCACAAGATGATGAACAGATAAAATACCCGGCAGGTACAAACTGCCGGAACTGATAAACTGGTAGCCTTTATACTTCGTAATAGCATGCCGCTGCTGCAATGACAAACTGTACCCAAAGCGGGGAAAAATATGCTGGCGGGCACGTTCCACCTGTTGGGTATAAGAAAGCAGGTGAGATAAATAAGAAAAATCATTCTCCGGGTACTGCAATCTGTCAGGCCCTGTATTTTTTTCGCTGCGTAAAATAAAACTGCTACCCACATTCAGATAACGATAAAACCTCCCACCTGAAAAATTTAAAGGAATATTATACCCTATCCGTGAATCCAGTTGATTCCATTTCCTGTTTTTCCCGTTCGTTGTATCAGTTCTGTCAAAAGTCAGTTGAGTACCAAAGGAAATATAAGGAAAGAGCCCGCCAAATACTCCGTTAAAACCAACAGCATTGGTCCGGTCATTTTGGTTATACAGGTAATAAAGACTGCTCTGGAAAGTATTCAGCACATTTTCACCATAAACAGAAAAGCTGAATTCCGGATCTTCGTAATAAGGGCGCCAGCTGTGAAAATTCAGCAACCTGGTACCTTTAGAATACACCGATGATGGAAATTTCCTGCCTTCAATGGATGACAACTGCCTGTTCCGGTATTCATCTGCCAGTGCAATGTGTACCGGTGGCGGAGGCAATTGCAGCGATAGAGCATTCATCTCATTAAACTTCATCATGGCTGTACTCATCTTCTTCAACTGGTATCCTTCCGCAGAAAAAGAAGAAAACACAAGCGAATCTTTATCAGCACTCACAAAATAATTTCCCAGGGCAGAGCCCGTCACTTTATAAATTTTCCGGCTGGCCAGGTGAAAAGCATACACTTCATCATTGCCAAAATAAGAAGCCGTGTAATACACATAGCCATTGTTTACGTTGGTAAACCCAATCACACTGAAAGACGGCGGCGTCAGTTTCTCCATTTCTCCATTGCTGGTATTCACTGTCATCAGCGACATGCGGCCATCGCTTAACCGTGCAGCAAACACTATCTTATCATCATCCGCAAATTTCGGATCGGCAAACAGGCTCAGCTCTGCAGATGAAAAACGTTTCAGCACTTCGCCACTGCCTGCATCCAGCAGGTGTAGTTCAGAAGATCCGTCCGCAGCATTTTGCACTGCTACTATCTTATTTCCATCGGCAGAAATATCCGGCGAAAAATATTTAGACCGGTGCGTCAACGTAATTTGTTTTCCCGTAGCTATATCCAAAAGTTTTATTTCGCTGTAATCCCGCCAGCCCCAACGCGGATCAGCCTTATACGCTGCATACACAACCCGGCCGTTCTTTACACTGTATTGCTCATCAAAAGAAATATCCCTCACCCGTAGCAACTGCTCCCTGCCCCCATGCCTCAAAACAAATGATGACCGCCTGCGGTAACTGCTCTTCACATACAATAAAGAATCATCTGAAAGCTGAAATGGAAAATAATAATTGGTAACATGACTCATACTGGGAGTACTTATTTTTATTTCGCCGGCAACAGGAATACTATTCACCGTCCCTTGTGTCACTCCCTTGTACTGCATATCGCTATTCAATTCAGATTCTCGTAATCTTCCCCCGTTTGGGGAGGTTTGGAGGGGGCCTTTATAAAAATCAAATGCATCTTTTCTGAAAGTTTTAAAATCCACGCCTGCATATTTCTTCACCGCTTTTTGAAACGGGTAAACCAATCCTTTAAAAGCTGCCGCATCCAGCGTTACCTTTTTCCAGAACGCAGCGCCGTATTTTTCATAGCCATAATTTACCAGTAAAAAACCAAGTGGGTAATGCGAAGGCACATAATCTTTCAAGCTACCGTTTCGCAGTTTCATCCAACTGTATTTTTTATTTGCCTGCCACAGCGATTTATATTC
>DATDPZ010000340.1:0-4374 GCA_035292525.1 Chitinophagaceae bacterium
TCCTGATTCTATTATTGCTGACAAGTTTGATGCAAATGCAGAAACATCCGATTCGCCAAGTAATCGTATTCCTGATGGGTGGATGGGTTTGGATATTGGCCCGAATGCATGTGAACAGTTTAGCAACGTGATCAAACACAGCAAAACCATTTTATGGAACGGACCGATGGGAGTTTTTGAAATGGAAAAATTCCGCCATGGCACAAAAGCAATTGCCAAAGCGGTGGCAGAAGCAACACAAAAAGGTGCATTTTCATTAGTAGGTGGAGGAGACAGTGTAGCAGCTGTAAATCAGTTTGGCTTTGCTGATAAAGTAAGTTATGTATCTACCGGCGGCGGCGCCCTGCTTGAATATTTTGAAGGAAAGACTCTACCGGGAATAGCCGCAATTATAAGTTAAGTTATTTTGGCATAAAAAAATTATTGGCCTTTGTTTTGAACGGAAGCCATTATTATTTCAATAACCATTAATTTTATTTCAACTAAAACTTTAAAAAATGAAAGGCACCCGTAATCTTAGCTTATTAATCATTCTCGGACTGGTACTCATATTAGGTGTTTGGGGTTGCAGTGGATATAATGGATTGGTGAAGCAGGATGAG
This sequence comes from Chitinophagaceae bacterium, assembly GCA_035292525.1. Lineage (GTDB taxonomy): Bacteria > Bacteroidota > Bacteroidia > Chitinophagales > Chitinophagaceae > VBAS01. The sequence goes on from DATDPZ010000340.1 coordinate 603, forward strand.
AATGTTAAAAAAACATGGAACAACGTACAGGCAGAATACCAGAAAAGATATGACCTGGTTGATAATTTGGTAAATACAGTAAAAGGTGCTGCCAATTTTGAACAGGAAACCCTGACAAAAGTTATTGAAGCAAGAGCCAAAGCATCTTCCATCAATTTAAATGCAGATCAATTGACTCCGGAAAATCTTTCAAAATTCCAGGAAGCACAAAGTGAATTATCTGGTTCACTCAGCCGGTTACTGGTTACGGTAGAAAGATATCCTGAATTGAAAGCCACACAAAATTTTCTTCAGTTACAGAGCCAGTTGGATGGCATTGAAAATGATGTAAGAAATTCAAGAAGGCTTTTCAACGAAGCCATCAATACATTTAATACCAGGGTTCGCTCTTTTCCAATGAACTTTTTTGCGGGTATGTTTGGGTTTAGCGCAAAAGAAGGTTTTAAAGCAGATGAAGGCGCAGATAAAGCTCCAAAAGTTCAGTTCTAGGAAATGAAAATTAAGCAACTGGTCATACCGGGCGTTATCTTAGCGCTGCTTATTCTTTATGTAAGCACCACCTATAATTCTATTGTAAAGAAAGAAGAGAAGATGAAGCAGGATTGGTCGGAAGTTCAGAATACATATCAGCGCCGGCTGGATCTGATACCAAATCTTGTTAGTATAGTAAAAGGCGTATCAGATTTTGAATCAAATGTGCTTCAGCAAATAGCAGAAACCCGGAGTAAAGCAGCAGGAATTTTTTCCGAAAAAGAAATTGATGCCGGGAATTATGTCAGGCAAAAGCAAATTCAGGACTCCCTTGCCACAATCACAAACAGGCTGATCCTGGTAATGGAAAATTATCCTGACCTGAAAGGAACAAAAGCGTATGCTGCTTTGCAAACACAACTGGAAGGTACAGAAAGAAGGATTAAAGTGGCCAGGAAAGATTTTAATGAATCAGTTTTCCATTACAATCAACTGGTAAAAAAATTTCCATCAACCCTGGTAGCCCGCCTGTTTGGTTTCAGACCCAAACAGGGCTTTGAAAGCGATACCGGGGCCGAAAAAAGCGTAGAAATAAAATTTAATTAATGGGTATTCTGTCATTTTTTAAAAAGAGGAAGGATTTTTTTACTACCGAAGAAAAACTGCAGGTAGTAGAGGCAGTTCGTGATGCAGAAAAAATGACCAGTGGCGAGGTAAGAGTTTTTGTGGAACGCCATTGCAGTTTTGTAGATGCTATTGACAGGGCTGCTGAGCTTTTTTATAAAATGGGAATGGATAAAACCAAAGAGCGGAATGCGGTACTGCTTTATGTGGCCATGAAAGATAAACAATTGGCCATTTTTGGAGACGAAGGTATTCATCAAAAAGTTCAAAGTGATTACTGGAACAGGGAAGTAGAAAAAATGATTTGCAATTTTAATAAAAAAGATTATGCAGCCGGCATCAGCGAAGTGGTAGCTGATATCGGGGAAGCCCTGACTGAATATTTTCCTTATAATAAAGAAACCGACAAAAATGAATTACCGGATGAAATTATTTTCGGTAAATAAGTACTCATGAAAAAAACTCTTCTGTTTATTTTATTGTTCTCATCCGTTTGTTTACAGGCACAAATCGGAAAAGTAGTTCCAAAAAAACCATCGGCAACAGAAGGTCTTGTACATGACAGAACAAATACACTGACTGCAGAGCAGGAAAGCCATTTGGAAGAAAAACTGGTTTTCTTTGATAAAAGCACATCCAACCAGATAGCCGTAGTCATCATTCCAACCACTGAAGGATATTCGATAGAAGATGTAGCGTTGGAAATATTAAGAACCTGGGGTGTAGGCGGACAGGCAGATAAAGACAATGGTATTGTTTTATTGATAGCCAAAAATGACAGGAAAGTAAGAATTGAAGTAGGTTATGGGCTGGAAGGTGCTGTTTCAGATTTTATGGCTTCTTCCATTATCGATAATGATTTACTTCCGAATTTTAAGGCCGGAAATTATTATCGCGGCATTGATGAAGCTATTGATGCACTTATAAAAGCATCAGAAGGGAGATATGAAGCACCAAAAGGTTACAGTAAAAACAAAAAGAGGCTTAAAGACTGGCATGTATTTTTAATAATACTTGCTGTCTGGATGTTTTTAGGAATAATCTCTAAAGGGAAGGGCGGAGGCGGATATGTCTCCCGCCGCGGATATCGTGGATTAGGTGGTGGTGTCTTGGGCGGTGGCGGATGGAGTGGCGATGGTTGGTCCGGAGGTGGTGGGGGAGGCGGTTTTGGCGGCTTTGGTGGAGGAAGTGGAGGAGGAGGAGGCGCCAGTGGCAGTTGGTAAAGAACAAAAAAGACACGACTCTTTGGGGTTTTTAAAATTTCATTTCTTAAGATTTCTGTTTCACTTAACTTTTCTGCACGTAGTTATATATATAATGTATCGGGTATTATTTTAAAGGAGTAAACTACCGGGTCGAATTACTGACTTCAGAACTGCATTACTTATGGTAAGGAAAAACTGGATATACGAATTGATTCTTTAGGGAATCCTTAATGCTTAATTACATTAACTTTGGCCGAACATTTTTGATTTAATACAGATGAAAAAAATTACATTTCTGTTACTCCTGCTGATTTTTATGATGGTTACTGAAGCACAGAAGGTTTATTTTATTTATTTGCAATCAGAAAACCAGGAACAATTTTATGCTAGAATTGGAGAAAAAATTTATAATTCTTCTTCATCAGGTTATTTAATTCTGTCAAAATTGGTTGACAGTACATACAATGTAAATATTGGATTACAGGAAAGTCAATCTCCGGAACAATTATTTTCTGTCACTGTTAACAAAAAAGATAAAGGCTACCTCATTAAAAATTTCGATGAAAAAGGCTGGGGACTTTTCGATCTTCAGTCATTTGCAGTGGTAATGCCTGTTTCAATTAATTCAGCCAGTCTGGTAAAAACTGAAAAACGGGAATCAAACGCTTTTACTGATCTGCTGGCTAAAGCTGCAGATGATTCAACTATAAAAGAGAAACCGGTTTTTGTAAATGAAGAACCTAAAAAAAACACAGTTGATTCGGCCAGTTTAAAAATGACTGAAGTAAAAAAAGAAGAAGTTGCAGTGGAGAAAAAGGTGGAGACACAATTGCATGCTAAAGATTCATTAATTGTGAAAGCAGAAGAAAAAAAAGCGGAAGTGCCGTTGCTGGTTTCTGAAAAAAAGGATGAAACTCAAAAACCAAATGCAGATTCAGCGGGTATAAAATTAGCTGAAGTAAAACAAGTTGATTTAGCTGAGGAAAAGAAGGCAAATGAAATAAAACTGGAAGAAAAAACGACAGTTCCGGTTATTTCACAAACAGAAAATAAATCAGGAAAAAACCCTTTTGTGGATGAGTTCCAGAAATCAATAGTTGTAAAACGCTCTGAAAGTTCCACCACCGAAGGATTTGGGATTACTTTTCTGGATGTAACAGGAGATGGAAGTATAGATACAGTCAGGATTTTAATTCCTAATGAAAAAGAAAAACCAGTTATTCCGGATGTAAAAAAGGATGGCTTAAAATTTTTAGATATAACTTCTATTGATTCAGCAAATGTGCAGACAACGGAAGGACAAAAAGAAAAAATTACTGAAAAAAATAATTATCCGGAAACAGCAGATAAGACAACGCAACGAAGTAACAATTGTATTCAACAGGCCACTGATGATGATTTTTTTAGTGTCAGGAAAAATATGGCTGCCGGAATTTCCAATGATAATATGATAAATGAAGCAAAGAAAATAT
>DATDPZ010000341.1:0-19922 GCA_035292525.1 Chitinophagaceae bacterium
GAAAAGATTGCACCTGCCACAAAGTAAGGCGGGAAGATGGTAGTATGCCAGCCCGGAACAATAGAGGTGGCGAAGTCAAAGGATACAATAGTATGTACAGAAAGTACCAGTGGTGTACTTAAACCAGCCAATACTAATGAAAGTGCTTCGTGCCGCTGCCAGTGCTTGGTGCTGCCTGTCCAGCCAAATGCCGCCACACCATAAAACATTTTACGCCATTTCTTTTTTGCACGGTCACGCAGGGTAGCCAGGTCAGGCAGTAATCCGCTGTACCAGAATAAAAGTGAAACGGTAAAATAAGTAGAGATCGCAAATACATCCCAGAGTAATGGTGAATTAAAGTTTACCCACAGCGGGCCCCTGGTGTTTGGATACGGCAATACAAAGAAGGCATCCCACACACGGCCCATATGCCAGATAGGAAACTGTCCGGCACACATTACTGCAAAAATGGTCATCGCTTCAGCTGCACGGTTCACACCTGTTCTCCAGCCCTGGCGGAATAATAATAAGATGGCAGAAATCAAAGTTCCGGCGTGGCCGATACCGATCCACCATACAAAATTGGTAATATCATATCCCCAGCCGATCGTTTTATTCAGGTTCCATTGACCCACTCCATAAATAACTTCCACCGTTACGGAAACAATTCCAAACAAAAGAAAAGCCACAGAAATAATCAGCCCGATCCACCATGCACGGGTGGGGTTGGCTTCCACCGGGCGGCAGATATCTTCAGTAACATTATGATACACCTTGTTGCCCTCCACCAGCGGTGGCCTTACCTGTGATTCGTATCTGAGTAATCCCATAATCGTTTAGCTTTTAGCTGCAAGCTTTTTTGCCGTTAGCTTTTTTATTTTGTCAACTTTCGTTTTTCTATTCAGTCCCGCAATACTGCGGGATTGTGCACTCACTTGTACTTTCTGTTCTCTACTCATCTTTTTACCCACCCCATTCGCAAATCTTTTATTTGTAGTTTCTAGGGCCCCTCCTTCGGAGGGGATGAACAATCTTTTATACCGATCATACAACTCACAACCCTCTCTCCCGACTCAAAACTTAATGCACTGTTTCCGCTTTCTTATCTTCTTCCTGATGATCACCACTTGTAATTACCTCATCTGTATTCCTGATCTTGGCCAGGTAATTTACATTCGGTAATGTGTGCAATTGCTCAATTACATGAAACAGCCGCTGATCATTTTCTGCCCTGGTTTTAAAAATCCTGCTTTCTTTATCATGCACATTTCCGAACACAATGGCTTCAGTAGGGCAGGCTGTCATGCAAGCGGTTTTTGCCTCGCCATCTGCCAGCATCCGATTTTCTTTTTTAGCCGTAAGCTTTGCTTCCTGTAATTTCTGTACACAGAAAGAACATTTTTCAATCACCCCTCTTGATCGTACTGTTACATCGGGGTTCAACACCATCCTGGTCAGATCATCATTCATTTGCTCCACAACCGGATCCAGTTTGCCTATCAGTTTATTGTCTCTGTTATTAGGGAAACTGTCAGCACCTGTATAATCTGCCCAGTTAAAACGCCGCACTTTATAAGGGCAGTTATTAGCGCAATACCTGGTACCGATACAACGGTTATAAGTCATTTGGTTCAACCCTTCGGCACTATGATTTGTTGCCGCCACCGGGCAAACATTCTCGCATGGTGCATTGTCACAATGCTGGCAAAGCATCGGCTGGAAGACGACTGCTTTCAGGTCATCCGGATTTTTTTCATCGCTTACAAAATAACGATCAATGCGCAGCCAGTGCATATCATGATAGCGGGCCACTTCACTTTTACCCACCACCGGCACATTATTCTCTGCATGACAAGCCACCACACAGGCGCCACAAGCCACACATCCGTTCATGTCAATACTCATTCCCCACTTCAGCCCCGGTTGGGGATGATCGGGATAAATGGTTGACTCCACCCGGAAGTCACCGGTTTTCGGTGCAAAATCTTTTGCCAGGTCTTCACGAAATTTTTTGAACTTATTGGGCTCTTTTTTAAAAGTAGCCAGGGTGGTTTCTTTTACCACTTCCGTTCTGTTCTCGTATGAATTATGTATTTGTGTTTGTGCTATTCTGAATTTTTCTTTGGCATCGGTGATGGTCACATCCGTATTAAACCAATCCGTTGTGGTTCCATTGAAAGAAGAAAACTGGAAAACATTTTTTCCGGCAGCTTCTGCTGTTTTACCCAGGTTGGCATTTCTGCCATACCCTACTGCAACAGCAATTGTGTTTGCATCCATTCCCGGAATAATCAGCACCGGTAGTTTTACCGGTTCTTTTAAACCCGGGAAACTGATAGAAACAACTGGTTTCTCCGGAAAGTATTCGTATTTATTAATATGTTTTTCAGATCCATTAATTAAATCAATGCCTACCACTTCTTTCGCCATTACCATACTCATCATTACATAGTTGTCCCAGGTTGCTTTGGTGATGGGATCCGGTAATTCCTGCAACCATGGGTTGCCTGCCTGCTTACCTGTTCCCAAGGAAACTTTCTGATAAAGCACCAATTCAGCTTGTCCGCCTTTTTTGGAAGAAGAAATGGCTGCTATGGCAGCATCTATTGATTTGTTATTGAAAGATCCTGCACTGACAGGAATTTCGGCTGATTCTATTACTCCATTCTGTAAGGCTGCATCAAATGCTGCCTGAGAACCCAATTTTGAAGTCCAGTAATTTTTAAAATAAGTTTCGTAGTCAGTATTATTACCACTCCATTTTAATAAAGAAGTTTGGAAAGCTCTTGTTTTGAAAAGCGGGTGAATAGCGGGCTGGATAAAACTTGTATATCCTGATCTTGGTTCAGCATCGCCCCAGCTTTCAAGAAAATGTGGAGCAGGAACAAGGAAATTACAAAGCTCACCGGTTTCATCCAGTCTTTCAGTAAAAGAAATGGAAACTTTTATGTTTTTTATGGCAGCTGCAAATTTTTCAGCAGCATGATAATCGTATGCAGGATTTGCACCGTAGATCATTAATGCTCCCACCTGCCCGGCATCCATTGCTGCCACCAGGTCATTCAACTCTTTATCAATCCCCTGGCGGTAATTTAAAGTAAAGGACCAGTCTATGGTAGAACCGTATGATTGAATTGAATTATTAATAGCGTTTACAATAGTCTGTACATTCACATCATTGCTTCCGCTTACAACAATTGAGGCGCCCATATTTGCTTTCAGGTCGGCAGCTACTTTTTCAATTCCTTTTTTCAATTTTTCCGGCAATGCTGTTGAAGTATCTCCATTTAATGCAGCATATAAAGCAAGTGCCACCAGGCCGGCTTCTGAAGGACGATGAGTATATCTTTCATCGGCACTGGCGCCGGTTGTACTTAAGAAACTTTCAAACTGGTAGTGTTTGCTCATTTCCGGGTTCTTCTCATTGATCCTTCTCTTCTGCACATACTGGCGGGCAAATTCTACAGGACTAAGCCAGGTGCCCAAAAAATCTGCACCCAGGCTGACAATTACTTTTGCTTTAGCAAAATTGTAAGAAGGGATCGCTTTTTCCCCGAAGCAAGTTTCGTTGGCTAACAACATGCCACTGAAAGAATCAGCATCATATTGTATATGTTTTAAACCGGGATATTTTGCTATAATTTCTTTTGTAGTAACAGAAGTAATAGTGCTTGTAAGCAAAACAGGATTAGAAACACCTGCCATTGCTTCAGCAATCATTTTATCCAACTGGTCAAATGTGGGAATTTCTTCAAACTTTCCGTTCACCTTTCTTTTAGGATGAGTAAGACGGTAAGTATCGTACAGATCTAAAACAGAAGCTTGTACCCTGGCTGAAGTTCCGCCTTTTGTAAAAGAACAAAGATCATTTCCTTCTATTTTAATCGGGCGGCCATCCCGCACTTTAGCAAGAATAGGAACCACGTCTCCATCCTGTACATAAGTAGTGGCATAATAATTTGCTACACCCGGACTGATCTCTGCTGGTTTGTTTGCAAACGGAATAGCTTTTTTCAATGGAGCTTTACAACCTGCAGCCAGTGCGGCAGCTGCTGTACTGAAGCCAAGATATTTCAGAAAGTCACGGCGAGGCGCAGTCGCATCCAACCAGCCTTTCCCGCTTTGATCTTCAAAAGGGAGCTCTTCTGCAAACTCATCCTGATTCTTTTTTTCCAGTTCCTCACTTCCTTTCAGCTCTCCGAAACTTTGCCAGTATTTATTCTCACTCATAATAAACCCAAACCCCTAAAGGGGCTTTTAGACTCTGAGTTTAATAGTAACACAACTTTTATCAAAAATCCTAAACTCAGAGACAGTTAAAAAATATTTCAATTTAATAAACGACCGCCCTAAGCCCCTTTAGGGGGACAGGGGGTTTTTTAATAGTGACATTTCTGACACTCAATTCCACCGATATCTTTTACTGTCACGCTATCCATTTTCCCGCTTTTAATATCGTTATGAAATTTTTCATATATACTGTAAAACTTATTGCCTGTATTTTTCTCATCATTGTTAAAGTCAACCTTTGTATTTCTGTGGCAATTGACACACCAGCCCATACTTAATTCTGCAAACTGGTACACTTCGTCCATATTGGTGATTTCGCCATGACAGGTCTGACATTGCACATTGCCTGCCTTTACGTGTTGAGAATGGTTAAAATAAACATGATCGGGCAGGTTGTGAATTTTTGTCCAGGGAATTGATTTTGCTTTTGAAGCATCCCATGCATTCGGGTTGTTGGGATCAAACCCTGCATATTCAAATAATTTTTCTATTTCTCTTGTGCCATTTATTTCTTTTCCCTGCTCATCGTAAAGTTTAGGGCCTTTTTCATAAGTAGTAATTGTTTTATGGCAGTTCATACACACATTGGTAGAGGGGATAGCGGCATGTTTGCTCTCCATCGCATTGCCATGGCAATAAAGACAGTTGATCTGGTTGATACCCGCATGTACTTTATGAGAATAATAAATGGGTTGTTCGGGCTGGTAACTTTTCTGACGGCCAAAATCTATTGCTCCTTTTGTAACATAATATCCGCCAACAATAAACAGTGCGATAGTAAATAAAGCGATGTATGCTTTATTCCTGAAAAAAGGAACCGGGTCGGGCCGGAGCACCCCTTCAGCTTCATCGCTCAGTTTCTTCAGGTTGCTGTTTACCTGCAAAAGTATCAGGGCAATGATGGCCATGATCAGTGAAATGATGCCAAATACAATTGCTCCTTTACCGGAGCCTTCCGTTTGCGTTTCACTTCCGGCCGGAGTGGTAGTGCCCCCACCCGGACCTTTTGCAAATGTTTCGTTGATATAAGCAGCAATGGCAGTTACTTCTGCTTCAGTAATATCTGGCGAAGCCTGCATTAAGGAACCATATTCAGCTTTAAGGCTGGCAGTGTAAGTATCCTTTGCTATATAAGCAGCAGGATTTTTTATCCAGGCAGTCAGTTCTTTTATATCTGACCACTTTCCATTATCTCTTTCCTGGAAGCCTCCCAGTGCAGGGCCGGTTCCTTTTTTAAAAACATTATGACAAGTGGCACATTTTGAACTGAATAAAACCTTGCCATCCTGGGCATATGTGTTAAAAGTGGCTAACACTAAAAATAATAAGAGGAGTAGTGTTCGTTTTGAAGTGAAAAATTTTTCTGAAATCATTAGAAACAGTTGATCTGAAAAATGTGGATAAATCTCTTAAACAGGTTGCAAAAATAAGTCATGGACTTAATAAAATGACAACCCGCTGATTTTTTTTTTAACCCGCTACCAGCCTGCATTTCAAAGGAATTTTTATTTGCTGTTAATATTGCTGCTTTATCTTTGTCATCATTCTGTCAATGATAAAATTCAATTTGAATTTATTCAGCTTCCTGATTGTTTTATCCGATTTTTGCCCCTGCCAAAAAAAAGTTGCTTTATGTTTGACAGATTAAAACAAAAATGGAAGGTCTCGGGTTTGCAATTATTTCTAATACTCAGCACTTTCGCTTTAGGCGGCAGTTTAACCGGTTTTGTGGGTAAAAAAATTATGAACTTATTGTCCATTGAACAAGACTGGATATGGGCGATTATTTATATTTTACTGATTACACTTATCTGGCCTGTTGCCGTATTACTTGTTAGCATTCCTTTGGGTCAATTCCGGTTTTTTAAAGTTTATATCCGGAAAATCGGCATTAAGATAGGGGTGCTGAAGCCGGAATCCTGAAGTCAGAATTCAGATAAACCAACTAAATTTTAAAAATAAGTCTTCGTGCTTCAGCCTTAATTCTCAATTCATCCTTGCCAGTTCTGCTTCAGAAGCTATATATCCAAAACTGGCCCATTGATTTCCGGCTACTACTTTTTCAAACAGTTCCCTTGCCTTTTGTTTTTTCCCGTTTAATAAGTAATAAGTGCCAAGTGCAAAGCCCAGTGTCGAATTACTGAGTGTTTCCTGGTTTTTTGTTTTTTCAACCAGTTTGGAGTCATCACCTGAAATATACATTAATAATATATCAAGGTAATCACGATTTTCAATAATGGTCATTGCTGCAGACACTTCTTTTATTCGCTGACCGGCCTCCTTTTCTCTTCCCATTTTACGCAAGGTGATGTTCAGCCAGTTCAGGGTGGCTACCAGCATATCATCGTTATCCGAAACAGACGTGCATTTTTCAAATGCAAGCAGGGCTTTCCTGTATTCTGCTTTCAGGTAATACGCCAGCCCCAGGTGATACCAGATGTTTGAATGCAGGGTACTGGTGGGCATATTTGCAGCATTGGGAATTCCATCCGCTTCTATTTCATCTACCTGGCCACTGACCAGTTCACTGGCTTTTTTCAGATCGCTGATAGCTTTATCAAAACAACGAAGGGTTATATAGCGATGGCCCCGATGCCTGTAAAACCGTGCATTTTGGGGATACAGCTTAATTCCATTGGAGTAAATATCAATTGCCTCTTTATAATTGCCAAGATAGGCAGTGCGGCGACCGTACCATATTATATGCTCAGCATTAGCAGGATCATACCTGAATTTGTTTTCGGCAGAGACCAGGTTTTTTTGAAATATATTTTTCAAAGAATCGCTTAACACCGGCATCGGGTGCTGTTTGTCTTCGCAGTTTTCTCTTTGAGAAAAAACAGTTATGGAAGCAATTATAAATAAAGTGGAATAAATTAATTTTCTCATATGGAAAAGTTACAACTTTGTTGCTTTTCAAAAAAGAATTCATGAAACAGATTGCCATTTTTGCTTCCGGGGCCGGTTCCAATGCTGAAAAGATCATTCAGCATTTTGCTGTTACAGATTCAAACCGCAAATCAGCCATCGCAACAATTGCAATGATTATAAGCAATAAGCCGGGAGCCGGTGTTTTAAAAATTGCAGAAGCAAACAATATTCCTGTATTGATTATAGAAAAAGAAAAATTCTACCGTGGTGATGGTTATATAAGTGAACTGAAGTCTGCAAAAATTGACTTTATTGTGCTGGCTGGTTTTTTATGGAAGATCCCTTCGTTATTAATAAAAGCATTCCCGCAAAAAATCATCAATATTCACCCGGCTCTTTTACCTGCGTATGGCGGCAAAGGCATGTATGGTCAGCATGTACATGAAGCGGTCATTGCCAACAAAGAAAAAGAAAGCGGCATCAGCATTCATTATGTGGATGACCACTATGATCATGGCCCTGTAATTTTCCAGGCCCGTTGTCCTGTTATGGAAAATGATACCGCTGAATCACTGGCCCGGCGCATTCTTCAGCTGGAGCATGAATACTTTCCAAATGTTATTGAAAGAATTTTAACTGACCGGGGCGTTGATGAATAAAAAAAAATTGCCTGCTTTATAATTATAAGAACAAAAACCACTTTTTAACAGCAATTATGTGGAAGGTAAAATTTTTTGTTTGTTATTTGCTTTTTCAAAAAGGTTTTCCTTGAGACTGATTTTACAAACCCTCTTGTTGCTTTTATTTTTTTTTACTTTTTTACCAAAAGAAGGAATTGCCCAGTATTTTAAATTAAAAGGAGTGGTATTCGACAGTTCAAAAACCTATCCATTATCATCTGTAACGGTTTTATCCACGTCTGGCAAAGGAACGATCACCGATGCCTTTGGCAGATACGAAATAGAGGTTCGTGAAAAAGATTCCGTTTGGTTCAGCTACCTGAATAAGCCCACCATCAAATACCCGGTTGCAAAAATTTTTGATTCAGAACAATTTGATCTTGCCCTTCATATTAATATTCCGGTTTTAAAAGAAATCTTCATCAAGCCCCGCAATTACCGACAGGACTCTTTGCAAAACAGGCTGGATTATGCCAAAGTTTTTAACTGGGAAAAACCAACGCTTAAAGCTACTATGGGATCCGGTCCGGGTACTGCTGTTGGCTTTAGCCTGGAAGAGATCATCCGTATGTTCCAGTTCAGAAGAAACAAAAGCATGGCCGATTTCCAGGAAAGACTTTTAATACAGGAACAGGATAAGTTTATTGACTACCGTTTCAATAAATCACTTGTATTACGTTTAACGGGTTTAAGCGGGGAAGAAAGGGACAGCTTTATGGTTCGTTGCAGACCCATTTACGAATTTTGCCTTTCGGCAAGTGATTATGATTTTCAATCCTGGATAAAAGGCTGTTTTGAAAAATATCAACAGGAAAAAGATGCAGAAATACTCCGGAGATTGAAAACAAAACCAGGTCCTTTTTAGCCCTATTTTATTTCAGGGCGTTTTGTAAATAATCTTATCTTTCTGTTTACAAAAATCATTTTAAAATGAAGAAAATTTTTTTGTTGGCAATCCCGGTCATGCTTTTGCATTTCACCGGCATCAGTCAATCCGCGGTTGTCATCAGCCACAAACCCAAAACACCGGTTTTGCAAATTGCAAAACCTGAATCAGCCGGCTTCTCAGCACAAAGATTAAAAAGGATAGATGATAATATCGGCGGATGGATCAAAGACGGACGGCTGAATGGTTGTGTAGCACTGATTATCCGTAACGGAAAAATTATTTATCATAAAGCATTTGGGTATGATGACCTGGAAAAAACCAAACCCATCCGCACAGATAATATTTACCGGATTGCATCGCAAACAAAAGCCATCACCAGTGTGGCGGCTATGATGCTTTATGAAGAAGGAAAATTTTTACTGGATGATCCTGTTTCGAAATACATTCCTGAATTTACAAAGCAACAGGTATTAGATAAATTCAATGAAACGGATTCCACTTATACAACTGTACCTGCAAAATCTGAAATTACCATCCGGCAATTACTTACTCATACATCAGGTATTAGCTATCCGCAAATTGGAACCAAAGAAGCCAATGCCATTTATGGCAAAGCAGGATTGGTAGCCGGCCTTGGAGTAGAGGTAGGAAGATTACTGGCAGATGATGTAAAAACAATTGCAAAACTCCCGCTGATTCACCAGCCAGGTGAACGGTTCAGTTATGGATTCAACACCGATATTCTTGGCCGGCTGGTGGAAATTTTTTCAGGTATGAACCTGGATCAGTTTTTCAAAAAAAGAATTTTTGAACCACTGGGTATGAATGATACTTATTTTTATTTACCGGCTGCAAAACAAAACCGTTTAGTATCTCTGTATGAGGAAGTAGAAGGAAAATTGCAACATTCAAAACCGGTTACTGAACAGAATGGAGCTTTCCTTTTAAATTATCCCAAAACAGCCGGCACATATTATTCCGGTGGTGCAGGTCTATCTTCTACAGCATTAGACTATGCCATCTTTTTACAAATGCTGCTGAATGAAGGCGAATACAATGGGAAAAGATTATTATCACGCAATACGGTACGTATGATGACCATGAACCAGATCGGAGATATTAATCGGGGTGCAAATAAATTCGGATTGGGATTTGGAATCACTACAGAAAAAGGAAGCAGCCTGTTGCCCACACCTGAAGGTGTATTTGAATGGGGTGGTGCCTTTGCCACTACCTATTGGGCCGATCCGAAAGAAAATCTAATTGGAATCATTTACCGGCAGCTTTATCGTACTACACTTGGAGAGGTACCAAATAAATTTAAAGTGTTAGTGTACCAGGCGCTGGAATGAGATAAGTGGTAAGTTAGTAGTTATGAGTTATGAGTTGCGAGCTATGAGTTAAACCATTAAACTTATAAACACTTAAACTTTCTTCATGGAAGTTCATCATCATAGTCATATTACAGAAAAAAATGCCCGCATGACCGGACGGGCATGGACCCATTATTTCTGGGAATTCCTGATGCTGTTCCTCGCTGTATTTTGCGGATTTCTTGCTGAATACCAACTGGAACATAAAATAGAAAGAGACCGGGCTTATGAATTTGCTGAATCTCTCATTGCTGATTTAAAAAAAGACACCACTCAGTTAATTTCAGATATTAAACAAATAGATTTTGTGGCACCACGGATTGATACTTTCCGGACACTTGCCCAAACAAAAAATATCAGTGATCTCCCCGGAGGCACCTGGCATTATTATGCCCGGTTTACAAGCTGGTATTTTAGTTTTAATTCAAACAACGCTACTTTTGAACAACTTAAAAATTCCGGCTCACTCAGGTATTTTAAAAACAAAGATGTTATTAATGCCATAGCCCGGTACGACAAGATTTGCCGGTCAATAAAAGACCTCTATAATTATGAACAGCCAATCATAAATCGTACAATAGACCTTAGAAATCAGATTTTCAATGCCATCAATTTTAGCCCCGTATGGGATTTTAATACACCGAGGGAAAAAATAGACTCCTTTATGAAAATGGATATAAAACTCCTTGATAACAATAGTGCTAAATTTATTGAATTTGCTAATAATTGCCAGATGACACTGTCAGATTACCGCCATCGGAAAAATGACTATCAAATGGCTTTGAAACTTGGCAGTAATTTAATAATGCTACTTGCAAAAGAATATCACCTGGAATAAAAACAGTGATTTGCTTTTATCCTTCAGTTGATTGCAGGAACATTCAGCCCTTAAACCATTAAACTTTTTAAACCACTTAAACTCTTAAACCCTTAAACTTCTTAAACCTTTTAAACTTTTCTTCATGGAACAAACAACCTTAGGCATCGGCACCAGGCTACAGCACACGCAATACGGACCGGGGGTGATCGTAGGCCTTCGTTATGCTACGTATTTAATTTCATTTATCAACCACGGATTAAAAGAAATTGATAAAACTGATAACAAGCTGGATGAAATTATTCCTGAAAATGTTTCGGAAGAAATAGAAACACATAGCGATGTAGAAAAATCCTTATTGAAGATTTTAAGATTGTGGGGTGGCATTACAGAAAATGTACCGCTCGGTGATAAATGGCACGGTGGTAGTTTATTAATTCAACCTGCAGATAAATCACTCAAGCCAAAGGAAATTCCAATTACAGATTTTTTTCATAAAGTAGTGATGCTGCGAGACCGCTTAAGGGTGCTGGAACAAAATATCAACAGTCATAAATCATTAAGCGATGAAGAGAAAGTAAATATTCAACAATATATCACCCGCTGTTACGGCTCACTCACCACATTTAATGTATTGTTTAAAAACAAAGAGGATTGGTTTGTGGGAGATAAGAGCAGCCCCCACTAACTCCCCCAAAGGGTAATGTCATTTAGTTAAGCAATGGTCGCCAATTGAACATTGATTATTGAATATTGATTGTTGAATATTTGGCTGGAAAAATACTCAATATTCAATGCTCAACAAACAATTTTCAAGTATAAAACCCTTAACTATATAACATAGCCCCAAAGGGGGAGGACTGCATTACACAGGGCCAGCTTTTCGAATACTTTTTTTATGAATGGATTTTTACAAAAGATGATGTAGTATATCTGCCACATAGCTTTTGGGGACAGCTCCCTTGTTTCAATCCCGGTAATTCAATGCCGGTTTTCTGTCACCAAGTAATGGCTTATACTGATAATCGCCTTTTGCTTTTTTAAATTCTTCTTTCGCTTTTATAATATGACCGGATGTTGTGTATAAATCAAATGCAGTTAACGCCATTGTCTTGGCAGCTACCAACATCCCTTTTGTGCCAATCTCCGTACCGCCGCAAGCTACCGCCTGCCAGCTATGTGCCGGTGTACCGGGCACCCAGGTAGCAGACCGCATACCTACTGTAGGTACAGCATAACTTACATCACCCACATCTGTAGAGCCACCTCCTGCATCGCCTACCAGTTTCAAAGGCACTATTTCTCCTGCTGTTTCTATAGCCGGAAATGAAAAATTAAAAGAGCTTTGTATTTTTTTGGC
Organism: Chitinophagaceae bacterium; assembly: GCA_035292525.1. Classification (GTDB taxonomy): domain Bacteria; phylum Bacteroidota; class Bacteroidia; order Chitinophagales; family Chitinophagaceae; genus VBAS01. Next base: position 12,263 of record DATDPZ010000341.1, read on the forward strand.
AAAATTTATTTCTTCATTTGTATAAGACACTCCACCCACCCGGTCAAGATTTTGCTGCATGACCGATGCCAGTGTATTATTTAAAAGTAAATCATGGGTGCCGCCAATCACTTCATATTCCATTTTTGTTTCTGTACCCAGCGCTGCCCCTTCGGCCGCTTTCACTACCCGGTCAAATATTTTCATTACATCGTCTTTTTGGGGATGACGTACATAATAATATACTTCTGCAAAGTCAGGAACAATATTGGGCGCCTTACCCCCACTGGTAATTACATAATGAATACGGGTTTCCTGCGGAATATGTTCTCTCATCATGTTCACCATATTATTCATGGCTTCTACTGCATCCAAAGCCGAACGACCTTTTTCCGGCGAAGCAGAAGCATGAGCAGAAAATCCCCTGAACCGGAACTTGGCAGACTTGTTTGCCAATGCACTGGTCATGGTGATGCTGTTTTTGTCGCCGGCATGCCAGTGAATCACTACATCCACATCTTTAAAAAGCCCATCCCTGGTCATATACACTTTACCCGACCCGCCTTCTTCTGCCGGGCATCCATACAAGCGGACTGTACCGGTAATTTTTTTTTGTTCCAGCAATTTTTTTACTTCAATGGCAGCGGCTACAGAAGCCACGCCAAATAAATGATGCCCGCAGGCATGCCCTGCAATTTTTCCCTCAATTGGTGTTTTTACCGGGTCGGCAGTTTGTGCCAGGCCGGGCAGTGCATCAAATTCTGCAAGTATGCCAATGACCGGCAACCCGCTGCCATAAGAGGCGATGAATGCGGTAGGCATGCCGGCCACCCCGGCTTCTACCAAAAATCCATTATCCTTCAAAGTCTGTTGCAGCAGCGCTGAACTCTTTTCTTCTTTAAATCCTACTTCGGCAAATTCCCAGATCTGCAAAGCTTTTTCTTTATAAAAATTATATTGATTATTCAATGAAGTAATGATCTCCTGTTTCACCAGGTCGGGGTCGGCGGGTTTTGTCCTGGTTTTTTGTGCTTTACCAGCCATGGAAAAGAAAAGAATAAAAAATAAAAATAACGGCTTCATGTTTTTTATGATTTTGAATAAAGCTAATGTTTTTTATAAAACTTTTTTTAAAGTATTCATCATCTTTTCATCAAATCACTGATTAAAATTTTCCCCTCCGTCTCATTTTTCATTTTCACAAAAAAATTGCCAGATCATCCCAGGTTTCACTCCCCCTTTTTTTTATGTATTTTATCTGAAACTTGAATTTTTGTCGTATAAATTAGTTTATCTACCTTTTGCCGCTAAACCTGTTCACTATAATGAGGAAATATCTGCTGTTTATGACCATCGTTTTTCTCATGGGGCTTCCTGTTTTTTCCCAGAAATACAAAAGAATTCACAGGGCCGCTGTACTGGTGGATACTCACAATGATTTTCCCAGCAAGGCAATTGAAAAAAACCTGCTCTTTGATTCCGACCTCAGTGGCAAAGCACATTCTGACCTTGGCCGGATGAAAAAAGGTGGCGTGGATGTTCAGATATTCTCCATCTGGTGCGATGGGAAAATGCCGCAACCATACAAATGGGCCAACCGGGAAATTGATTCCATCTATGCGATTACCCTTCGTAACTGGCAAAAAATGGAAATTGCCTTTACGCCGGCAGACCTGAAAAGAATAGTACGCCAGGAAAAATTTGCTGCCATGATGGGTATTGAAGGCGGACACATGATAGAAGATGATCTTACAAAACTGGACAGCCTGTACAACAGGGGAGTCCGGTATATGACACTGACCTGGAATAATTCAACCAGCTGGGCCACATCAGCCATGTATGAAGCCTCACTGAAAACTTCTTCAAAAGAAAATGCTTCTGCAGATTCTGTGGTACGAAAAGGACTTACAGATTTTGGTAAGCAGGTAGTAACCCGGATGAATGAACTGGGTATGATGGTGGATATCTCACATGTGGGTGAACAAACTTTTTGGGACGTGATGCAAACGACTACCAAACCGGTGCTGGCCTCACACAGTTGTGCTTATACCTTATGCCCGGTGTTCAGAAACCTGAAAGACGACCAGCTGAAAGCGATTGCTGAAAACAACGGAGTGGTTTGCCTGAATTTTTTCTCCGGGTTTGTTGACAGTACCTACAATAAAAAAAACAGGGCTTTTAATGAACGGCATAAAGCAGAACGGGATTCCATTCTGAATACAGTGACAGATTCCTATTTTGCAGATTCTTATCTTTTTGAAAAATACGCAGCCGAAGTGATGGCTCTTCGTCCCCCACTTTCTTTGTTGATGGATCACCTGGATTATATTGTAAAGCTGGTGGGTGTAAACCATGTAGGGTTGGGCAGTGATTTTGACGGTATTAATTCTGCGCCTCAGGGTTTGGATGGCGTTCAGGATTTTCCGAAGATTACAGAAGAACTTGTAAAAAGAGGTTATAAAAAGAAAGAGATTAAAAAAATACTGGGTGGAAATGTGCTAAGAGTATTTAAAGATAACCAGCGCTAAGGGTTGCCAACCTTTTGAAAGTGCCAGGGTTGCCAACCTTCAAAAGGTTGGCAACCCTTGTTAGCAACCCTTCTCAATCCTCAATAGAAATATCACTTTCATAATAATAATCTGTCAACTCATGATGAGCTTTTATAAAAAGTGTTTTTGTTCCAAACCAATCTATCACTTCCTTTCTGAGCAGCACTGTGTCGCTGTCTGAAATAAGACTATGCCATGAAGACCATTTATACCCGGTAAAATCTTTGGTTAACCCGTGTTTCACCGCGTTGGCATGTATATAAATAATCGCCTGGGTAAAATGTGTTTCCTTATCAACTACTACCCTTTTGAACGGTTTATAAAATAAATTCCCTTTCCGTTCATACACTTTATTAAAAGCAAGTGCATAAGACTGGAAGAACCGTTTAAAAGCCTGTTCAATCAGTTCGCTGACGGTTCGCTGATTATCCAAAAACCTTTTTTCTGTCAGCGACCGGCTATTAAATTCTTTCTCTTCAATCCCCTTCCGTAATGCTGCTAAAGATTTCACCCTGACCAGCAAATGAAAATGATTGGGTAACAAACACCAGCAGTAAGTGTCTATAAAAGAAGACAAGTGTTCTTTATATTTTTTCAGGAAAAAAAACCGGTTTTCATCAGACAGAAAAAGCTTCTCCCTGTTGTTGGTACGGTTGAATACATGATAAATGCCCTGTTCTTCAAAATCAACCAGGTATTTTTCAGGAATAGGCATAAGGCAAGATAATAAAGGGTTGCCAATTAAGGGTTGCCAACCTTTAAAAGGTTGGCAACCCTTAACCCTTTAATTCAACGGAACTTTCACTATCAACTCACAACCCTTACCCGGCGCTGCATTAATGACCAGTTCACCGGAAAACACTTCTGTTCTTTTCCGGATATTTTCCAGGCCAATACCTTTTTTTACGGTGACAGGATCAAAGCCTTTACCATTGTCAGCAATTCTCAGTTGAAGAAAATTTTCAACCGGTTTCAGGCTGACATCAATATGATCTGCTGCTGCATATTTGACAACATTATTGAGTTGTTCCTGCAGGATCCTGTATAAATTTATTTTTACTTCACTGCTGATCGTTTCTATTCCGTCTTCTTCCATATCAAGGTTCACCTGCCAGTGGTTATCCGGGTTCATATTTTGAACCAGCGCCTCTATTACTTCCGGCAAGGGAACGCCCTCAAATGAAGCCGGCGCTAACTGGTGCGAAAGTCTGCGGATCTCCTTGATGGAATCCATAATAAATCCATGACACAATTCTATATATTCAGTAGTTTCTTTTTTGCTCTTCTTTTTATCATTGGCCATGCCCAGGTATAATAAGGTGGCAGATAAAATCTGTTTTACATTATCATGCAGCTCCATCCCTAAAGCCTGGCGTTCTCTTTCCTGTGCATCAATCACTACACGGCCGATACGGATCTCTTCTTCTTTCTGGTAAGTAATATCCTGCATAGCGCCAATCATTCTTAATGGCGTTCCTTCATCATCAAAAAGCACAAATGCCCTGTCAAAAATGTTTTTATAAGAGCCGTCAGCGCAGCGGAAACGATAAGTTAATTGAAAATATTTTTGTTTGTTTTCAAATATTTTATATAAGGCTGCTGCCACCATATCAAAATCATCTTTATGCAACTTATCATTCCACCAGTCAGCAACATTTTTTACATCCGATACTTTGTATCCAAACATATTTGTGATGCCCTCATTGTAAAGCATGGAATTGTTTACCATATCCCAGTCCCAGATGGTGTCACTGGTGGCCTGGGAAAGAATATCATACCGCTCCAGGGCCTTTTGTTTTTCTGCTTCTGCTTTTTTACGTTCAGAAATATCACGCCACAGCGTATAAAATAATTGTTTCCCTTTTAAATGAATTGGTGTCAGCATTACTTCCACCGGAAATTCGGTTCCATCAGATTTTGTATGCACCCATTCAAACTGATTATACCCAAGTTCCAATGATTTTGCGATCATTTCTTTGGCTTTGTAAACAGACAGTTTTCCATCAGGTTGTTTTTCAGGAGAAATATCCCAGGGTTTTTTATTGGTTACCTCCTGTTTGAAAGAATACCCTAAAATAGAAATAGCTGACTGATTGCAATCTATAAACTCTGTTTCATCAAGTAACAAAACCGGATCGGCAGTTTCATTAAATAACCGATGGAAGGTTTCTTCACTTTCCCGCAGGGTTTCTGCTGCTTTTTTTCTTTCAGTTATATCCTCTTTAATGGCAAGAAAACTGGTGATTTCGCCTTTTGTGTTAAAGATGGGTGATATGGATGCAGCCTCCCAGTATAGTTCGCCGTTCTTTTTTTTATTATGAAACTCACCCCGCCATTCATTACCAGATATTATGGTTGCCCACAGGTTTTCATATCCGGCCTCCGAAGTATGCCCCGATTTAAGAAAGCGGGGATTTATGCCCAATACTTCTTCGGAACTGTACCCGGCTGCTTTGGTGAATTGTTTATTGACATATTCAATATTTCCTTTTACGTCGGTAATGATAACCGATGCCGGGCTCTGCTCTACAGCCTGGGAAAGTTGTATTAATTTTTTTTCTGCTTTTTTACGTTCGGTAATGTCCCGGAAAAAAATAGACAAGCCATTTGCGGAAGGATAAATATGATTTTCGAACCATTTATCATAAGGCAGATGATATACTTCCACATACACATATTGCTGTTCAGCCATTGCCTCGTGATATGCTTTGTAAAAAGACTGGTCAATGCCTTCGGGAAATTCGGTCCAGATATGCCGCCCAATCATTTTTTCCGGATCACGGTTAAATATTTCACCTGCCTTTTTATTCATATAGGTATAGCACCAGTTTTTATCCAGGGCTACAAACGCATCAGTGATGCGTTCAAAAACATCGGTTAGCTCTGTTGCTTTTTTCTTGATTTTTTTATCCAGAATTAAATTGGATTGCTCAAGTTGTTTTTGTAATCTTTTTTGTGCCTGGAAAATTTTTCTTCCTGCCTTGATGAGGACCACCAACAAAATAAGAATCATTAATGCTAATAAAAGCAACACCCTGTTCATAAGAGCAACAGACTGTTCATTTTTTTTTGTTTGTTGATCCAGAAAAACCTTTTCGTCTGCCTGCAGCCGGTAAACCAGTTCCTGTGTCCTGTTCATATAAAGCAGTCCTTCCTCTGTAACAGATAGGGCAGCGGCTGCGGCGAGGCCTTTTTCCTGCCGGGCTGTAATTATCCTGTTTGAAAATTCAACCCGTTTATCAATATTATCTGTGAGAGAATCTATGCGTTGCTGCTGCTCAATTTTATTATCTGTCAGCATTTTTAATTCGGCCAGTTCCAGATAAATCGTTTTTTGTGATTCCTGTAAATGGTCTAAAAAATTGCCGGAGCCGGACAGCGCATATCCCCTTGCCTGTGCCACATTGTCTGCAGTATGGGCCAGGAGTGATTCGGAATGATAAAGCACTTTGTTGGTATGCGATACCCATAACGCCGTATCCTGTACTTTTTTTGATTGCTGGTAGAAAATAAAAACTATGAAAAGGATGCTGGCGATTATAACAGACAACCCTGTGCTTAATATTTTTTCAGGCTGAAATTTCACAATAATTTTTTTGGGTATTATTTTCGAACAGGAAATGAAATTAATAGAAATTCCGGCAAAGCAACAGATTCGTGTGGTTTTTTTATAAGACTAGTGCCGCGTATTGCTTGTGTGTAATCCCCTGAAAAAACCGTAAACAATGAATGCAAACAATTATGCTGACATCCTTATCTTTAATCCTGCATTGGCAAACAATAAATCTGCATTTGAAAAGTCACAACAATATCCGGGAAAGTTATCATTGTATTTGTTTGGGATATTAACTATTGACAATGATTTTGTTTCAGTAAACCGGGCCGGTAAACCCTGAAACAGCCCTGTACAAAAAATAATTTTATGAACAAGAGAAATCTTTTCGTGCTGCTGTTTTTATCTCCTGCCATTTTATTTGCACAGGTTGACAGTACGGAAATTATTGTTCAGCACATGATGAAGCAACAAAAAATTGTGGGCCTGTCATTGGCTGTTATTAAAAACGGGAAAGCAGTTGTAAACAAAGGTTATGGTCTGGCCAATGCTGAACTTAATGTTCCTGTAAATGCTGAAACAGTGATCCGCCTGGGTTCGGTAAGCAAGCAGTTTTTTTCTACTGCCATTATAACATTGATGGAGGAAGGCAAACTCAGCATTGATGATCCTGTCCACAAATTTTTTCCGGATGCACCGGAGATATGGAGGCCGATACAAATAAAACACTTAATGTCCCATTCATCGGGATTAAAAAGGGAAAGTCCTGCTTATGATAATTTTAAAATGATCAGCGATCTGGAAATAATAAAAGCGGCTTATCCTTTGCCGCTGGATTATAAAACCGGCGAAAAATACCAGTACTGTAACCTGGGATATTATATACTGGCACAAATCATCACGCAGGTAAGCGGCATGAACTGGGATCAATATATTCATCAGAAGTTATTTGTGCCTGCAGGGATGTCCAACAGCTACATGACCGAATTCTATCAGATCATACCCAACCGGGCCAGCGGGTATATGCACCGGAAAGATACACTGGTGAATGCCACTGCCATGTTTGCCATCAGACCCAGTGGCGGATTCTTATCTACCAGTTCAGATATGATAAAATGGGATAAAGTTTTAAGAGAACAGAAAATCATTTTGACAAGTGAGAATTGGGAAAAACTCTGGCAGCCTTTTATAAAAACTTCAGTTGATCCGGATTCGAGATCTTTTTACGGTTTTGGCTGGACCATTGATGAATATAAAGGACATAAAACTATCGGGCACAGCGGCGCCAATATTGGCTTCCGGGCATCTTACTTAAGATTCCCGGATGATAATTTATCCATCATTATTCTTACTAATACGGATGAGGCCAATCCTACTGCTATTGCAAAGGCATTGGCCGATCATTATTTCAGAAAATAATATTTCAATACTATTTCTTAGAAGCTGTCTAAAAACGGTTAATCCAATATTTATATGTTGATAAGTGTATAAAAAGGCTATCGCTAATTGAAGTACAAGTTGTACTAATTGTGAATAACAACAAACTCAATTAGTATGACAAACTACCCAACCAATGTAA
>DATDPZ010000342.1:0-10290 GCA_035292525.1 Chitinophagaceae bacterium
CTGGGAAACATTAAGTAAATATGTGAAAAACCTGAAACAGTTGTTCACATCTAATGAAGTAAGGGTGAGAGATTCACTGGGCAGTGTTATCAGCATAGGAGGAATCTTTCCCGGCGAATGGGATTGGCTTAGTTTCTGGACGCTGACTGCTGTGTTTTCTGTCATACTTGCTTTTATGATTGTGCTGCCTATTCCGGCTTTAGATGGGGGCCATGCTTTATTTACCTTATCAGAAATGATCACAGGCCGTAAACCCGGTGATAAATTTATGGAGTATGCGCAAATGATTGGGATGGCTTTATTACTTGGGTTAATGGCCTATGCATTGGGATTGGACATCTGGCGATTGTTTAAATAGTTTATCACGTCTACTGTACAACATCTGCTTATTTGTGATTAAGGGAATAATTTCAGCTCATTTGAAAATTCAGTTTGATTCATTTGTAATTTTGACAGGAAAAACAAGTTGGTAAGATTATTGGACAGGGGAAATGAATCTGAGCAATAAATTAATCTTGTAAAATTAATTTAATCCCGGGGGCGTTTGGTATTGACAGCATAGATCTTTGAAAGTATAAGCATGTTCTGCGTTGTGTAATTAGCAGGTTAATCTGAATACTCAAACTCTAAATGGCAATACTCAGTATGCCATGGCTGCCTGATCAGTGATTAAGTAGTCATTAGGGCCGCCGGGCCGGTTCGCTTGTTTCCATGCCCCGCCGCCGACTCAAAACAAAACAAGATGCTGCGATCAAAGGCTGTGCTGATCGTTTAAGACCATACAGCTAAGGAAGTAATCGGTTGTCTGTTTCTCCGAAGGAGTCCTTCGGACCAGTTGCTTCCCGACATAATAAAACAGAATAAGCATGTAGAAAACTTTCGATGAATATGTTTGGACACCGGTTCGAATCCGGTCGCCTCCACATTCTTTATTTGTTTACTTGATTTTAATGTTGACCGGCTATTGTTTATTGTAGTCAGACGACTACAATAATTATACTACCTCACTACAACTTTAATAAGGGGAATTCATAAATTTTGTAAGGTAAAATCCTTTAAAAACAAAAGAATATGAAAAAAATCTCCATCCTGTTAGCCGACGATCATCAACTGATCAGAGAAACCTGGAAATTTATCCTCGAATCTGATCCCCGCTTTACAGTAGCAGGCACCGCAGAAAACGGTGAACAGGCAATCGAACTTGCAATTAACCTGAGACCCGATATTGTTCTCATGGATATCAATATGCATGAGATGAACGGTTTTGAAGCTACAAGACAAATCAAGAAATTATCCCCGGGATCAAAAGTAATTGGAGTGTCCATGCATGCCATACCGGCGTATGCAAAAAAAATGCTGAGTGTTGGCGCTTCCGGGTATGTCACCAAAAATTCTTCTAAAAACGAATTTATAAAAACAATCATTGAAGTAAGTGAAGGCAAAATAAGTATCTGCGATGAAGTGAAGAATATCATCACTTCTCATGAAATGGATTCTGGTACTGCTAAGCAGGATATCAATTCTCTTTCAAAAAGAGAATTGGAGATTGTTCAGTACATAAAAAAAGGGATGTCTTCAAAAGAAATCTCGGGTCAATTAAGTGTTTCCATCAAAACGATAGAAGTACATCGGTATAATATTTTAAAAAAACTGACCTTGCCCAACTCTGCGGCACTGGTAAACTTTGTAAACAGCCAGGGTATATAGTTCGTTTTACGCCGGTTTTTTTACTACCTTCCTTTTATTAATTCATTTATGGTTACTTTTTTAAAATTGACCTGTTTTTAAAAGCCACCTGGTTTGTAAAAGGCAATCTCCTTAAATTGATAATTTTTGAAAGTTAATTGTCAACATCAATATCCCCGGCTTCTTTATACACAGGTTTAAATAAACAGTAATCCTGATTGAAATTCTGGTTTTTAAATTGTTGAACCGATGAGAAACAAGCTCAGGAAATTTCCGTTGTTAATTCTCGTATTTATTTTGCCGGGGATTGCAGTTTTTGCATTTATCTCTATCCGTCTTTCAAAACAGGTAAACGGGTTGGATGAAAAAACAAACTATGCCACACAGGTATTAGTACAGATATTGAATATACAGCGTGGAATCCTGGAAGTAGAAAGCAATACAAATCTTTATATTCTGCATCCCAAACCCGATGCATCGTCGCTTATAACCCTGCAAGCCGGAGGAATCAGCAGGGAAATAGAAAAATTAAAAGAACTATCAGGAGGAGAACCTATTGAAAAGGCCTCAGTAGATTCATTATCTCTTTACACGGGAAAGATAATTGACATCTCCCAAAATCTATTATTGATCAGGAAAGAAAAATCAATTCAGGAAGTAATTGCTTACCGGGAGGCAACACCCTTGAATAAGCACAAGGCAGTTGTTATGAATTATATTAATCTGTTGGAAACAGCAGAAAGCCAGGAATTACTAAACTACCTGGAAAAAAAAGGAAAAATGGTTGCCAAACTAAATCTAATTTTATTTTCTGTTTTTATCATTGTCATCTTACTTGTTATTGTAAATCTGTTACAACTCAAAAAGGACAATGATCAGATGAAGAAGGAATTGGAAAACAAAAAGTATATAGAGAAAATTCTATCCAGTATTACAGATGCTGTAATAACCACCGATTCCCAATTTAAAATAATCAATTGTAACAAGGCTGCAGAAAAACTCTATGGGTTCAATACGGAAACAATCAAAGGAACTGATTTGGCAACAGCAGTAAGAACACAGGTTGATAAAAATGAGTTAGTCCGGATAAGACAGGAAATGCAAACAACAGGTGTTTGGAAAGGAGAAGTAATGCACCTGGATGCAGAAGGAAAGGAAATATTTATTCAATCTTACAGTTCGGCATTTTATGACGCAAACGGCCATATTTCAGGTTATGTTTCTACTAACCGCGACATTACACAAAAAAAACTGGCTGATCAGTTATTGATCAGGTTTAACCAGGAGCTGACTACTCAGGTAAAAGGGAAAACTGCTGAACTTAATAATATTTTTGAAAGGATCACAGATGCTTTCATTGCTTTTAACAATGATTGGCATTATACATTTGTAAATAATAAGGCTGAGGTTTACCTGGGAAAAACCAGGGAACAGTTGCTTGGAAAAAATGTCTGGGAGTTATTTCCAGGTGAAATAAATCAGCCTTTTTATAATGCGCTTCATGAAGCAAAAAGAACTCAGCAGTCTGTTCAGCTACAGTTATATTATCCATCACTTGATCGTTGGTTCGAAGATTATATATATCCGTCTCCGGATGGAGTTTCTGTTTATTATCATGACATTACAGAAAAAAAGAAAGCCGAAGAAGCTTTTAAGGAAAGTGAAGAAAAATACAGGAGCCTTGTAGAACAATCTCTCACCGGTATTTATATTATACAGGATGGAAGATTTACTTACGTAAATCCACAATTCGCCAGCATATTTGGTTATGAACAAAATGAAATGCTGACATTAAAAAATGCTGGTGAAATAGTTTATGAACCTGATAAGAAAATGGTAAGTGAAATTATTCTGCAAAGGCTGGAAGGTAAACCCGTGAAATCCAATTACCGTTTTCAGGGCATAAAAAAAGACGGTACAATTATTCATGCTGAAATATTTGGAGCTATAACTACACAAGCTGGACAGCCTGTTACGATAGGTACTTTACTTGATGTAACAGAAAGTGTAGTAGCTGCCGCTGAGTTACATAACTCAAAGAAAAAATTCCAGAGCCTGATCGAAAACATTTCCGGTGTGTATTGGGTAAATAACCTGGAAACTCACCAAACTTTATACATCAGCCCGTCTTATGAAAAAATATGGGGAAGAAAATGCGGTGACCTGTACAAAAACTCCTCCGACATCATTAATGCTATTCATCCGGATGATAAAGCCATTGTCAAAAATGCATATTCAACTATATCGAATTCGCTGGCAGCTAATGTTTCCTACCGGATACTTCGTCCTGATGGTGAAATCAGGTGGATCTCTGCAAAAACCAGTGTGGTCATTGACAGTAATGGATATAAAATGGAATATGGATATGCAGAAGATATTACCGAAAGAGTACTTGCTGAACAGGAAATAAATAAAACCAATGAACGATTTGAATTATTGGCAAGTACCACCCACGATGCTATTTGGGAGTGGAACCTCGAAACCAACGAACTCTGGAGTAATGAGACCCATCAGTTGTTATATGGACTCAGCACTGAAGATCCGGTACCCACCGAAGAAATGTGGAAACAAAAAATTCACCCTGAAGAGAGAAATAAAATAATAAAACTCCAGGAAGCAACACTGGCTTCTGATAAAAATGTATGGTTATCAGAATATCGTTTTCAGAAACCAGATGGGAATTACATCAATATTTACGATCGTACTTATATCGTTCGTAATAAAATGGGAAAGGCCATTCGCATCATGGGTAGTATGATGGATATTACTGAACGTAAAAAAGCGGAAGATGCTCTAAAAGAGAGTGAAGAAAAATTCAGAACCCTTGTACAGCAGGCTGCTGAAGGAATTTTTATTGTTGATTTAGATGGTTTTTACCTGGATGCAAATGAAAGCGCTGAAATTCTTACAGGATATTCCAGGACAGAGTTGAGCAAAATGCATGTATCGGAAATTGTCTATGAAGAAGACCTGAAAAAAAATCCGCTAAAACTGGAAGAAATTAAAAAGGGTCATCCTGTTTTTTTAGAAAGAATAATAAGGAGAAAAGACAAAACTTTTGTAAATGTAGAAGTAAGCGCTAAACTGATGGACAATGGGAAAGTGATCTCTATCCTGAGGAATATTAACGAACGAAAAAAAGCTGAAAAAGCCCTGGCCGAAAGTGAAAACTTTTTGCGTACGATTATTCAGGCAGAGCCTGAGTGTGTAAAATTGCTTACTAAAAACGGGATGATAGAAGAAATGAATGCTGCCGGCTTGCAGATGATAGAAGCTGACAATCTTCAACAGGTAAAAGGACATTCAGTCATCAATTTAATAGAGGAACCTTACAGGAATGACTTTTTTAAACTTACGAATAATGTTTTTAATGGAAAATCAGGTAAACTGGAATTTGAAATAACCGGTTTAAAAGGAACCCATCGCTGGCTGGAAACACATGCTGTACCGTTAAAAAATGCCGAAGGAAATATCATTTCCCTGCTGGGTGTAACCAGAGATACCACAGAACGTAAGAAAGCACAGGAAGAATTAAAGCGAAGCGAAGAAAAGTACAAGTTACTTTTCCGTAGCAATCCCCTTCCTGTATTTATGCTGGCCCTGCCAGAACTTAAGTTGTTAGATGTGAATGATGCAGCAATAAAACATTATGGCTACAGTAAGGAAGAATTCTTGCAATTGCCCGTAGAAGACTTAGTGCATAAAGATGACTTTCCATTTGTTTTAAAAGATGCTTCGCAAATTCAAAGCAATGAACTGCACCGGTTAGGAGTTATCCGGCACAGGAAAAAAGATGGCTCCTTCATCCATGTTGAAATATTTGCACATCATATAATCATAGAGGAAAAGCTTATCCGCCTTATCATGGCCATTGATATAACTGAAAAATTAAAAGCGGATGAACTATTGAAGAAGTCATATGAAGACATCCGTCGTTTAGCTTCTTACCTGGGACAGGTGCGGGAAGAAGAACGGACTTCCATTGCCCGTGAAATTCATGACGAACTGGGGCAACTTCTTACCGTGATGAAAATGGATATATCATGGTTAAGAAAAAAGGTTTCCATTAAAGACGAAAAAGCACAGGAAAAGATAAATAACCTGCTGGGGTTGATCGAAAGTACCGTAAAAACAGTCAGGAGAATATCATCAGAATTAAGGCCAAGTATCCTTGATGATTTCGGACTTTTACCAGCCATGGAATGGCATTGCCAGGAATTTGAAAAAATATCGGGAATTAAAATTGAATTCTGTACCGAGATAGATGAGCTGATTCTTACAGATAACGTGACAACAAGCCTCTACAGGATTTTCCAGGAAAGCCTGACCAATATAGCCCGGCATGCAAAAGCATCGAAAGTGAATGCCAAGTTAAGAACAGAAAATGGAATGCTGATTATGACCATCCAGGACAATGGTGTAGGTTTCGATCCTTTCACTATTGGTATTAAGAAAACTTTGGGTATCTTAGGTATGCGGGAAAGGACAAGTCTGATAGGAGGCGGGTATTCAATTAAAAGTACCCCCGGGAGCGGCACTTTAACGGAAGTGAATGTGCCTTTGAGCAGTCAAACCTGACCGCACAAACATTATGATTCGTATTCTGATTGCAGATGATCATGCTATAGTTCGCAAGGGATTAAAGCAAATTATTATTGATGAATTTCCATCTGCATTGGTGGAAGAAGTAGGAGATGTGGAAAGTTTAATAGCTTTTGTTATAAAAGAAAACTGGGATGTGATCATCAGCGATATCAGTATGCCGGGCAGAAGCGGTATTGAAGCGCTGCACCAGGTAAAAGCAATTAATCCAAAAATTCCTGTTTTAATATTAAGTATGCATCCCGAAGATCAGTATGCTTTAAGAGTATTAAAAGCAGGCGCCGCCGGTTATTTAAATAAAGACTCCGTACATGAAGAGCTAATCAAAGCTATTTATACGGTACGCATCGGTAGAAAATTTATAACTCCCACAATAGCAGAAAAACTGGCAGGAACACTCAACACCGACCAGGATAAATTACCACACGAATTACTCAGCGACAGAGAATTTGATGTGTTTAAAATGATAGCTGAAGGGAAAACAATTTCCGAAATAGCCACTCAATTTTCCCTTGGTGCTACTACAGTAAGCACCTACCGTGCCCGTATTTTGGAAAAAATGCACTTCAAAACCAATGCTGATCTGACACGGTATGCTTTGGAAAATAAAATCATCTGAATTATTTCCATTCATTTTACTTAAAACTTGATGCAATGTAGTTGATATTCGACTTAATTAGTATATCTCCTGTTACAGTTTCCCGTACTTCAATCTTTATACATTGTGAAGGGTAACCTTATAAAATATAAAGCAGGCATTCGGGGAAAAACCTCCTTTTATTCAAAAATAAGTTATAATGAAAGTCCTGATTGCTGATAATCATGAAATTGTTTGCAGAGGAATGAAACAGATTTTGCAGGAAGGTTTTTCTTTTATTGAAATAGAAAATGCTTTTGATACCAATTCGTTATTGGAAAAAGCATTGTCTGATCACTGGGATATTATCATTTCAGATTTATCAATGCCCGGTGGTGGTGGACTGGAAGCGCTGAAAATAATTAAAGAAAAAAACCGTACCAACGGATCCTGATTATCAGTATTTATCCGGGAGAGCAATATGCTTTTCGGGCTATGCGCCAGGGGCCCATGGGTTTTTGAAAAAGGATACAGCGCCGGATGAACTTATTAATGCCGTAAATATAATCCTTTCCGGACGGCGCTATTTTAATCATGCATTGGCCGAAAGAATGACAAGTGTTCTGGGGGAAAGAGAAGGTTTACTGCCACATGAACTGCTCAGTGAACGGGAATTCCAGGTCTTATTAAAATTGGCTGCAGGCTTTTCTGTTTCTGAAATAGCCGGTCAGTTAAATGTTTCTTCATCTACTGTCAGCACTTACCGTATGCGAATCCTGGAAAAAATGGATATAAAGACTAATGCAGACATCATCAGGTATGTGGTGGGAAATAAATTTTTATAATGCCTGTACTGGTTATTTATATGACAAGACTAAAGGGGTTTGAAATGCTTATTAAAACTTATATTAATATACGAGTCGGTTTTTGAAGGGAAACCAGCTGTTTTTTCCGCCGTGAGGAGGAATTTGAACTAATCGTTTTTTCTCCTTCAATTGATTAAAAATTATTCATCTGTGTTGATTGCTTGAATATCTATTCAATTTTTATAATATTCTTCTATTAAAATTTAGGGTAAACCCCTATTTAACAAAATAAGTGCAGGCTGATTATCTGTCTCTTAAAAATATTGCGTTATAGATATTGTGAATCATTCCTTTCTTTATTTACCGGGTTTGATTTATTTTTTATTATCTAATATTAATAAAGCCTCTCTATGAAAAAAAAGATCCTCAGCCTGGTATTTATTTGCCGGTATTTTTTAAATATTCCTTTTCCAGATGTTTTAGTGTACAATGGGTTTCAGTTCGCTTTTCCTGAAAAGGGAAAACTGTTTCCTTCTTTTTCAAAACTTCATTTACCTGTTGTTCCAGAAACATGCTACAGAAGCTAATCAGTAAATTTTTATTTTCAGGAAATGAAGAAAGGATTACAAATAGAAAGATTTTTATTGTTTCTCTTCATGAATATTCTTTTTAGGAAAAAGAATTTAATATTTATTGATTTATATCTCTTTTAGTTTGGCTTTTTTCATGATTGGATATTAGGTTGGGGGTGATTTTTATTACCCCCTTATTTATGCCGGAGGGCTAATTTTCCCATCACGTTTTCAAGTGTATAGTTTTTTGCCTGCAGCAGTACCAGGTAATGAAAAAGCAGGTCAGCAGCTTCGTTTAAAAACTTTTCTTCATTTGTGTCTTTACTTTCTATAATCAGTTCCACCGCTTCTTCACCTACTTTCTGTGCAATTTTATTGATACCTTTTGCAAAAAGTGAAGAAGTGTAAGAAGTATCAGTTGGATTTTTTTTTCTGTTACTGATTACTTCTTCCAGTTTCTCAAGAGAAAACGAAGTGTTATTTTCAAAGAAACAGGTATCAGCACCGGTATGACAAACGGGTCCTTTGGGAACCGCTTTAATCAGCAACGTATCCTTATCGCAGTCAATCAGTATTTCTTTTACTAAAAGAAAATTTCCAGACGTTTCACCTTTCGTCCAGAGGCGTTGTTTGCTGCGACTAAAAAAAGCAACCTTCCCATCAGCTTTTGTTTTTAAAAAAGCTTCTTCATTCATAAATCCCAGCATTAACACTTTATTGCTGTCAGCATCCTGTATGATAACAGGAAGAAGTCCATCGGTATATTTATTGAAATCAGGTTTCATAATTTTAAGGAATGTTTTTTTATATAAAAATATTTTTAATTAAGCTTTAGTGACTTAACTATCTAGTGGGATTTTACATTCTGATATTAATATCATTCTTTCTTAAATAGTCTTTTAACTCAGGAATAGTTACTTCTTTAAAATGAAATATACCGGCAGCCAGCGCAGCATCTGCAGAGGCAAGAGTGAATACTTCGTGAAAATGTTTCAAGTTGCCAGCCCCACCGGAAGCAATTACGGGGACCGGTAAATTTTCTGAAAGCAATTTTGTGATGTCAATGGCAAAACCATTTTTTGTGCCGTCATTGTTCATCGAAGTGAGTAAAATTTCTCCGGCGCCAAGATCTGCTGCTTGTTTAGCCCAATCAAAACATTTCATGCCTGTTTTAGTTCTTCCTCCGTTCAGGTAAACATACCATTCCCCGTCTTCTTCTTTTTTTGCATCAATGGCAAGCACTACGCACTGGCTGCCGAATTCTCTTGACAGTTTGTTAATCAGCATTGGATTTTTAAAAGCGGATGTATTGATAGAAATTTTATCGGCCCCGTTTTGCAATAAAACATTTACATCTTCCACATTCCTGATTCCGCCACCTACAGTAAAAGGGATATTAAGGTGATGAGCAATCCTCTTTGCCAGTTCACTCAGAGTTTTTCTTTTTTCAATAGTAGCAGTTATATCCAGGAAAATTAATTCATCAATACCTTCATTGGCATAGTATGCGCCTAATTCCACAGGATCGCCTGCATCCCGCAGGTTGATAAAGTTGGTTCCTTTTACAGTACGACCATCTTTAATATCCAGGCAGACTATAATTCTTTTTGTGAGCATAAAGTTATTTCTAATCAAAATTGAACCGAGAATTCAGGATTTCCAGTTCTTTCAGTGAAATCCTGTTTTCATAAATTGCTTTACCAATGATGATACTTTTACAACCAGTTTTATACAGCGCTTCAATGTCTTTTACAGCACTGACTCCTCCGCTTGCAATGAAATGAAGTTCTGGAAATTTCTGAACGATCGTTTTATACAAATCAATGGCCGGTCCTTCCAGTTTGCCATCTTTACTGATATCTGTACAAAACAATTGCTTAATGCCAAGCGCCATGTATTTTTCAATAAAATCATAGATGACTATATCTGTAGTTTCCTGCCATCCGTGGATTGCAATTTTTTCGTTCCTTACATCGGCACCCAGTAAAAATTTCTCCACTCCGAATTCACTAAACCAGTTTATAAATTCTTCCTCATTTTTTACGGC
>DATDPZ010000343.1:0-2262 GCA_035292525.1 Chitinophagaceae bacterium
AAGTAACAGAAAAGAATTGAAATTATTCTTTCGTATTTGTTGACTTAGCCCGGTGTATTTCATTCAGTAGTCGTACGTAAAAATTCCCTTTCCGGAATTTGTGATTGGTAATTCAGAATTTAATTGCCGGTGGTTCTTCCATGGTTTCTCTTTTTTCTGTACCCAGATCAAAAAGTACTTCCCGTTTAAATCCAAAATTACCGGCAATCAGATTGGAAGGAAATGTTTCCACCGCATTATTGTATTCTGTAGTAGCCCCGTTGAAAAATCTCCTGGCAGCGGCAAGTTTATTTTCTATATCACTCAGTTCTTCCTGCAGTTGCAGAAAATTCTGATTGGCTTTCAGATCCGGATAGGCCTCCACCTGGATTTTTAATCCTGCCAAAGCAGCACCCAGCTGCTGTTCAGCCACTATCTTATCATCAATTGTCCTGGCAGCCATGGCATTCGTTCTTGCTTCTGTTACTTTCAACAGCAATTCTTTTTCATGACCGGCATAGCCTTTTACTGTTTCCACTAATTGGGGAATCAGGTCGTGGCGTTGACGTAATTGAACATCAATATCGGCAAATGCGTTTTCACGACGGTTTCTTAAACTAACCAACCGGTTGTAAAGACTCACCAGCCAGATGACAATAACAGCAATAACGACAAGGAAAATAATAAATGCCATAATTTTTAAGTTTGCAATGAAATTACAGAAAAGAATCAAATTATTCTATGATTATATGAAACAGGCATTATTGAAATTTATTATTTACATTTTACAACCGGATAAAACTTTAAGTCAGCATTAATTTTTTTGCTTATTTTCCCACTATAATATTTGACTATGAGAATAACTCCCTTCCTGGTATCTGCTGTACTTACAGCCGGATTGGTATTTACCCTGGATAAAAAATGGGGAACCGTCCCACCCATCGGCAAATTTTTAAGCCCGCAATTTGGTATATGGCAAAATGCCGAACCCACTGATAAGGATTTTTCAATGGATGGAAAATTTGATGGTTTAAATGGTAAAGTGGAAGTGATTTTTGATGAAAGACTGGTACCACACATTTTTGCGGATGATGATGCTGATGCCTGTTTTGTGCAGGGATGGCTGCATGCCAGGTTCAGGTTATGGCAAATGGAATTTCAGACACATGCTGCTGCCGGCCGGATAAGTGAAATAATCGGGAGCAAAGCAATCAATTTTGATAAAGCTAAAAGAAGATTAGGAATGGTCTATGCTGCTGAAAAGCTGGAAAAGGAAGTAGATGCCAACCCGTTTACCAAAATCGCTGTAGATAATTATACGGCCGGGGTCAATGCCTATATCAGCACGTTAAAAGAAAGTGAATTACCTATTGAATATAAATTGCTGGACTACCAACCTGAAAAATGGACCAACCTGAAAACGGCCTTATTTATAAAACAAATGACTGAAACACTGGCCGGACATGTGGACGACCTGTTGCTGACTTCAGCAAAAAGTTTTTTCAGTGATGATGAATTAAAAATACTGTTTCCGCAAGTACCCGATTCTTTAAGTGCGATTGTACCCAATGGTACGGCCTTTACCCCGGCATCAGTTATCCCGGTAAAACCAGCCACAGCTGATTCTCTTTACCTTGGTAAAAAAGATACTGCACAACTAACCGATTTGTTTCTTCCTGATAAAGAAAATGGAAGCAACAACTGGGCGGTATCAGGAGCAAAAACGCAAAGTGGTTCACCCATTCTCAGTAATGACCCGCATCTTGAACTTTCTTTTCCTTCTATCTGGTATGAAATGCAAATGAGCAGTTCTACCATGAATGCCTATGGTGTAAGTTTTCCGGGAATACCGGGAATAGTAATAGGTTTTAATGACAGCATCGCATTCGGGTTTACCAATTCACAACGGGACGTAAGGGATTATTATGAAATAAAATTTAAAGACGGGTCCAAACAGCAATATTGGTTTAATAACGAATGGAAAGATGCCCAAATAAAAGTGGAAACAATTCAGGTGAGAGGAAGTACCCCTTTACTGGACACGGTTGCCTATACCATATTCGGACCTGTTATGTATGACGCCTCTTTTCCGGCAGATACCAATAACATAAACCGAAACCTGGCTGTCCGCTGGGCAGCCCATGATGCTTCCAATGAACTCCTGATGTGGTATTACCTGGACAGAGCAAAAAACTATGAAGATTATTACCAGGCTTTACAATATTTCACCTGCCCGCCACAGAATATTGTCTTTGCTTCCAGGAGGGGAGATATCGCCATCTG
>DATDPZ010000344.1:0-2904 GCA_035292525.1 Chitinophagaceae bacterium
TTTATAATACTGTACCAGTTTTCGCCTGTAACTTTCGTTACCGGCGCTGTGGCTGTATTCCAGCACTTTTATATCTGCATTTCTTACAGCATCCAAAATAGCCGGTGGAGTTTCTATATCCGGTTGCCCGATGTTCAGATGGTATACAATATTTCCTTTTTTCTTTGCAGCCTCGGCAAAGGGTACCAGTTTACGAATAGGGGATGGAGGCATTTGCAGGCCTCTTTTTGAAATGGTAAGCATGCCCAAAGATAATTATGAATGATAATACAAGTTTGGTTAATAAATAAAATCCCCGCATCAGGATGCAGGGAACTTAATTATTTTTTTTTAATGGCCATTATTTACTTCCGTCCGTAGTTACTTCACCGGTGATTTTTAAAGTTTTTGAAGCTTCTATACCGGCAAGTTTAATGTACACATCTTTTTCAAAATGTCCCATCGCCGCAGCATTATATTGTACTTTAATTTTAGCTGTTTTACCAGGCACAATAGGTTCTTTCGGATATTCCGGAACCGTACATCCGCAACTGGCAGAAGCATTTTCAATCACTAGTGGTTTTGAAGAGTTGTTGGTGATTTCAAAAAAATAAACTGCAGGTACGTTTTGTTTTATTTTTCCAAAATCATATTTCTCCTGATTAAATTTGGCCACATCATCCACTTTGGTCTGTCCCATTACGTCGGCACTGATTACAAATGCCATTGTCAGGAATAATAACTTTCTCATTTGTTTATTTATTTTTTTGTTTTAATAATTGAATGGAAGTATTCGGAGGGGCAGCTCCTTCGGGAGCTTTCCATACATCTCCTTTTATAATAACTTGTTTTGTCAGGTTTTGGTTGTATGTAATGGTAATATATTTTTCAAAATTACCTTCAGCTGCTGCATTATAACCCACTTTTATTTTAGTGGTTTCGCCGGAAGCGATGGGTGTTTTGTTCCATTCAGGCGTGGTGCATCCGCAGGAAGTCTGAATGTCAGAAATGACCATTGGATTTTTCCCGGTATTGGTTACTTCAAAAAAATGAAATACGGGTTTTCCCTGTGGAATCTTTCCAAAATCAAAACTTGTTTCTTTCAAAAATATTTCTTCCTGAACCGGGAGTACAGGTTGAGCATTGCCTGCAACGAAGATTGAAATACTCAGGAAAAGGGAAAAGATTTTTTTCATCTTTTTAGGTTTTAGGTTCCGGTGAATAGCGGGTTCAAATTTAGTGCTTTAAGTCCAATATACATAGTCTCTTTTCTGGTAAATTCGGATTTTTTTAACAGTGAAAAATTAAGAGGCCGATTCCTATATCTTTGTCACATGGAAAATTTTAATGCTTCCATACTTGCTAACGAAAAACTGTCATTTGAAAATTTCCGGAATGAAGTATTAAACGATTATAAGATTGCTTGTATAAGCCGGGAGGCCAGTCTTTTGGGAAGGAAAGAAGTGCTGACAGGGAAGGCAAAATTTGGAATTTTTGGTGGCGGTAAGGAAGTGGCCCAGGTGGCCATGGCTAAATTTTTTAAACCCGGGGACTTCCGGTCCGGATATTACCGGGATCAAACCTTTCATTTTGCCATAGGCCAGTCCACGGTCAGAAATTTCTTTGCTCAGCTTTATGCTGATCCCGATATTAAAAATGACCCCAACAGTGCAGGCAGGCAAATGGTCTCCCACTTTTGTACCCCTTTTACCAATGAACAGGGTGAATGGCTGGACCTGGTGAACAGAAAAAATATTTCGGCTGATATAGCACCCACCGCCGGCCAAATGGCAAGGGGCCTTGGTCTGGCATTCGCTTCAAAAAGTTTCAGGAATATTAATGAACTCAGGGCTTTTCCCCACTTATCCAATAATGGAAACGAAGTTTGCTTTGTGACTATTGGAGATGCAGCAACATCGGAAGGTTATTTCTGGGAAACCATCAATGCAGCAGGGGTGCTTCAAATTCCATTAGCCGTTTTTGTATGGGATGACGGATTTGGAATTTCTGTTCCCAAAAATTTACAAACTACCAAAGGATCCATTTCCGATGCGCTAAGTGGTCTGCAAAAAAGTGAAAACAGCAACGGACTTAATATTTTTAAGGTTAAAGGATGGGATTATGCCAGCATGTGCGAAACTTTTGATGAAGGAATCAAAACGGCCAGGGAAAAACATATTCCGGTGCTGTTTCATGTTGAAGAAATAACACAACCACAGGGTCATTCCACTTCCGGAAGCCATGAACGATATAAGTCTGACGAAAGACTGGAATGGGAAAGGAAATGGGACGGACTGAAAAAAATGAGAGAGTGGATGTTGTCCAATGCACTTGCAGCAGATACAGAACTTGATCAACTGGAAGTAGAAGCAAAGAAATATGTAATTGAAGAAAAAAATAAAGCCTGGAATGACTATCTGGATCCGATAAAAGAGCAGGTGAATAAATCGGCAGAGCTTATCAAAAGCCTTGCGGAAGCCATTCCGGTAAAATCGCCTGTTTTATTAAATATTGCAAATGAACTGGTAAAAAATAAAGAGCCGTTAAGAAAAGATGTGATGAAATCTTTGTTTGCAGCTGTCAACGCCAGTCATAATAATGATGCGGCTTCCGGAGTAAAAGATTATTACAGGGAACTGACCAGGGAAAATAAATCCATTTTCAATTCTCATCTTTTAAATGAAGGGGTAAAGAGTGCATTAAAAGTAAAAGAAGTTAAAGCTGAAATTGCAGCCGATGCACCGCTAATCAATGGCTTTGAAGTGTTGAATAAATATTTTGATAACCTTTTTGCCACTGATCCCCGTATGATTGCATTTGGAGAAGATCTTGGATATATCGGCGACGTAAACCAGGGCTTCAGCGGCTTGCAGGATAAACATGGAAAGCACCGGATTTTTGATACGGGTATCCGGGAGCAAACAA
>DATDPZ010000345.1:0-3551 GCA_035292525.1 Chitinophagaceae bacterium
ATTGCAGCAAACAAATTTTGCATCCAAATTCAATTCTGCATTTATTTCTCTTGCCAGTTTAATTGCTTCATCACTCAAATCAACACCCACACATTTGGCTCCCAGCCTGGACCAGCTCATGGTATCCAGCCCAAAATGACATTGAAGATGAAGTAAAGATTTTTCTTTCACATCGCCCAGTTCACCCAGTTCAATCGGGGTCAGCATATTTTTACCGGATATAAATCCTGCTAAATCATAAAATGAAGAATCCTTATGAACAACTACCCGCTGGTTCCAGTTTATTTTATTTGCTTCGAAATATGACTGATGATCTTCCATGCTTTAAAATTAAAAAAGGGAACCATAAAATAGCTCCCTTATAAAAAAATTAAAATAATTAACTATCCCAGCGCCACTCTTTTAAATGCGGTTACTTTCACATCGCCTGCTTCTTTGAGATAGTCAGCCACTGATTTGCTGCCGTCTTTTACAAAAGGCTGTGCGGTTAAAGTTTGCTCCTTAAAAAAAGCTGTCATTTTTCCATCTGCAATTTTCGCCATCATTTCTTCCGGCTTGCCTGCCATTTTCGGATCCTGTTTCATCAGTTCCATGATGATGTCTTTTTCACGGGCAATAATGTCAGCAGGTACAGAAGCTGCATCCACCGCCACAGGGTTCAAAGCAGCAATTTGCATGGCCACATCTTTTCCGGCAGTTGCTGCTTCTTTATTTAATCCTACTAAAACACCAATCCTGTTTGCCCCATGAATATAAGAGGAAACATATCCGGCATCTATTCTTTCAAATTTTGTAACGCCGATCTTTTCACCAATTGATGCTAATTTTTCATTCACTAATTCTGTTACTGTTGAGTTGCCGGCCTTTGTCGTCATCAGCTCATCCAGGCTTTTTACGTCATTGGCTATAGCGGCATCAGCAATGCTTTGCCCGAAAGCTATGAAATCAGCATTCTTGCTTACAAAGTCTGTTTCACAGCTTACGCAAACTACAATACCCGATTTATGATCGTCAGTTGTTTTTGCTATCACCACTCCTTCTTTTGCTTCGCGGTCACTTCTTTTTGCTGCTACTTTTTGTCCCTGTTTTCTTAACCAGTCAATGGCTTCTTCAAAATCACCATTGGTTTCTGTTAATGCTTTACGGCAATCCATCATACCGGCGCCGGTCATCTGACGCAGTTTGTTTATATCCTGTGCACTTATTGCTACGGTTGACATGTTTTCTTGTTTTACCTCAAAATCCTGGTTAGGTTTTGAGAAAGTTAATAATCTTTGAATTTGCTCCAATCCCAGGAATCCACCTGATGCCTTTTTAGAGGATGGAGCTTACCTGTTGCTTGTTCTTTTGGGGCTGCTTGGTGTGCGGCGCCTGGGTTGATTACCTCCGCCACTGCGTGATTTTCCACCACGTCCGCCTTCTGCCTCAGCTTCGGCCTGTAGCTTAGCAGCTTTCTTTTCATTCTCGTCATTACCTGTGGTATCTTCCGCTTCATCATCTTTTGCCGCCTGGCGTTCAGCCAATCCCTCTGCAATGGCAGCCGTAATATATTGAGTAATGATAGCGATTGATTTGCTTGCATCATCATTGGCAGGCACTGCATAATCAACTTTATTAGGATCGCAGTTTGTATCTACCACACCGAAAGTGGCTACCCCCAACCGCTTTGCTTCTGCCAAAGCAATATGCTCATGACCGATATCTACAATAAATAAGGCAGTTGGAACACGGTTCAGCTGAGCAATTCCACCTAATACTTTTTCCATCTTCTCTTTATCGCGGCTCAGGGTAAGGCGTTCTTTTTTTGTAATCGTATCAAAGGTGCCGTCGTTGAGCATTTTTTCAATGCTCTGCATTTTTTTCACACTTTTACGAACGGTGTTGAAGTTGGTCAGCATTCCACCCAGCCAGCGTTCTGTAACATAAGGCATGTTTACTTTCTGTGCACATTCTGTTACAATATCTTTTGCCTGTTTTTTAGTTCCTACAAAAAGAATTTTTTTGCCGCTTCGTGCAATTTGCTTTAAGACAGCAGCCGTTTCCTGAAGACATTCTGTTGTTTTGTTCAGGTCAATGATATGTATACCTTTCTTCTCAGCAAAAATATAGGGAAGCATTTTGGGGTTCCACTTTTTACGCAGGTGACCAAAGTGTACACCGGCTTCGAGAAGTTGCTGTTGAAGTGAAGTATTGTTTTCCATGTTTGTTTTATGCTTTTAGCTATTAGCTGTAAGCCTTTAGCCTGTTATAAAATAAATTATTTCTTTACCGTTTGCTAATAGCTAACGGCTTTAAATTAACGTTTGCTGAACTGGAAGCTCTTTCTTGCTTTCTTATGTCCGAATTTTTTACGCTCAACTGATCTTGGATCACGTTTTAACAGGCCCGCTGCTTTTAAAGCCGGACGATACTCAGGATTAATATCCAGCAATACACGGGAAATCCCGAGCATGGCAGATTCAGCCTGACCTTTCATACCACCACCAGAAGCATTAATTTTTATATCATACTTATCAAGTACTTCTACAGTTACTAATGGCCGGGTTACCTGGTTTTGCAGATAAACCAATGAAAAATATTCTTTGTAGTCTTTATCGTTTACAGTAATCTTCCCGTTTCCCTTTGAAACGAAGACACGGGTAACTGCTTCTTTACGACGACCAACTCCATTTTTTTGTTTTTCCATTTTATTTTAACTTTTAGCCTTAGGCTATCCTGAAACCATCCGGGACAGCGAATAGCTGTTTTTAGAATTTTAGTTCTTTTGGTGATTGTGCTTTATGCTGATGCTCCGGTCCGGCATACACAAAAAGTTTTTTATACATTTTACGTCCAAGACGGTTTTTGGGTAACATTCCTTTTATCGCTCTTTCAACGATGGCATCCGGACGGCGGGCCAATAAATTCTTTGCAGTTTCCTGCCTTAATCCGCCGGGATAACCGGAAAAATTATCATAGAGTTTTTGTTCCAGTTTATTGCCGGTAAATTTTACTTTGTCGGCATTGATGACAATTACATAATCGCCGGTATCAACGTGAGGAGTATAATATGCTTTGTTTTTGCCGCGAAGGATGGCAGCAATTCTTGCACACATACGTCCTACGGTTTGATTAGCACCGTCCACAACATACCAGTTGTGAGTAACGGTAGCCGCATTAGCGTGTTTGGTAGTAAAATGTTGTTTGCTCATTTTTATTTTTATTTGCGGAGTCGCTATCCCGACTCCATTTTTTAAGGGCTGCGAAGATAGGTTTGAGTAACGTTGATTTCCAAAATTTCAGATAGGTATTTTTTATCGCACCTTTGTAAGTGATTGAAATTCAATAATTTTTTTTACTCTAAATATTAGTCTCCAAAAACCACCTTATATTTAATACCAAAATTTCATTTATGGGTGTTCATTTATTAAGCCGTTCCACTTTTGGCGATCCGAAAAACAAAGGCAACTTACTTTCTCTTGAAGAAGCACATTCCTTATTAAATGATTGGGTACCCAACGAAAGGCTTCGCCTGCATATGAAACAAGTAGCGGCTGTAATGAAAGCATGGG
>DATDPZ010000346.1:0-4615 GCA_035292525.1 Chitinophagaceae bacterium
TCTCCCCATCAGTATTGGTGTACAGACATCCTACATTGATATGTTGCACTCAATTACTATTCGCCAGAACGGATATTTTTATGAACAGAAAAACTGGATCAATTATGGCTACTGGAGCTGGAAGAATATAGCAGACCAGGTACCGATTGATTATGTAGTGGATTGAGGAGGTTTAAAAGTTTAAACCTTCTTTCCCATCACTTTCTCCCATAACTGAGGTATTCTTTTTATCCAGACAAATTCTTTCATTTTTTCTCTTGCCTCCTCCACGGGAGATCCGAAATAAACTTTATTTCCGTCAATTGAATCTTTAACTCCGCTCTGGGCATAAACAACAGCTCCTTTACCAATCGAAAGTGTTTTGCTAACGCCAACCTGTCCCCAAAGAATTACTTCATCTTCAATTTTAGTAGCTCCGGCAATTCCCACCTGACCGGCAAACAAACAATTTTTTCCTATTTCCGTATCGTGCCCGATATGTACGAGGTTATCAATTTTGGTGCCTGCGCCAATGACGGTATCACCGCTTACTCCCCGGTCAATTGTACATCCGGCTCCTATTTCTACAAAGTTTTCAATTACAACCCGGCCACAACTATTCATTTTTTTATAATGAATATCACGGTTTATTTTTTTATTATAATAAAATGCATCGCTGCCGATCACCGTTCCCGATTGAATAATCACCTGATCCCCGATCATACAATGATCAAGAATAGTAACATTTGGATAAATAATACAATTTTTTCCGATGCTCACCTGGTTGCCGATAAAAGAATTGGGCATGATGGTAGTTCCTTCCCCGATGGATGATGTATCACTGATCATTTTACCGGAAGCAATAAAAGGCCGGAAATAATTAACCAGTTTTAAATACGCTTCAAACGGATCGGGAACAACCAGCAACGTCTTCCCCCGGGGACAATCCACTTTTTTATTGATGATGATAAATGTAGCGTCGGATTGTAAACACTTATCATAATACTTGGGATGATCCACAAAAACAATATCTCCTTTTTCCACCTGATGAATTTCATTGATCCCCGTAGCGGAATGGCTGTCATTGCCAATGATCGTTGCCTGAATAAATTCAGCAATCCATTGTACTGAAACCGGTTTATCAAATCGCATAACTAATATTTTACCAAAGGTAAATAGCTTTGTTTTGCATCATCAATAAATAAAAACAACTACCCGGTTTTTTGTTTTTACAACTCATTGATTTATTTTTTTAAAAACTAAATTCCTGTTTATCTGCATCAATCTCTTTACTATTATCCACAGTAATACTGAAAATGTTAATAAAATTGTTTGAAATATTTTTTAACTTAGGAGAAATTGTTATTAATATTGTG
The DNA here is from genome assembly GCA_035292525.1 of Chitinophagaceae bacterium. Lineage (GTDB taxonomy): Bacteria > Bacteroidota > Bacteroidia > Chitinophagales > Chitinophagaceae > VBAS01. The sequence goes on from DATDPZ010000346.1 coordinate 1,356, forward strand.
AAGGGAAATTTATTTCCCGGTACTTACTAACCCATCCACATATTTCTCTCCTGGTTTTCCAGGGGAGATTTTTTTTACAGGTTTTTACACTTTTACCAAATCAACAGGAAGGAATCTGTTCAGCAGAATATCAAGCTGCTTACGTAAAAATTTTACTCAATTAATTTTACAATATCTTTACTTTCCTCAAAAAAATATTTCATGTTGAAATCAATGACCGGGTTTGGCAGGGCAGAACAAACAGTGGGTGACAAAACTTTCTTAGTGGATATGAAATCTTTAAATGGCAAGCAGTTTGAATTGCAATTGAAGCTGCCTGCTTTTTTAAAACCCTATGAGTTTAATATTCGCAGATTACTTTCATTAAAGCTGGGGCGTGGGAGTATTGACTGTACTATCAGCCTGAAAGAATCAGGAAAAGCCAAGCCTGTTTCTATCAATACAGAATTAGCCAAAGCTTACTTTCAGACATTGTCTGAACTTTCCAATGAACTAAAGCTAGATCCCTCAAATATTTTAAGCACTCTTGTAAAACTTCCCGAGGTAATTACCCCCACCGGTGAAACCTTAACCGATGATGAATGGACTCAATTTGAAAAAGTGGTGAATGCAGCAATCGAAGACCTGAACATCCATCGTCTTGACGAAGGCATGTCTTTAGAGACCGACTTATTGCATCGTATTGCCAACATCAGGAATCTTCAAAATGAGATCATCAAGCTTGAACCTCTCAGAAAACAAACCATACGTGAGGGAATTACCAAAATGCTTGAAGAAAATATAGGTAAAGAAAATTATGATAAAAACCGCCTGGAACAGGAACTGATCTATTACATTGAAAAAATTGACATCAGCGAGGAACAGGTAAGGCTGCTCAATCATTGTGATTATTTTTCAAAGGTGCTCAATGAAGCGGATGAATCAAAAGGGAAAAAACTATCCTTCATTCTGCAGGAGATTGGCAGGGAAATAAACACTACCGGCGCCAAGGCATACCATTCTGAAATTCAAAAATGTGTCGTGATGATGAAAGATGAGCTCGAAAAAGCAAAAGAGCAGATACTAAATGTGCTTTAAAAAGCTACGGGAAACCTGTGATAAACCACAAGCTTCTGAAAGATTATTTCATCTTATTTACTTTTGTATAAAACTATTTGTGAGAATTTTTAACCCCTACCGGTTCTATTGGCTCTCTGCTATTTGCTCTCAGCTTATTACCGTTTCCTGCAGCACAGTGGACCTGTATGAAAAAACGGTAACCTTACCCAACCACCAGTGGAACAGCAACTATCTGCCTGAATTTAATTTTACCATCAAAGATTCAATCGCCTTATACCAGGTTTATTTTGTTATCCGCCACAATGAAAAATATAATTTCAATAATATCTGGATCAATTTGTACTCACAACCGCCGGGTGATACTTTACATAAAACTCCTTACGAACTAATACTGGCTACGAATGAAAAAGGCTGGCTGGCCACCGGTATGGATGATATCTACGAACACCGGATAAAACTGACCGATGCCATCAGGTTAAAAACCGGTGATTATAAATTAAGAATTGAAAATATTATGCGTGAAGATCCGCTGATGCAGGTAATGAGTGTGGGTCTCCGGGTTGAAAAAAAACAATAAAGCCTGTCTTTTATGGCATCCATTTCTGGTAAAAAATTAAGACTGATCACTTTCATTTACTGGCTGCTTCTTTCCTATATCGTTGCAGCGCTGGTATGGTGGTTCATATCCCTGGAAATTCAAAACAGGGAAATGAGTACGCTAAAGATCAACGCAGCTTATTTGCAGGCGTCCTCATCTTCTACCGGACAATTAAAATATGATCTTGCTAAAATCAATAATGAAACTAAAAGGAACACGGCTAAATATATATCGGAAGGAATCACTTTTTTAATTCTGATTCTCATTGGTGCAGCATTTGTATTCAGAATGGTTCGCAAACAATTCAGGATGCAGCAGCAACAGCAAAATTTTATGATGGCAGTTACACACGAATTGAAAACACCCATTTCTGTTGCCCACCTTAACCTGGAAACCCTGCTCCGGCATCAACTGGATACAGAAAAACAGATCAAGATTATTCAAATGACCCTGCAGGAAACAGCACGGCTCAATTCACTTACAAACAATATTCTTTTTTCTTCACAGCTGGAAGCCGGCAGATACAGGTTAATAAAAGAAGAACTGGATTTTTCGTCCCTTACCAAAGATTGTATGCTGGAAGCCAGGCGCCGTTACCCGGAAAGAATATTTACAGAACAGATAGAAGAGGATCTGGAAATTGCCGGTGATCCTTTATTACTGCAGATGATGATTAACAACCTGCTGGAGAATGCTGTAAAATATTCAGGTAAAGAAAAACCAATTGCCTGCCTGCTTAAAAAAAATAAAAATACTGTGCTGCTTAATATCATTGATGAAGGAAATGGAATACCAGACAAAGAGAAAAAGAAAATTTTTGAAAAATTTTACCGTACAGGTGATGAAGCGACCAGGAAAACACAGGGAACCGGGCTGGGTTTATATCTCTGTAGTAAAATAGCTAAAGACCATCATGCTGATATAATAGTAACAAACAATACTCCTTCGGGATGTAATTTTGCTATCACTTTCTATTTATAAATATGACTACAGAAACACCAAAAGCTTCAATTTTGCTGGTAGAAGACGAAGAAAATCTTCATGAAGCGCTAAAGCTCAATCTTAAACTGGAAGGATACGAGGTTTCCTCTGCATTTGACGGAGCTGCTGCACTTCAATCTTTCCAGGCAGAATATTTCGACCTGATTATCCTGGATGTGATGCTGCCGGAAATGGATGGCATCAGTGTGACAGAGACAATACGCCTGAAAAATAATGAAGTGCCCATTCTGATCCTGAGTGCAAAAAACAATAGTGCAGACAGGGTACTTGGACTGAAAAAAGGAGCAGATGACTATCTCACCAAACCCTTTAACCTTGAAGAACTATTGCTCCGGGTAAAAAAACTGATTGAAAAAAATAAAAAACTCCAGGATAAAGAAACTGTTGGAAATACTTACAGCTTTGGAAAAAACAACATTGATTTTAAAGCCCAGGAGGCCAGCACCTGTCATGGAGAAAAAATTCAATTAAGTAAAAAAGAAGTGATGCTGCTGAAACTGCTGATTGAAAATAAAAATGAAGTGGTGCCAAGGGAAAAAATACTTCAGTCAGTTTGGGGCTATAATGTTTATCCTACCACCCGAACCATAGATAATTTCAT
>DATDPZ010000347.1:0-24657 GCA_035292525.1 Chitinophagaceae bacterium
AACTTTTGATACTAATTCTTCCACAATAGAAACGGAACTGAGGCGTGGGTTTTCTTCGCTGATCGATCTTTACACCAATTCTGATTTTTATATTGATGAAACAGACGAACGCTGGCAACAACTGGATGAACCGCAAAAAAAGGACAGGAAAAGAAAAGCAGCCAACCTGATGATCATTGTGGACCAGTTTGAAGAATTTTTTACCAACCCTGAAAATTTTTATAACGAAGCTCCCTCGCAGGATTCGCAGATCGTAGTGAACCTGGTACTGGAAACAGCCCGTATTGCCATCAAAAGAAATATTCCGGTGTATGTTGTCTGCACCATGCGTTCCGATTATATCGGGCAATGTTCTGCATTTCGCGGACTGCCGGAGTATATTGGATTCTCACAATTTTTTGTACCAAGATTAAAGCGTAAAGATTTAAAACAGGTGATTGAAGAACCAGCTATTCTTAGCGGCAACCGGATATCGCAACGACTCATTGAGCGATTGGTTTATGATATTGCTGAAGGGGTAGATCAGTTACCGATTCTGCAGCATGCACTAAGCCAGATCTGGCTGGCAGCTGACCATGGCCGCAGGGAGATGGACCTTATTCATTATGCCATGGTAGGTGGTATGCCGGCAGCTGAATTACCTGATGAAGAACAGTCTGAATTTCAGAATTGGTTTACTAACTTACCACAGGTACGGCAGAGATATTTCCAGGATACGGGATTGAATAAAGTAATTGAAAACCATGCAAGCGTTTTGTATGAAAATGCATGGGAGTATCATAATGCTGCTTATCCGCACAGAACAATTACACAACAGGATGCCAAACGGATTATAGCCCTCAGTTTTAGTTGCCTGACAAAGATTGATAACAGCCGTGCTGTTCGTAATCGCATGACACTAGGAGAGATTACAGGTATCATTAATTCTCCGTCAATTACATCAGAAGTTGTTAGTGAAGTATTGAGTATTTACCGGGAGGAAGGAAACTCTTTTATAAGGCCATTCAAAACAAATGATCCGGCTACACATCAAATTTCAGCGGACTCTGTGCTTGATATTACACATGAAAGTTTAATCCGAAACTGGAATAAACTGAATACATGGGCCAACCAGGAGTTTGAATTTTTTACTACTTACCTGGATTTTAAAAAGCAAATGGATCGCTGGAAAAGCAGTGGGAAAAGCAGCGGATTTTTATTACCCATCGGGCCGCTTACTTATTTTGAAAACTGGTATAATAAATGTAAACCCAATGTGGGGTGGATAAAACGCTATTCTGAAATACAGGAAGACCAGACAAAGGCAACGGCTGATGCAGAATTGGTACTGGCCGATGTTCGTGAGTTTATTAAGCGAAGTGCAGGGAAAGTTTTCGTTACAAGGGCATTTATGAAATACGGGCCACAGCGTATTGCAACGATGGTGGCCGTGGCTTCCATGATTATACTTAGCGGATTTTACTGGTATGATGCAGAACTAAAACAAAACAACAGGGTGATTGAGAAAGTCAGGGCAGAATCATTGAGCCTGATGAAAAGCAAAGAAGTTGGGTATAATGTGAAGGCTATGCCACTTTTAATTGAAGAACGGTATAAACCGGGATCAATGATTGCCTATCTGAATGGATTAGATTCAAAAGCAAGTTTAGGCCTGGCAAATGAAACCTATAAGCAGTTGTTATTAATTGATAAGAAGGATAGCAGCGCTTTAAAAGCGGAATTAAAAAATCTGATTCAGGCAAATTTCAAAGAGTTGCTGTCTAAAAAAACGGATTATCCTTTTTTAATGACCGAATTGAATAAGTTCACTACACTGCTTGCTTACGATAATTACTATAACCCTGCAAGCAATACAGAACAAATGCTTCAGGAATTCGCTGATGAGAGTTATGCTGTGACCATGGTCTTTATTAAAACGAAATCATTGTTTCAGTCTTCTATATCCATTGAGCTGAATTATGGTATTCAGCAATGGCTTACGTTTGGCGATGTTACCGGGGAGAAACTGAATATAATGCTTGGTTTGTTCTCTCCATTTGAAGATGCCGGGGGGCAGGCCATATTTGATGTTTACTATTCAAAAGGCAGTTATGAAATCAATGGCCGCATTCCCAATGATTTTAATGGCGGCTATCATACCCTGGCTTCCTTATATGCAGCGCTGGGTGATACGGCAAAAGTTATACAATCTTTTCAGGCCATCAGGCAATCTGGACAGAATGATTATTTCACCGGCAGCCTGTTTAATAATTATAATAATATCCTTGCTATATTTTACCAGTTTGGCCATAAAGAAAAAGTTGGCAATGTGGTGAAATGGCTCGGAGCCAATTATGCCAGCAATGTGCCATTGACTATTTATAGAAATTCAGTAATCCGTTCCGGGTATATAAACCATTTATACAGGGTAAATATTGATAAAAATATTCTGCGGTCCTTCAAGGGTTATTTTTTCCCTAATTCCTGTCTGGCCAATCGTGATGTTTTTAATGCGCTGGCAGATGATTATGAAAAACTGATCCATGAAATAAAAGAGCCTTCATTAAGAAATTATACAATGGCCATACAAAAAAAGCGGAGGGCCATGTTCGATAATAAATACCAGTACGACCGTGGCTTACAGGTTGACCTTGTTCACCAGGAAAACCTGCTTCAGGAAGCGGTTGATCATTACAGATTGGTGAATAAAGATTCACTGGAAGCAGTAATACCGGTTACCCTGCCCTACTATAGTGATGGTGTACGTAACCGCCAATTCAAACGCAAGCACCTGTTCATTTATCCTGATTATATGGAGGGCTGGTTTAGCTGGACCTATCATTCAGATCTTTTTTTCAATTTCATTGATAAGCACAAACTGTTTGATGAGTTTTATACTTCTCCGCAGGATTTGGGATTTATTCATTTCTGGATTGCCAAAGCAAATGAGCATAAACCATTTATTGGTGGAGGAGGAGCTTTTGATAATAATTATACGCTAAGTGATGCAACACTAATAAGAATTCTAGCCCTGGCAGAAACACATCCACAGGGCAAAAGCCTTGATCAGAACCTGATCAGCCTGTTATTAGCTAACCGGGCTTTTGAACGAAACGATACATTGGCTGGAATGAAATATTATCACCGGTTTAATAAAGAAAATTTTGCAGCTTCACGGGATAAATATGAATACCTGGAGAAAACTTTCTTTCTTAATCAACTGAAAGATCTTTGTGTAAACCTTTCGCTGGCAGGTAAACTCCCCGAAGCGGTTGAATTAGCAGAAAAATTTGAGAAAGACCATGAAAAAGCTTTTGCCTATATTTTTATAGCAGAAAAACTTTATTTGAAACAAACTGATCCAACAGCCTTTGTTTACCTCGACTCTGTTTTTTCCAAATCAAAAGATGTTGATTTTTCACAATTTAATTTTGGCTTTAACCAGGCAATAGATTACCGGTTTAACCTGATCCTGCTCATGTCCCGTATTGGAGGAAAACAACTGAATGCTTTATCAAACAATTTTTATGCTGAAATTATTGAACAGAATAAATTCAATGCAGTATTAAGCAAAGTGTATGGTATTGCAGAAGAAGGGAATTTTTTCCGGGCACTAACAGCCATACCCTCCACCTTAACTGAAACGCAAGATTTGAATGCCAGGGCATTTATTATATGGCAGGCTTGCCAAAAAAAGGAAGCAGAAGAAGGAGTACATAAATGGAAAGCAATGGACAGGTTTATAACACATGATTTCAATTTTATATTTTATTTGCCTAATTAATGAAAAAATTTAACGCTTTATTCTTTTTACTTTTTATCCTGCTGATCATGGGCGCCTTTGCTTCCATGGCACAGAATAGCTACGGATTAAAAATCATGGGCGGGGTGGCTTTTTCTTTTGGATTAATATTCCTGTTGGAATTTATCACTGCACTTGGAAAGAAAGAAAAGAAAGACGGGTATGCTTTGGCAGAACTGGCATCCATGATCCTGTTTTCTGTAATATTTGGCTGCCGGGTTTTTTATATCCATTTCCCTTATATTGAATGGCTGTTTGTCGCAGCAGGCGCCTGGCTTGTTTTTTTCTATATCCGTAAATTGTTCATTCGCTACCTGCGGCTCGTGCCCAGGAATCGAAGATTGGCCTGGTTGGGTCTTATCTTTCACGGGAGCATTATCCTTTTTCTGGTCTCCCTGATCATGATACCATTCGCCGCCCAAAACGCAGAATGGGTTGGCATGGCAGCATTTGCCTTTTTGCTTGTGTTCATCATTGGAGCAGTGGTGAAAAGAGATGACCTGGTGGAAGGTAACAAGGTCACTGCTATTCAAATGGTCACCGGATACCGGGATCATTCAATAGTCCTTGCTTCACTTTTTTTGTTGTTCTCGCTTTTTGCCGCATTTAATAAAGCGGGCCTGATTCCCGGTATTTATTCAGATGAATTTCCCAGGGCTTATTTCGAACTGGTAGATAAAGCCACTACGGGTAAAGAAAAAACCGTAGATGGAAAATACAAGCATGAAGAGTTTATGGAAAAGTACAGTGAATTCGTAAAGAAGAATAGTAGTAAGAATCAATAACTCAATTTTAGTATTCATTTATTTTCAATTATTCGATTTCAGATTTTCTTTTATCTGAGTTTATATATCAATATAAAAACAAAAGACATACTCAATTTTATTTTTTTTAAAGCACGGTAAAAGTTATCTTTACGCTAATACCACGATTTACAGACAGGTACTGTTTCCGATTCTTTTGAACAGATAATACAGTTTGCCAAACTGTTAATTAATCACCCAGTAAAATATTTATAACATGATTGCAACAGCCATTCACAAGACTAGTGTTTACAAATCTTTTACCCTGCATAATTTCAGGCAGATACCCCAGATCAGTAAACTTACAGATGAACAGATTAAAGCCATCGAAGTGGTAGGCCATGTACTGCCGTTTAAGTCGAATAATTACGTGGTGGATGAGTTGATCAATTGGGACAAGGTACCCGATGATCCGATTTTTACATTAACATTTCCACGAAGAGAAATGCTGACACCCCAACATTATAAAAAAATGGAAGCTGTACTCGATGCCGGTGCCACCAATGAAGAAATAAAAAAAGTGGCGAATGAGATCAGGAGAGAGTTGAATCCTCATCCCGCCGGTCAGTTGGAACACAATGTACCTATGATTGAAGGGCAAAAGCTGACGGGTATGCAACATAAGTACAGGGAAACTGTTTTATTTTTTCCCAGCCAGGGACAAACCTGTCATGCTTATTGCAGTTTTTGTTTTCGCTGGCCGCAGTTCGTGGGTATGGAGGAATGGAAATTTGCTATGAAAGAGACTGAATTACTGATAAAGTATTTTCAATCCCATACAGAAGCAACAGACCTGCTGTTTACAGGCGGTGATCCGATGATCATGAAAAATAAAATTTTTTCCAAATACATTGACGCTTTGCTGGATGCAGACATTCCCAATCTTCAAACAATAAGAATCGGTACCAAAGCATTGGGCTACTGGCCTTATAAATTTTTAACAGACGACGACGCAGACGATACATTAAATACATTTGAAAGAATTGTAAAAAGTGGAAAGAACCTGGCGATCATGGCACATTTTAATCACCCGGTGGAATTATCTACTGAAGCAGTAAAAAAAGCAATAAAAAGAGTACTGGCAACGGGAGCACAGATAAGAACACAATCTCCTGTAATGAAAAATATCAATGCTGATCCGGCTATCTGGTCAGCGATGTGGAGAAAACAGGTAAACCTGAATTGCATTCCTTATTATATGTTTGTTGCCAGGGATACCGGCGCCCAACATTACTTTAAAGTATCTTTAGTGGAGGCCTGGAATATTTTCCGAAATGCTTACCAGCAGGTAAGTGGAGTTTGCCGTACTGTGAGAGGCCCCAGTATGAGTGCAACACCAGGCAAAGTGCAAATGCTTGGAGTGGGAGAAGCGAATGGGAAAAAAATAATGACCTTTCGTTTTTTACAGGGACGGAACCCTGATTGGGTGGCACGTCCTTTTTATGCAGAGTATGATGAGCATGCCTGCTGGCTGGATGAACTGAAGCCGGCTTTTGGCGAAGAAAAATTCTTTTTTGAAAATGAATTAAACCAAATATTTCATGATCGGATTATCCACCCACCCCTTGTCGGACTTGAATAAACCTTCAGAGAACAGCAAAGAAAAAAGTCACGTTTACCTGAATCCTAATATCATCGGGCTGCAAGAATCCCCAACGCTCCGGATCAACCAGCGTTGCAAAGAAATTGCAGCTACCGGAAAACGTGTTTATAAATTAGGACTTGGTCAATCGCCATTCCCCGTACCTGAACAAATTGTAAGTGCATTGCGTTTATATGCCCCGGAAAAAGAGTACTTACCGGTTCAGGGATTAAAGGAATTACGAAAAGCAGTGGCCGGATTTCACCGGAAAAAAGACGGAGTGGATCGAATGGCAGAAGATGTCATCATTGGTCCGGGTTCCAAAGAATTACTCTTTTTGCTGCAAATGATTTTTAATGGCGAAGTCATTATCCCCAGTCCCAGTTGGGTGTCTTATATGCCCCAGGCAAAAATTATAGGAAACATTATTCATGTACTGCACACAAAACCGGAACATCAGTGGAGATTATTACCTGACCAATTAGATGAGTTTTGTAAAAAGAATCCCAATACACCTTATTTGCTTATTCTGAATTATCCGGGAAATCCGGATGGCATTACTTACGGGAAAGAAAATATAAAAGCCCTGGCTGAAATTGCCAGGAAGCACAATTTATATGTATTATCTGATGAAATCTATGGACAATTACATCACCAGGGAAAGCATGTTTCCATTGCAAAATATTACCCTGAAGGTACAATTATCAGTTCCGGACTTTCCAAATGGTGCGGAGCCGGTGGCTGGCGTTTGGGTACCTTTTCTTTTCCGCCCAATATGCATTGGATGCTGAAAGCAATGAGTGCTGTAGCCAGCGAAACCTATACTTCGGTATGTGCTCCTGTTCAGTATGCAGCTATCCAGGCTTTTAATTGCGGTGCTGAAATTGAAAATTATTTATGGCACGTAAGAAAAATATTAGCCTTATTGGGAAAAAAGATTGCGCAGATATTAAAAGAGGGAAATATACAGGTGAATGATCCCACGGGAGGGTTTTACCTGTTTCTTGATTTTGAAAAACTAAAAGGTAAATTGAATAAGAAAGGAATAAAAAATGGCACAGAGTTGTGTGAACGGTTATTGGAAGAATGTGGTGTAGCTATTTTACCCGGTGTGGATTTTAACAGGCCAACCGATGAACTTTCAGCCCGTTTATCTTATGTTGATTTTGATGGCGCCAAAGCATTAGCGGCAAGTTATCGTGTGCCTTTGCATGAACCCCTGCCTCATGATTTTTTAAAACTGTACTGCGCCAACGTAAAAAAAGCTGCCCGTTTAATTACAGACTGGGTTAATGAATAAAAGGGCTGGTCAGGTATGGCTGATATAATTCTCCAGGCTTCCTATAATAAATTTTTGTTCTTCAATCAGGTGTTTTACCAGGTCGCCGATTGAAATAATGCCTACCAGTTTATTTTCATCCATCACCGGCAGATGCCGTATAAATTTTTCGGTCATCAGCCGCATCGCTTCATCAATAGTATAATCCGAAGTAATCGTGATCAGGTTTTTTGTCATGATGTCACTGATCTTTGTCTCCCGTGATGATTTTCCTTTCAAGGCAATATTGCGGGCATAATCCCTTTCTGTAAAAATGCCAACCGGGTTTTCATTTTCCATCACCAGTAAGGCACTCACATTTTTTTCAAACATTACTTCCAGTGCGTTGTAAACAATAGTATCGGGAGTAACAGAGAAGATCGTATTACTTTTTGTTTGTAAAATATTTCTAACCTTTCCCATAAATTTTATTTTTAATAAACAAAAAATGTTGGCCGGATTTACTCAGATCACTAAAATACTGATCTTTCTTTAAAAAAAATTCAGATTTTGGATAGTTTCCATGTAAATTTCACATCATCTTGTCTTATATTGAATCCGGGAATACTGTGTAAATTTGGAATAAACTATCAGCTTAATTTTTAACATGATATGTCAGGGGTGATAAAAATAAAAAAAGGATTAAACATTAACCTGCCTGGTGCAGCCGTCAAAACTATTTCGGCGCTGCCTATACCTGAAACGGTTGCTGTTAAGCCACCCGATTTTACGGGGCTGACTCCAAACCTGCTGGTTAATGCCGGAGATGAAGTACTGGCTGGTACTTCCTTGTTTTGTGATAAATTCAATGAAGCCATTAAGTTCAGTTCACCTGTCAGTGGCGAAGTAGTGGAAATAATGCGTGGAGAGAAAAGAAGAATACTGGAGATAAAAATTCTTGCTGATAAAGAAATAAGGTATCTCCATTTTAATAAACTGGATCCTGCCAGTTCAGACAGGGATCAAATCAAAGAAATTTTATTGAATAGCGGCGCCTGGCCATTTATTCGCCAGCGTCCCTTTGGTACTATAGCCAATCCAGCTGCCAAACCCAAGTCTATTTTTATTTCTGCTATAGATACAAATCCATTAGCGCCGGATCTTGATTTTATTTTTCAGGATGGCGATGCAGATTTCCAGGCAGGTCTTGATGCTTTACAAAAACTGACTGATGGGAAAATTCACTTAAACATAAAAGACGGTGCAGCCACTTCACCTGTATTCTTCAATGCAAAAGGGGTTACGTTAAATAAAATAGCAGGTCCGCATCCGGCAGGAAATGTAGGCGTGCAGATTCATCATATTGATCCCGTGAATAAAGGGGATGTGGTCTTCTGTATTCATCCCCTGGAAGTATTAATCATCGGCAGGTTATTTACACAGGGAAAATTTGATGCTTCCCGGATCATTGCTTTAACAGGTTCCCTGATAAAAAATCCCCAATATTATAAAACGATAACCGGAACTTCTGTAAAACAGATCATCAGTGCCGGCGGATTAAAAGAGGGTGCCGGCAGGATTATCAGTGGGAATGTATTATCAGGCAAGCAAATTTCAATGGATGGTTATCTTGGTTTTTATGATTCTCAGATAACGGTTATACCGGAAGGAAATGAACCGGAATTTTTGGGTTGGCTAAAACCCGGCCTGGATAAACTAAGTATGTCGAGGGCTTATTTTTCATGGCTTTTTCCCAAAAAGAAACATGATTTAAACACCAACTTACATGGAGAAGAAAGACCCTTTGTCATGAGCGGGCAGTATGAAAAAGTGTTTCCGATGGATCTTTATCCTGTACAACTTTTAAAATCCATATTGGTGGATGATATTGATATGATGGAAAAACTGGGAATCTATGAAGTAGTGGAAGAAGATTTTGCTCTTTGCGAGTTTGTTTGCACTTCCAAGATCGAATCGCAGCAGATCATCCGCAAAGGCCTTGATATTATTAAAAAAGAACTGGGATAATAAATAAAACGATCCGTCTCCTCTGGAAAAACTGTAGAAATTGAAAAACGAAAACTGATGATGTTAATAAGGAAGATTTTTCCCATTAAAGAAAAGAAGCATGTTGCATTAAAAAGGAATGAACAGCAGAGGAGCTGCTGCCGGGCAATTATTATTTAAAAAAATCATTGGATGAAACCAATCAGGAAAATATTAGATAAGATAAAACCCAACTTTGAGAAGGGAGGGAAACTTGAAAAATTTTACCCGGCCTTTAATGCATTTGAAACTTTTTTATTTGTTCCCGGTGAAACCACTCCATCCATTGGCGCACATATCCGCGATGCAATTGATCTGAAACGAACCATGATTATTGTTGTATTATCCCTGGGTCCCTGTATGTTGTTTGGTATGTGGAATACGGGATACCAGCATTACCTGGCCCTGGGTATTTCTGATACGGGCTTGCTGGATAATTTTTTATTTGGCTTAATGAAAGTGTTGCCAATCATAGTGGTCACCTATGTTTCAGGTTTAAGTATTGAATTTCTCTTTGCCATCATAAGAAAACATAAAGTAAATGAAGGATTTTTAGTGACAGGAAGTCTCATTCCTTTGGTCATGCCGGTAGATATTCCCTTATGGATGGTAGCCGTGGCAACTATTTTTGCTGTAATCATTGGCAAAGAAGTTTTTGGTGGTACCGGTATGAATATTTTAAACCCTGCTTTAACAGCCAGAGCATTTTTATTTTTTGCTTATCCCACAAAAATGTCTGGTGATGAAGTTTGGATAAATACTTCTCTGCAACCAGGTCAACAGATAGCCGATGGATTCAGTGGCGCCACCCCATTAGGTAATGCAGCTGCAGGATTTTCAGAAAAAATTCCTGGCTTTATGGATTCCTTTTTAGGAATGATACCCGGATCAATTGGGGAGACATCTACATTGGCCTGCCTGCTGGGTGCAGCTATATTATTGTATACCGGAATCGGTAGCTGGCGCATCATGATTTCAGTCTTTGCCGGCGGCCTCTTCATGTCTTTTATTTTTAATCTTTTCGGTTCCAATACGCTGATGCAGATCGGCCCTTTACACCAGTTAGTGCTGGGTGGCTTTGCATTCGGCGCTGTATTTATGGCAACAGATCCTGTAACTGCTACTCAAACCAATACCGGTAAATTCATTTATGGTTTTCTGATTGGTTTGTTTGCGATCATGATCAGGGTCTTTAATCCTGCCTACCCCGAAGGAATGATGATGGCTATTTTATTTATGAATGTTATGGCCCCTTTGATTGATCATTACGTAGTAGAAGCAAATATTAAAAGAAGATTAAAGCGGGCAAAAACTTAATTTGTATGAACAGAAACAGTAATCGATTCATATTTATTTTTTCCTCTGTGATGGTCGTCATCGTGGCGGTGCTGTTATCCATGGCCGCTATCAGTCTGGGACCTTACCAGGCAAAAAATATCAGGATAGAGAAAATGCAAAATATACTGAGAAGCGTTGGCATTTTAAGCGATGTGAAAGAAGCAGAAAAATTATTTAACCAGTATATAAAAGAACAGGTCGTCTTAAATAACAAAGGAGAAGTAGTGAAAAATGAAGTTTCAGCTTTTGATATTGATTTGAAAAAGGAACTGGACAAAGCCAGAACCGGAAATGCAGACAAGCAATTGTTCCCCTTATTTATTTGTGAAATAGAAAGCAAATTATATTATATTATTCCGGTTAGAGGCAAAGGATTGTGGGGTCCTGTCTGGGGATTTATTGCATTGGAAGAAGATATAAATACCATACACGGAGTCAGTTTCGGACACAAAACAGAAACGCCGGGCCTGGGTGCAGAAATTGAATCAGAAGCATTCCTGGAAAGATTTAAAGGGAAAAGAATTTTAGATGAAACGGGACGTTATGTTTCTGTAAAAGTAATTAAAGGGAGCAGAAATTCAGACAATATACATGGAGTAGATGCTTTGTCAGGCGCCACCGTGACCAGCGATGGTGTATCTGAAATGATACAAAGAACTCTGGCCAATTATATTCCTTTTTTTAAAACGATCAATAAAAATATTGCTGACCAGTAAAAAATTATTTAACATGAGTACAGAAACAATTCCCAAAGTGCAAAAAGTAAAGGAACCCCGGGAGCCTTTACTTTCTGCCAGGTACAGGAAACTGGTAAAAGATCCGTTGAATGATAATAATCCCATTACCGTTCAGGTATTGGGTATTTGTTCTGCTTTGGCCATAACTGTAAAAGTGAAACCTTCAGTTGTGATGGCCATTTCAGTCATTGCCGTTTGTGCATTTTCCAACCTGGTGATTTCATTAATGCGGAATTATATTCCTGCCAGGATCAGGATCATCGTGCAACTAACAGTAGTGGCTTCGCTGGTCATCCTGGTAGACCAGGTATTGAAAGCATTTGTGTATGATGTTAGCAAACAACTTTCTGTTTTTGTTGGATTGATTATTACCAACTGTATTATCATGGGCCGGTTGGAGGCTTTTGCTATGGGCAACAAACCATGGCCGGCATTCCTTGATGGGGTAGGGAATGGACTTGGTTATGGCCTGATTCTTATTCTTGTATCCGTGGTCAGGGAATTGTTTGGCAGCGGCTCCATCTTAGATTATCAATTGGTACCTGACGCAGCTTATAAAATGGGATATTTTAATAATGGCCTTGCCATTCTTCCACCCATGGCATTGATCGTGGTTGGAATTATTATCTGGATACAAAGAAGTAAAAATCCGAAATTAATTGAGACAAAATAAAATCTTTTTATCATGGAGTACGTCAATACATTTATAAAAGGAGTTTTTATTGAGAACATGATTTTTGCATATTTCCTGGGCATGTGTTCTTACCTGGCTATTTCAAAGACGGTGAAAAATGCAGTAGGGCTGGGGATCGCTGTAATTTTTGTATTGGGTGTTTCAGTTCCTGTTTGTTACCTGCTTGAAAATTTTATTCTGAAAGCGGGTGCCTTAAGTTGGTTATCAAATGACCTGGCTACGGTTGATCTTAGTTTTCTCAGCTTTATCGTTTTTATTGCTACCATAGCCGCTATTGTTCAGATAGTAGAAATGGTAGTTGAAAAATTTGTACCGGCTTTGTATGCCGCACTTGGTATTTTCCTGCCATTGATTGCTGTTAACTGTTCCATTTTAGGGGGCGCCTTGTTTATGCAGGAAAGACAATATGCCACTGTGGGAGAAGCAACAGTTTTTGGACTGGGTTCTGGTGTTGGTTGGTTCCTGGCCATCGTAGCCATTGCCGCTATACGGGAAAAAATAAGATACTCCAATGTGCCGGCACCGTTAAGAGGGTTGGGAATCACTTTTATCATCACCGGTTTAATGGGTATTGCCTTTATGAGTTTTATGGGAATAAAAATTTAATAACCTGAATCATTGATATGGAATTATTATTCTTTGATACAACAACCATTTTTTCCAGCATAGTCGTTTTTTTTACTTTCAATTTTTTGCTGGTCGCAATTATTCTTTATGCAAAAGCAAAGCTGACACCCTCCGGGTTGGTGAAGATAACTATCAATGGACAGGAAGTGATTGAAGTAGAAGCAGGTTCCACTATTCTAACAACCCTTGGCAATAAAAAAATATTTTTACCTTCTGCATGTGGTGGTGGTGGCACATGTGCTATGTGTAAGTGCAGGGTATTATCCGGTGGTGGAGAAATATTGACAACAGAGAAACCTTATTTTACCCGTAAGCAGCAACAGGATAATTGGCGTCTGGGGTGCCAGGTAAAAGTGAAGCAGGATATGGAACTTGAAATACCCGAAGAAATTTTTGGTATAAAAAAATGGGAATGTGAAGTGCTCTCGAATGATAATGTGGCTACATATATAAAAGAATTTGTAGTAAAACTTCCACAGGGAGAATTCCTGGATTTCAAACCCGGCAGCTATATACAGGTGGATGTACCGGTTTGTGAAATTGATTTTAAAAAAGACTTATATAAAATAGACCCGAAATTTCATGATGATTATGACAAGTACAGGATTTGGGAGCTGAAGATGAAAAACACGGAATCTATCTTCCGGGCTTATTCCATGGCCAATCATCCGGCTGAAGGAAATATCATCATACTTAATATCAGGTTAGCCACTCCGCCATTCGATAGAAAGGCAGGAGGGTTCATGAATGTAAACCCGGGTATTTGCTCTTCTTTTGTTTTTGCCTGTAAACCCGGTGATAAAGTAAACATATCAGGGCCCTTTGGAGATTTTTATATAAAGGACACCCAGAAGGAAATGATCTATATCGGAGGCGGCGCCGGCATGGCCCCTTTGCGTTCACATTTATTTCATCTCTTTCATACAAAAAAAGAGAGAAACAGGAAAGTGTCTTATTGGTATGGCGGTCGTTCTTTAAGGGAGATATTTTATACGGATCAGTTTCGCAATATTGAAAAAGAGTTTTCCAATTTTCAATACCATATTGCTTTATCTGAACCCCTGCAGGAAGACAACTGGACCGGGTTCACAGGATTTATTCATCAGGTATTGTATGAACAGTATCTTGGAAAACATCCTGCGCCGGAGGATGTGGAATATTACCTCTGCGGTCCGCCCATGATGAATGCGGCTGTTTTTAAAATGCTGGATGAATTAGGTGTCCCCCCTGATAATATCGCCTTTGATGATTTTGGCGGATGATCGGTTTTGATAATTGTATTTTTGCCATTAAATAAACCGCTACGATAAATTTTTCCCGGAAATGAAATATTTATTTCTGCTTTTCTTATCGCTGGTATTTTTTCAGGGATGCACCTGTAATAAAAACAGGAGTAAGATTGTTCAATTATCCGGCGAAGCACAGGGAACTACTTATCATATAGTTTTATTGACTGATATAAAATCAGATTTCAAACCAGCCGTAGATTCAATATTAAAAGTCATTGATCAATCGCTTTCTACTTATTTGCCGACTTCTGTTATTTCAAGGATCAATAATAACGACAGCACGGTAATACCAGATGATCATTTCATTAATGTATTTAATAAATCAAAGGAAGTAAGTGAAAGCACTGCAGGAGTTTTTGATATTACAGTAGCTCCCATCATCAATGCATGGGGTTTTGGTTTTTCAAAAAAAGAACAGGTAGATAGTGTCCTGATTGAAAACCTGCTTCAGTATATCGGGTATAAAAAAGTAAGCATTCAGAATAATAAACTGGTAAAAGAAAATCCCGGCATCATGCTTGACTTTAATGCCATTGCACAGGGATATGCTGTGGATGTTATAGCAGCATACCTGAATAGTAAAGGAGTTATAAATTATTTTGTAGAGCTGGGTGGTGAAGTTATAGCAAAAGGAGATAAAGGCAATCATGAATACTGGAAGATAGGTATTGATAAACCAATAGAAGAACCTGTTGAACAAAGAGAAATGCAGGCAGTCATAAAATTATTTAATAAAGCACTGGCCACTTCCGGTAATTACAGAAAATTTTATGTGGAAAACGGTCAGAAATTTTCTCATATCATTGATCCAAAAACAGGGTACCCCGCAAAAAATAATTTACTTAGCGCCAGCGTAATTGCGGAAGATTGTATGACAGCAGATGCTTATGCCACTGCTTTTATGGTGATGGGTTTAGAAAAATCGTTACAGTTTCTATCTGAAAACAGGGAGTTACACCTGGGAGTTTTTTTAATTTACGATGACAAAGGATCTTTAAAAACCTACACTTCGGAAAGCCTGAAGAAGTGGGTGGATATCTTGTTTTAAGATTTGCAGGCTTCATTTGGTTTTGCTCCGCAAATACTGCAAGTGCCTGCTTCGTTTTGCAACAAAGGATTGTTGCTGCTGCAAGTGCCGGAAAACTGTCCGTTCTTTTTTACCAGCAGTTTAATGGCGATGCCGGCGAAGGCCATGGCTACTATTATTATGGAAAACAATATAATGATCATCATTAAATTTACCGATTAATAATTGAGTAGAAAAAAATCTTTGGCGAATTGCTCAATCGGATGAAAAAATCATAAAAAATATTATTCTGTACCTATTTCAACCGGAGTTGGAGCCGGCTGGAAATATTTTTTCAGCAAACCGATATATCTTAAGAGGTAAATAAACAACAGCATCACAACAATCAGAATCAGCAATTGCAATTCAGGTTTCAACTCTCTCATAAGGAATACCAGGAAAAGAATTCCGCCATGAAATATACAAATAACCCTGGCTGCAAATCCATGACTGAATCCCTTATTGGTGATCTGGTGATGAATATGAGTTTTATCAGGAGAAAAAGGAGATCGTCCGTTCCAGAGCCTGATCCCAAAAACACGCAGGGCATCAAATACGGGGATCATTACTATCCCCAAAGTAAAAATATAAATATTAGGTACTACCGGTACTGTAATGATGGCGTTGATCTTCATTAATTGCACACATAGAACGGCTGTAATAAAGCCCATCAGCAAGGAACCGGTATCCCCCATAAAGATTTTTGCAGGATTAAAATTGAAATATAAAAAACCAAGCAGGCTGCCAGCCAGCGCAAAAGCGATCAACGAAAAATTAAGATCTTTGCTCAGGGTTAAAAAAATACCCAATGTGACCAGGCTCATAAAACCCATACCGCCGGCCAGTCCGTCTATTCCGTCAATCAGGTTAAATGCATTGATAATGCCAACGATGGTAATGACTGTAATGGTGTATTGTGCAATAATAGTTAACTCATAAATACCAAATAATCCTCCAAAACTGGTGATCCGGATTCCGGAAATTGCCAGCAGGGTGGCAAGCCCTGCTTCAATAATGAATTTATAACGGGCAGCTAAATCCTGAAGATCATCCATCACTCCTACCGCAAGTATAACAAGCATGGATAAAAATAAAGCGATAACGGAAGGATGACTGTTAAACTGAAACCAGAAAACCAGGGAGGAAACAGTACCGGCAAAAATGGCGATACCCCCGAAAGTAGGAGTAGGAACAGTATGTACTTTCCTGGCATTGGGCCGGTCAAATAATTTGAATCGTTTTACCATCAAGATGACCGGTGGAATAAATATCAGCGTCAGTACAAAAGCAGTTACATAACAAAGCAAACTGAATTTAAAGTCAGAAAAAGTCAGGTTGGTTTGAAGAAAGTAGAAATAACTGTTCATAGAAGCAGGTCTTTGCCAGATATAATATTATCATGTGAATGTAGAAAAAAAACAGGAGCATTTCAATGAATATTTTTCATTCTTCCTGAATCATTAGCATCAGTCTTGAAGCGGGAATAGTATTTTTGTTTCAAAACAGTCTTATAGCACAATATGCCAACATATTATCCAATCCTATTGAGTACCTGAAAGGGGTAGGTCCGCAAAGGGCAGATCTTTTAAAAAAAGAACTTAGTATTTATACGTTTAATGATCTGTTGCATCACTTTCCTCACAGGCATGTAGATAAAACAAAGCTAAATCTCATCAGTGAAATAAACAGTTCAACTGATTATATACAGGTAGCAGGTATTTTGTTAAATATAGAAACTGTTGGGATGAACAGAGGAAAACGATTGGTGGCACAATTAAAAGATAAAAGCGGTTTTTTGGAACTTAC
This sequence comes from Chitinophagaceae bacterium, assembly GCA_035292525.1. Taxonomy (GTDB): domain Bacteria; phylum Bacteroidota; class Bacteroidia; order Chitinophagales; family Chitinophagaceae; genus VBAS01. The sequence continues at coordinate 17,028 of DATDPZ010000347.1, forward strand.
CTGGTTTCAGGGAATCAACTGGCTTCAAAAAAGTTTACAGCCCGGAAAACAATATCTTGTTTTCGGTAAAGTAAGTTTTTTCCAGGGACATCCGCAGATACTTCACCCTGAAATGGAAATTTTTACAGAGGAAAAACCGGAAGGTAAATTTTTTCTGGAACCTATCTATTCCACTACAGAGAAATTAAGATCGAAAGCACTAGGTGGCAGACAGATCGGGAAACTGACGGCAGCGCTGATCCGGTTAATGAACGAGAAAGAATTAACCGAAAACCTGCCTGCATCTGTGTTGGAAAAATTAAAATTAATAAGCAGGTACCGTGCTTATGTACAAATTCATTTTCCTGAAAATTTTATGGAGTACGAAGCTGCTGTAAAAAGATTAAAGTTTGAAGAGCTTTTTCTTTCTCAACTTCGACTGGCAATAATAAAATCGGAAAGAAAACAATTGTCCAAAGGGGTATTGTTTAGCAAGGTGGGAGATTATTTCAATACTTTTTACAAGGAACACCTTCCTTTTGAACTGACAGGGGCACAAAAAAGGGTCATCAAAGAAATAAGAATGGATACTGCTTCCGGCAAACAAATGAACCGCTTGCTGCAAGGTGATGTAGGAAGTGGTAAAACAATAGTGGCTTTACTTACTATGCTGATCTCTGTTGACAATGGATTTCAAAGTTGCCTCATGGCACCTACCGAAGTGTTGGCACAGCAACATTTCAAAAGTATTTCTGCTTTATTGGGGAAAATGTCAGTGGAGGTGGAACTGTTAACCGGTTCAACAAAAACTGCAGCAAGAAAAGTGATACATAAAAAACTGGCCGACGGCACATTACATATTTTAACAGGTACACATGCCGTGATTGAAAAAGAAGTACAGTTTAATAATCTGGGATTGGCAATTGTGGATGAGCAACACAAATTTGGCGTGGCACAACGGGCAAAACTTTGGGAAAAGAATGAAACCCCACCACATATTTTAGTAATGACAGCAACACCAATCCCAAGAACACTGGCTATGACGGCTTATGGAGATCTTGATTATAGTGTGATCAATGAAATGCCGCCGGGGCGGCAACCGGTTACCACTGTGCATCGTTTTGAAAACAAGAGACACCAGGTGATGAATTTTCTGAAAGATGAAATTGCAAAAGGACGACAGGTGTATATTGTTTTTCCATTGATTGAGGAGAGTGATAAACTGGATTATGAAAACCTGATGAAAGGTTATGAAAATGTGAAAGCATGGTTTCCTGAACCTGCTTATTTTATAAGTATGGTACATGGGCGACAAAAAACTGAACAAAAAAACACGAATATGCAGCGGTTTGTAAAAGGAGAAGCACAGATTATGGTTTCAACAACAGTGATAGAAGTTGGTGTAGATGTGCCAAATGCTTCGGTGATGGTTATTGAAAGCGCAGAAAAATTTGGTCTTTCTCAGCTGCATCAGTTAAGAGGCAGGGTGGGCCGGGGCGCTGAAAAAAGTTATTGCATTTTATTAACCGCAGCCGACATCGGAAATGACGCCAGGGAAAGAATGAAAATAATGACCTCCACCAACAATGGATTTGTAATTGCAGAAAAAGATCTGGATATGCGGGGACCCGGCGATATCGAGGGTACCAGGCAAAGTGGTATTTTAAACTTTCGTCTGGCTAATATAGTCCAAGACAGGCTTTTACTTGATGTAGCTAAGAATTTTGCATACGAAATATTAGAACAGGATCCAGAATTGATTTCGGCCGGAAATTTGCGGTTAAAAAACTTTTTAATATTGCAGGAAGAAAAAACAGCATGGAGCAAAATTTCTTAACACAAGTTTTCAATCCCTCTTTCACAGTTTTTGAGTAAATTAGAAAAAATATAATATTGATCCGCAACTACCACATAGCCCTGATATTAGCTTTATTAACAACAACACTTCATGCACAAACAGGAAATATTGAGTTTATTGAAAATAAAGGGCAGTGGAATGATCAGGTAAAATTTAAATCTGATATTCCTGCCGGTAACTTTTTTATCAGGTCATCCGGGTTTACCGTACTTCAGCACAATGAAAATGATCTGAAACAACTCCAGGAAGTAATCAAAGGTCACCAGGTAATTCCTAATGGTAAATCATCTTCGCTTATTCTCCGGTCTCATGCTTACCATGTAGATTTTCTGGATGCTTCTCCTCATTATGAAATTATTCCGGATAAACTCCAAACTTATTATAATAATTATTTTATTGGAAACGATCAATCGAAATGGGCAGCAAACTGTAAAATATACCAGGGGGTTACGTTAAAAAATGTTTATCCGAATGTGGATGTCAGGTATTATACAGAAAATGGAAGAATGAAATATGACATTGTGGTAAAACCCGGCGCCGATCTTAAGAAGATTGCTTTAAAATATACCGGTGCCGATAAACTGGAAATAAAAAATAAAGAATTGCTGGTAAAAACATCAGTTGGCGAAGTAAAAGAAATGGATCCTTTTACATACCAATATGAAAATAATCAACGCAAACAGGTTTCCAGTAAGTATATTTTAAAGGGAAATGAAGTAAGATTTGATATCAGAAATTATAATGCAAGTGAAGTGCTTATTATAGATCCTACATTAATTTTTGTATCTTTTTCAGGAAGTACGGGTGATAACTGGGGCTATACCGCCACTTATGGCCCGGATGGAAGTTTTTATGGCGGTGGGATCAATAATGCATCCGGGTTTCCTGTCTCTACAGGAGCTTTTCAAACAACTTATGGAGGAGGAAGCGGACAACCGCCTTCAGATATCAGTATTATTAAATTATCACCCAACGGCACTTCCAGAATATATGCCACTTATATAGGTGGCTCAGGCGAAGAACAGCCTCATAGTTTGATTGTGGATGGAGCAGGAAACCTGGTCATTGCCGGTCGCAGTAATTCTTCGAACTATCCTACAACAGGTGCCGGTGTATTAGGTACCGGAGGAGGATACGATATTGTGGTAACAAAACTCAATGCAGGCGGAACAGCCTTGTTAGGATCAAAAAAAATTGGCGGCACCGGTGATGATGGAGTGAATATTAATCCAACCCGAAACGGTGTTGCATCTTTACAGCAAAACTATGGTGACGATGGAAGAAGCGAGGTGATCCTGGATGGAAGCGGAAATATTTATGTTGCTTCCTGTAGTCGTTCAGTAAACTTTCCCGTAACTGGCGGTGCATTTCAAACAGTTTTTGGTGGAGGTAGCCAGGATGGAGTTCTTTTAAAAATGGATCCCGGTGTCAATTCTTTAATTTTTGCCAGTTACCTGGGCGGTAATGCCGATGATGCCGCTTATGTTTTATCATTAGCTCCCAACGATAATATATATGTAGCTGGTGGCACTGCCAGTACCAATTTTCCCGGCAATACGGCCGGCACTATCGGTACTGCAAACCAGGGAGGAATAGACGGCTTTGTTTCTATTGTAAGTAATAATGGGAATTCGCTGTTAAGTTCCACTTATTTAGGTACTTCTGGTACAGACCAGGTTTATGGAATTCAATTTGATAAATTTGGATTTCCCTATGTTACCGGTCAAACCGGTGGCGCATGGCCGCTGAGAAATGCTGCATTCAGCAATACAGGCGCACCGCAGTTTATTGCAAAACTTCAACCTGATCTTTCAGATTATATTTATTCTACTACATTTGGGCGGCCTGCATCCACTCCTAATATTTCAATCACTGCATTCCTGGTTGATAACTGTGAGAATGTTTATGTTTCCGGTTGGGGTGGAGATATCAGGCCAGCATCCAATCCTTATAATTCTTCTTCAACTACGGGAATGCCCGTTACTTCAGATGCCATAAAAAGTGTAACTGATGGAAGTGATTTTTATTTTTTTGTATTGAAAAAAAATGCCGCTTCTCAGTTATTCGGTAGTTTTTTTGGACAAACAGGTGGGTTTGCAGATCATGTAGATGGAGGAACAAGCCGGTTTGATCAGCAGGGAGTCATTTACCAGGCGGTCTGTGCTAATTGTGGCGGAGGCGCCGTTTTTCCAACCACTCCCGGAGTGGCTTTTCCCAATAATGGAGCAGCTCCCACACAGGGATGCAACCTGGGCATGATAAAAATTTCATTTGATTTTTCCGGTGTAAATGCAGGGTTTGTTTCTTCCATTAATGGGGTGTTAAGAGATACTACCGGCTGTGTTCCTTTAACGGTTGATTTTATAGACACCGTTGCAAATGCAGTTACTTATTACTGGAATTTTGGCGATGCCTCACCTGTTCTTGTAACCAATGTTCCCAATTCTTCACACACTTATAATCTTGCCGGCCTTTATAAGGTAATGCTGATTGCTGAAGATTCTACTACCTGTAATATCAGGGATACAGCCTATATTAATATCAGGGTGGGAGACCTGATTGCTTCAATTGATTTTAATCCGGTAAAGCTGGCGTCCTGCGATTCTTTAAAATACCGGTTTGATAATTTATCTGTTGCTCCGGTCACAAAACCTTTTACTAACCAGTCCTTCCGATGGGAATTTGGAGATGGGTCTCCTTCTATAATTACAGGAACCGCCCCTGTTTTTCATTCGTATGCATCACCCGGTTCTTATATTGTAAAATTATATTTACGGGATACGTCTTACTGCAATTACCTTGACTCTGTTGTAAAGACCATCAGCATTGCTCCACAAGTAAAAGCTCAGTTTACAACTCCGCCAAGCGGATGTGTGCCTTACACCGCAGCATTTACTAATACTTCTATTGCCGGGCAGACATTCATTTGGGATTTTGGAGATGGAACTTCTTCTACTTCTACTAATCCATCACATCTATATACCATAGCAGGAACCTATACAATAACATTAATCGCAAATGATCCCAATACCTGTAATTTAACTGACACGACCAGGGTGACGATTAATGTTTACAATAACCCGGTTTCAAATTTCAGTTTTGCACCTGATCCCCCGGTAGAAAACACCGGCATTACATTCACTAATCTTGCATCAGCAGATGCAATAAGATTTAAATGGTTATTTGGAGATGGCGATAGCCTGCTGACAACTTCACGAACTCCGATTACTCATCTTTATAATACAACTGGTACATTTGATGCCTGTCTGGTAGCTACTAATGCAGCAGGATGTTCGGATACTTATTGCCAGCAGGTAAAAACAATTATCCTGCCTGCTGTAGATGTGCCCAATGCATTTACACCAAACAGCGGGGATATTAACAGCAAAATTTTTGTTCGCAGTTTTGGAGTGGTTAAATTGAAATTCATAATCTGGAACCGATGGGGACAAAAAGTATTTGAAACCAATGACCGGCAGATCGGATGGGATGGAAAATACAAAGGCGTATTACAACCGATGGATGTATATGCTTATACAATAGAAGCGGAGTTTTTTGATGGTACCAGAGCAACTAAAAAAGGCGATATCACGTTAATCAGGTAAAAGTTCATTTATATTCAGCTTAATTTGAAAATGAAAAATGGTTTGAAAATATTATTTGGAATCTGGAATTTATTATTGGTGATTTCCCTGAAGGGCCAGGATCTTCATTTTTCTCAATTCATGAATTCACCATTGACGACTAACCCGGCCAATACAGGTTTTATTCCGGATGGCGATTACAGGATTGGGGTTAATTTCCGTAATCAATGGTCCAGTGTAATGACTGTTCCGTATAAAACAATGAGTGCATTTGGAGATGTACAGGTGATGAGAAATCAGTTTGAAAACGGATGGTTAGGAGCCGGAGGTTATATTCTGCGTGATGTGGCCGGCAGCGGTAATCTTACTTCTACTAAAGTATATGGTTCGCTTGCATATCATCAATTGATTGATGCAGGAAGCCTGGTTAGCGCTGGTTTTAATGTGGGCTGGGCTAATAAACAGATCAATGTAACCAATCTGAAATTTCCTGACCAGTTTGATGGTAAGTTTTTTGATAACAAACTTCCTACTTCGGTATTCCTGGATAATAATAATATCAGCTACCTGGATATTCAACTGGGACTTAATTATGCTTTTTTCCCCAATGATAAAATTTATCTTAACGCAGGCTACGCTGCACAACACGTGAACAGGCCAAGAGAATCATTTTTTAATCAAACTTCCGGTGTTGATAACCGGGTGTCAGTTCGTCATACCGGATTTCTGAATGGAAGTTTTTTAATAAACAGGCAATGGCTGGTTAATCCAAACTTATATTACAGCACACAGGCTAAATCATTTGAATTGGTGGGTGGTTTAAATGCACATTATAATTTGTCCGGTGATGGCGAATACCAAATGATCGCCGGAGTTTATTACCGCCTGAAAGACGCTTTTATACCCATGATTGGTTTGCAATGGACAGATATAAAAGCCACGTTTACTTATGATGCAACCATGTCCACCCTTAAAAATTTTAATAACGGAAGAGGCGCATTTGAATTTTCCCTGATTAAAGAAGGCCTCTTTGATTCTTACCTCGGCAACAAAAAACAAAGTATGTGCCCCTCGCTCAGGAATCCGGGGTACTGATGAGTGCATTCCAATTGTCTCTTTTTGCCCTTATCCCCAAAAGGGGATTATCAAACTTTAAAACTGTGGCTCCCCTTTTGGGGATAGGGGCTAACACTAGTTGAAGATGCGACAAATCGGAATGCACCCTTACTGATTTTGATTTTTATTCTTTTATGATTTATACGACTTTTGCGGCTCAGAATAATAATTCTATATGCACACATCTGTCCTGAATAACCTGAAAGCAGAGCACATTCAGTCTTTAAAAAATATTGTTGGAGAAAAATTTGTAATGGTTGATGAAGAAACGCTTCAGCATTATTCACATGATGAAACGGAGAATCTTCACTTTTTACCGGAAATAGTGATAAAACCCAGGACAGCAGAAGAGATCAGTTCCATTATGAAAATCTGCAATGCCAACCGGATACCGGTTACACCAAGAGGCGCCGGCACTGGTCTTAGTGGTGGCGCTTTACCTTTCTTTGGAGGCGTTTTACTTTCCACCGAAAGGATGAATTCAATATTGGATATTGATGAAAGAAATCTTCAGGTAACCACAGAGCCCGGTGTCATCACCGAAGTGCTTCAGCAAACAGTAAAAGAAAAAGGATTATTCTATCCGCCAGACCCTGCCAGCCGCGGTTCTTGTTTTATCGGCGGAAATATTTCTGAAAACAGTGGTGGCCCCAAAGCAGTAAAGTATGGCGTGGTAAAAGACTATGTATTGAACCTTGAAATTGTTTTACCAACCGGAGAAATAATCTGGACAGGCGCTAATGTGTTGAAAAATTCTACTGGTTACAACCTGACGCAATTGATAGTTGGCAGCGAGGGAACATTGGCCATTGTCACAAAAATAGTTTTGCGTTTAATCCCACATCCGAAATTTGATTTGCTGATGCTGGTTCCTTTTAAAAAACTGGAGCAGGCAGGAGAAGCGGTGAATGCCATCTTCAGGGCAGGCCTTGTACCCAGTGCAATGGAACTTGTAGAAATAAGTGCTTTAAAGATAGTCAGTAAATTTGTTGATAGCAGCGCTGTACAGATTTCGGATGATATAGAAGCCCACCTGATCATTGAAGTAGATGGAAATAATACAGATGTACTGATGAGCGATATGGAAGCGATC